>JAUQPF010000048.1 GCA_030550535.1 Candidatus Bipolaricaulota bacterium
TCCTTTCCCAGCCTGGGGGCCTCTTTTGGAGCTATGCGTTTCTTGCGCCTTCAGCCTGGGCCCCGTTCATCACGGGCAGCACGGCCCTGATCGCCAAGCTGGTTCCTTCCCAGCAATGGGTCACTGGCCAGACGCTTTTCACCCTTTGGCTTTGGAGCGTGGGCGGAGCGCTGGGCCCTTTGGTGGCGGGGTTCCTCGGTGAGGTCCTGGGCTTGGCCCCGCTTTTTGTGATGCTCGGGGCCTGGCATGCCTTGAGCTTTCTCCTTCTTTTGGGGTGGAGGCAGGAGCCGGTGGGGCGCTAGGGAACGGGCGCGGGCTTGGGCGTAGCCACGAGCTCCCAGAGGACTTGGGCCAAGCGCTCGGCGGCCTGGCCGAACGGATGGGCTTGCGCGAACCGCCGGGCCTTTTGCCCCAAAATCCCAAGTTCCTCAGGCTGGGAAAGAAGGCGGGCAAGTCCGCGGTAGAGGTCCCGGGGGTGGGGGGCCACCACGAGGCCGAACTCCGAGCGCACAAGGTCACGGGCGGAGCGGTGGTTTGTGGTGAGCACGGGAAGACCGGCGGCCATGGCCTCCATCAGGGTCAGCCCGTAGCTTTCGTGGCGGGAAGGGAAAACGTAGAGGTTCGCAAGACGGAAAAACGCGTGCTTCCGCACCCCGCCCACGTGCCCGGGGAAGACCACCTCGGTGCGCCGCAGCTTCGCCGCGAGCCGCCGCAGCCTCTGCAAGTACGGCCGGCCGTGCATGAACGCCGCCTCTCCACAGATGAAAAGAAGAAGCTCTCGCCGCTCGCGCCGGTCCCAGATCCGTAGGGCCCGAAGGAGGAGGTCCTGGCCCTTTTCCGGGGAGATGCGGGACAGGGTGAGGAGGACGGGGCGTCCGGCCGGGTCATAGCGCCGGCGCAGCTCCTCCACGGCCTCGGCCACACCCGGAGGCTCCGGATCAGCCAACGCCCCCCAGGGCACGACCACCACGTCCTCCGCGGTGCGCCACGGGTAGGAAGCGCGCAGAACCTCGGCCATCCCTGAGGAGGGCACGATCAGGCGGTCGCAGAACCGCGCGCAGCGCTCTTGTTTGTCGAAGATGAGCTTCAGGACGTCGGGGGCGAGTTGGGTCAAGGGGGTGCGGGCCAGGCCCCGCCAAAGCCCGGCCAAGGTTGGCGCGGAAAGAATGCCCCGCAAATAAATCTGGGCCGTGTAGTCCACGACGTCGACGTGGAAGATCGTCGCTTGCCGAAAGCCCAGGCGCGCGAGGGCCGCGAAATCCCCGGCCTCCACGATGTCGTTGTGCAGGACCACAACGTCGCGGGGATCCCGTTCTTTGGCCAGGCGCGCAAGAAAGCGGGTGACCTCGTGCTCAAATTCCCGGGACATGCGGGCGTACCGCCGCACGGAGAAGTTGGTGAGAAGATCCCCCTCAGCGACGGGCAGGCGGTGGTAGGGGACTTGGGGGTGGGGCGGAAGGGGGCCGCTGCCCAGGACGAGGATCTCAAAGGGCTGGGTTTGGGCCCAGTGGCGCACCAGGGCATGCCCCACCGTGGCCCCGCCGCCGATGGGCACCCGCTGGGAGTCATAACCAAGATGCGCTCCGGCAAAGACGACAAGCGGCACAGCTCTACCCTAAGCCCCTTTGCTGTCCCCGACCATCGGGATCTGGGAGGAACCTAGGGGGTTGGCAGGCCCGGGGGTTCTGGCTTAGGCTTTTTGGGATCCTCTCTTTTATGCCGGAGGGAAGACCAGCGACGGGGACGATCGCGATCCGCCCAGGAACGCTGGAAGACATCCCGGCCCTCGTGGATCTCCTGCTTGCGGCCTACCAAGGCCTGGAGGAGTACGGGGAGGAGGGCCCGGCCGAGGCCCGCCACTACCTGAAGTGGCTGCGGCGCACCTGCAAGGAGGGGTTCCTCGTGGCGGAGGTCGAGGGGCGGCCCGTGGGGTTCATCGCGGCCTGCCCCGACTGGAAGGACTGGGAGCTGGGGCGGGTGCTGGAGATCCACGAGATCGTGGTGGCCCCGGCCTGGCAAGGGAGGGGAGTGGGACGCGCGCTGATGGAGGAGGCCTATGCCCTGGGCCGGGCCTGCGGCATGGCCCTTGCTGCCCTCTGGGTGGGGGAAAGGAACTACAAAGCGCGGGAATGGTACGCGAAGCTGGGGTTCCGGGAGATCGGCCGCTGGGGCGACTGGATCCGCATGTTCCGCCCTATACCCGGGGCCAAAGGCGAATGAGGGCGGCCAGGACCAGGGCTAAGGCCTCAAGCTCCGCAAGGCTCACGGCCTCGTGCCAGGTGTGGGCCACGGCCAGGTCCCCGGCGCCGAACACCACCGTGGATATCCCCTTGCGCACCAGGTTGGCCGCGTCCGTCCAGGAGGGCATGCCGGTGAAAAGGGGTTTCCGCCCCAGCGCCGTCACGTAGGCCTGGCTCAGGGCCCGCACCACCTTCGCCTCCGCCTCCGTCTCCCAAGGCTCCCAGGCGTCGGTGACGAAGAGGCGCTCGGCCTCGGCCATGGCCTCCTCGGTCTGGCGGAGGACCTCCTGGGCGGAGAGGCCGGGGGCGAACCCCAGGTCCATCTCCATGCGGCAGTGGGGCGGGACGACCATGGTGTCGTAGCCCCCTTCGATGCGGCCCAGGTTCACCCAGGCCCCTTTGGGGAAGAGGGGGTGGCGGTGGGCCATGAACGGCGCGGAGAGGAGCCGGTGGTAGAGGGAAAAGGCTCGCTCGATCGCGGATTCCCCGGCCCAGGGGGTGGTTCCGTGGGCCGGCCGCCCCCGCACCAGCACCTCCAAGCCCACCGAGCCCGCCTCGGCCACGGCGATGGCCAGCCGGGTGGGCTCTAGAACCACCGCGCCCTCCACGTGGGGCGGGATTTCCAGGGCCTCCGAGCCCCGGCCCAGTTCCTCCTCGTCCACCACCAAAGCGATCTGGACCGGTTCTTCGGTCTGGTGGAGGGCGGCCAGAAGGGCGGCGATCTGGCCCTTGGCGTCCACGGCCCCGCGCCCCACGATGGCCCCGTCCTCCAACGTGGGCAGGAAGGGGTCAGGATGCTCAAAGGGCGGGTACACGTCGAGGTGGGTGAGGAGGAGGGGGCCGCCCTCCCCCCGGGCGGCGAGGAGGTTGGCGCCCGCCCCCAAAACCGGCTGTTCGGTCACCCGCATCCCCAGCCGTTCCAGTTCCTCCACGAGGTAGGCCGCGCAGAGTTCCTCGCGCCCCGTCACCGTGGGGAAGCGCAAAAGATCCAAAGCCCATTGAACGATCTTTTCCCGCACAACCCGCCATTGTACAGGCGGAAGGTCCAGATGCGCCCCTTTTTCCGGGTTGAGGGCGCCACCGGTTATGATTGCCGGAAAGCGCGGCACAGGAG
This sequence comes from Candidatus Bipolaricaulota bacterium, assembly GCA_030550535.1. Taxonomy (GTDB): domain Bacteria; phylum Bipolaricaulota; class Bipolaricaulia; order Bipolaricaulales; family Bipolaricaulaceae; genus DTER01. The sequence continues at coordinate 3,355 of JAUQPF010000048.1, forward strand.
GGCCGAATGCGGACGTACCCGGAGTGCATCCCTTGCATCCTGCAAGCCACGCTGAATGCGGGGCGGCTGGCCGGGGCGGAGGAGGGGAAGCTTTGGGAGGCCATGACGGCGGCCGCGGCCCTGGCCGCGCGCGCGGACCCGAAAGAGCCGCCCATCGCCCTGGGGGCGGCCGTGGCCGCCCTCGTGCGGGAAAGGCTGGGCAAGGGAGACCCCTTCCTTCCCGCCAAACGCGAGGGGAACACCCGGGTTCTTGCGGTTTACCCCCACCTCAAGGCGCGGGTGCGCGCGGCCCCCAACCCCCTGGAGGAGGCCCTGCACATCGCCGCGGCCGCCAACGCCCTGGACCTCGGGGTGTACCGAGAGATCGATTTCCTGAACATGCTGGATCAGGCCCTGGCCAGTCCCCGCGGCCGCTGGGATTTCCCGCGATTCCAGGCGATGCTGGAAGGGGCGCACACCGTCCTTTACCTTGCGGACAACGCGGGGGAGATCGTGGCCGACCGGATCCTGATTGAGGAGCTTTTGGAGCGGGGGAAGCACGTGGTCCTCGCCGTGCGGGCCGGGCCCATCCTCAACGACGTGACCCTGGCCGACCTCCAGGGGGTGGGCCTCCCCCCGGAGGTGGAGGTCGTCACCACGGGCTCCGACCTCCCCGGGGTGTTCCTGCCCCTTTGTTCCCCGGAATTTCGCGCGTGCTTCCGGGACGCCGACCTTGTGGTGAGCAAGGGCATGGGGAACTTCGAGGGCCTCGCCCATGAGCGAGGCCCCATCTTCTTCCTCTTTCAGGCCAAGTGCGGGCCTGTGGCCAAGGAGGCTGGGGTGAGGCTCAAGGAGCTCGTCCTCCGAGGGCCAGGGAGCCATGGAGAGGGAAGCGGACCCGCGTGAGGTTTTCCTGAGCTTCCTCCAGCGGGAGGGGCTCAACGTCACCCGCAGCCGGCTGGCCGTGCTGGAGGCCTTGGCCCACCTCCCCAAGCACTTCGAGGCCGCGGAGCTTTGGGGGCTTGTGCGCCCGCGGGTCTCCGCGGCCACCGTCTACCGCACCCTGGAGCTTTTGCAACGCGCCGGGCTCGTGCGCAAGGTGGAGTTCGGCGAGGCCCATGCCCACTACGAGCGCACCTTCGGCCGGGAGGACCATGGGCACCTCGTGTGTCGGCGCTGCGGCCGGGTGTGGGAGTTCCCCACGGAGGCGTCGCGCCGGGCCGTGGAGGAGGCCGCCCAGGAACAGGGTTTTTTCCTCAAGGAGGTGGTGATCCAGGGCTACGGGGTGTGCGCGGGGTGCCGGGCCCGCGAGGGCCCAGGGGTATAATCGCCCGGACGCCGAGGTGGCGGAACAGGCAGACGCGCGGGACTCAAAATCCCGTGCCCCGCGAGGGGCGTGTGGGTTCGACTCCCACCCTCGGCATTTATGTCTCCTTTTGATTTCCTGCGCATTCTTGGCCACCTCCTGCGCGGCCACCTCCAGCTCTACCAGTGCTACACCAACGTGACTTGGCGAACCTGCGAAGGGTGCCTTTCCTGGCACGGCCGCATTGTTTCCCACCCCCGCGCGTTTGCGATCCCCGACGCCTGTGTGCACGAGGTCCTGGCGTTTCCGGTGTGGCGGCTTCCGGAATACCGGGCGAAGGGGGAGCGCATGCGCGCCAGGGCGGAGGAGGAGCTGCGGCGCCGCGGTTGGTGGCAGGAGGGACTGGATCTTCTTCCCACGCAGCCCGCGGCGGCGCTCGCCCGGTTCGCCCAGGCCGTGGCCGTGGACGTGTACATTCCGGAGGTGGAAGCGCTGGTGGCGCGCCACGGCGCGTGGCTCAGGGAGCGGCCGGAGGTGCGAGCGGCCATGCGCGACCTCCTCGTGGCCGCCTGGAAGGCCAAGTTCGCCAAAGAGCGGTATGAGCGCCAGCCGGAGGAGGCCCGCCTGGCCCAAGAAGGGTGGGGCCTGGCCCGGATCCAGGAGCTCTTGGCCTAAGGCCTCCCCCCGCTTTTGGGCCGCCTTCCTTCTCCTTTCGGCCGCCCTCGTTTACGCGGGCCTACGGTGGATACCCGTTTGGCCTCGCCCTCACGCGATGGATAAGCCCGTGGAGATCGCCGCGGTGGTGGTGCCGGTGAGCTTTGAGGAAGCGGGCCCTCTGGACCTGAATCGGGCCACCGCCGCGGAGCTCGAGAAACTCCCGGGGATTGGCCCCGTGCTCGCGAAAAGGATCGTGGAGTGGCGGGAGACCCATGGCCCTTTTCAAAGCGTGCAGGACCTGCTGAAGGTTCCGGGGATCGGCCCCAAAAAGCTGGAGGAGCTTTTGGACAGGGTCACCGTTGGACCCCCGCCATGAGGAGCGCGAGGTCGCCCGCGGCGTTCTCCACTTGGTCCACGATGTTCCCCAAAAGGAGCACGAGCTGCACGAGGTGGTAGCGGTCGAAGGCGGGGAGGTCCTCGCGCCGGTACACGTGGGCCACGATTTCCCGTTCCAAAAGATCGGATTCGTGTTCTAGTTGGTTCACAAGGTCGATTTGGGCGCTGATCTCTTCGACGCTCGCCCTCAATCCCCCGCCCAGGAAGGCCTGCTCGAAGCTGGAGATGGCCAAGGTGTGGGCGTGGACGGCCTTGCTCAGCCCTTCCGCCAGGGAGCGGAAGGCATCCTCCATTTCCAACCCCAGCTCCGGCCGGCGGAGGGCCATGAGGAGCGCCGTGTCCTGGCAGAGATCGGCGATCTCGTCCTGGTGCCAGAGGAGCTCCAAAAGCCGGTCCTTGGGGAGGGGGAGGCGGCGCGCCTTGGCCAAAGCCACACGGATCTCCCGTTTGATCACATCCGCGCGGTGCTCGCGCTCGCTCACGAGCTCCGCCTGAACCGCCTCCCGGCGCAGCCAGGCCCGGATCTGCCTCCCCAACTCCTCCGCCGTCTCCTCCACGGCCCGGGCGTGCTCCGCAAACCGCAGGCTCTTCGGCCGCTCCCAAAACATCCGCCACCTCCTCAGAACGTGAGGGACACGGCCACCGCCACGGTGAGGAGGTCGCTCACGTCCTCCATGGCGTTGGCGCAGGCCTCGAGTTTGTCCACGAAGTCCCGGGCTTGGATCTTCTCCGCCAAGGGAAGGTCCGTGCCGAAAAGGCGGAGGATCATGCGCTTGTGGATCTCATCGAGATGGCTTTCCTGGTGGTCCACCTCCTCGCACAGGCGCACGGTGTCCTGGGCCTTGCCCGAAAGGAAGCTCTGGGCGGCCTCGCGCAAAAGGCGCCACTCCTCCGTCAAGCCCTGCAGGAAATCGCGGATCAGGGGGTGGAGGATCGCGGGAACGGCGACCCTTTGGTAGACGAGGAAGTCCACGGCGGCCTCGGCGCTGTTGGCCACGAGATCCAGGGCGTCCAGGATGTTGAGGAGGTTGCGGCGGGTCCCGACAAGGAGGGCTCCCCGCACCAGTTGGACCTCCGCGTTCTTGCGGGCGTCATCCGCTTGGCTTTCCAGGCGATGCACGTGGACGGCCCGCTCCTCCAGTTTTTCCCAGCCTTCCCCCGCTAAATAGGCTTCCACGGCCTCCCGCATGGCCGAGAGGGTGGCCTCCACCCAACGCAGGTGCTCCTCCACCAGGGCCTGTACCCGGCGTCCCGTTTTGCCGCGCACGCTGAAGATGCCCACTTTGTCCGCCCTCCGACCCTAGGATATACTGGCTGCAACGTTTTGCGGCAACTGTCGAGGTGATCCCAATGGCAAAAGCCTATAGCCTCTGTTTGGTGGGCCACTCCGGATCGGGCAAGACCGCGCTGGCGGAGGCCGTGCTCAAGGCGGCCAAGGCGCCGGAGGCCGTGTTCGACCGCAGCCCCGAGGAGAAGAACCGCCGGATCTCCATCGATCTGGCCGTGGCGGCCTGCGCCTGGCGGGAGCGCAAGGTCGGGCTTCTTGTGACCCCGGGTCTGGTGGAGTTCGTGGAGGAGATCTACAAGGGCTTGGACGCCGCGGACCTCGCGGTGCTCGTGGTCAACGCGGAGAAGCCCGTGGAGGTCGTGACCGAGCAGGCTTGGGAGGTCGTGCGTCGGGTGTACCGCCGGCCGGCCCTGGTCTTCGCCAACATGATGGACAAGCCCCTGGCCGATCCGGAGAAAGTGCTCCACGAGCTCCCGAACGCCCTGTCCGGGAAATTCGTGCCCCTCCATTTCCCCGTGCGGGAAGGGGGGAGCTTGAAGGGGCTTTTGGACCTGGTGGAGGCGGGCGGGAACCTGCCCCCTGCGGCCCAGGCCTGGCGCTCCGCCCTCCTGGAGGAGGTCGCCACCTACAACGATGCCCTCCTCGAGAAGGTGCTGGCGGAGGAGCCCGTGACGAAAGACGAGATCGTGAGCGCCCTGCGCGCGGGGATCACCTCGGGTGAGATCGTTCCCGTGCTTTTCGGTTCGGCCGCCACGGGCATGGGCGTGGCCGAACTCTTGGACTGGACGAATTCCCTGGCCCCTGAACTTCCGGATCAAGGGGGCACCAAGCTCCGCTGCTTCTCCTTGAGCCTGGACCCCTACCTGGGCCGGCTCACCTTCGTGCGCGTCCTCTCCGGGGAGGTCAAGGAAGGCGACGTGCTGTACGACCTTTCCTCCAAGAACAAGGTGCAGCTTCGGGACATCTATGGCTTTTTCGGGACGAAGATGGAGAAGGTGGGGCGGGCGGAGGCCGGGGAGATCGTGGCCCTGGGGAAGCTCGAGGGGATCGAGCTGGGCGCCACCCTGAGCGCGAGCCCCGAGGCCGAACCCCTCCCGCCCATCCCCTTCCCTAAGCCTGTGTTCATCCGGGCCGTGGCCCCCAAATCCCAGGCCGACGAGGAGAAGATGAGCACGGTCCTCCGGGAGTTCGTGAGCACCAAGGCCACCCTCACCTACTCCCGCGATCCCGTGACCAAGGAGGGCCTCGTCTCCGGCATGGGCGACATCCACCTCGATGTGCTCGCGGAGCGCCTCAAGAACCGCTACGGGGTGGAGGTGACCTATCGCGTGCCCAAGGTCCCCTATCGGGAGACGATTCGGAAGACCTCCATCGCCAGCTACCGGCACAAGAAGCAGACCGGGGGCCGCGGGCAATTCGGGGAGGTGCACCTGCGCATCGAGCCCCTCCCCCGCGGGGCGGGCTTCGAGTTCGCCGACGAGACCAAGGGCGGCGTCATCCCTCAGGAGTTCATCCCCGGCGTGGAGAAGGGCGTGCGCGACGCCATGGAGGAGGGCATCCTCGCGGGCTTCCCCATGGTGGACATCAAGGCCGTGGTGTTCTACGGGATGTACCACGAGGTGGACTCCTCGGAGCTCTCCTTCCGCATCGCCGCGCGCCAGGCCTTCAAATTGGCCGCGGAAAAGGCGGAGCCCGCGCTCCTTGAGCCCATCATGCTCCTTACGGTGGTCACGCCGGAGGCCTTCACCGGCGACATCATCTCCGATCTCAACGGGCGGCGCGGGCGGATCCTGGGGATGGAGTCGGAGGGCGGGCGCACCAAGATCCGGGCGGAGGTGCCCCTTGCGGAGCTCCTCTCCTACGCCCTGGACCTCAAATCCATGACCCAGGGCCGGGCCACCTTCCAGATGGAGTTCCTCCGCTACGACTTCGTGCCCGCCCAGCTCCAGGAGCGGGTGCTCGCGCAGCTGCGCGCCGCGGCCGATGCGGGTTAAGGAGTGGATGACCCCGCCCCCGCAGATCCCCGCCACGGCCTCCGTGGCCGAGGCCCGGCAGCGGGCGGAGGCCCAAAGCCTCGCGGTCCTGTTCGTGGTGGACGAGCAGAGCCGCCTCCTGGGCTTCCTGACCCGGCGGGCCCTCACCGCCGCGCCCTCCCCCGAGCTCCCGGTGGAGAAGCTCCTCACCCCCCCTCAGGACGTCCTCACCCCGGAGGACCCCATCGAGCGCGCTGCTGTTCTCCTTGAGCACTACCTCGTCCTTCCTGTGGTGGATCCCGAGCGGCGTTTGGTGGGCGTCCTCTCCAAGGACCGACTTTTGCAGGCCTTGACGCACCTTGCGGCCATCGGCGAGGAGGGTCTGCGCATCCGGCTTCGGCCCCATGAGCCCAGCGAGATCTACCGGGCCCTTGCCATCCTGGCGGAGGAGAGGGCCGAGCTCGTGGCGGTGCTGCGGGGTCTGGAAGGGGAGGTCATCCTCCACGTGCAGGGGGTGAGGGAGCCCCAGCGCCTTCGCCAAAGGCTTGAGGAGGCCCTGCGGTGAAGCGCACGGAGATCACCGTCACCACCCGGACCAAGGAGGAGGTCCTGGACATCACGGGGGAGGTGGCCCAAGCCGTGCGGGCCCTGGGGGTGGAGGAGGGCTTCGTCCTCCTTTTTTGTCCGCACACCACGGCCGCCCTCACCGTGAACGAGGCCGCGGATCCCGACGTGCGCGCCGATTTCGGCCGGGCGTTGGCCCGCATGGTCCCGAACATCCCCTTCCTGCACGAGGAAGGAAATTCCCCCGCCCACGTGCGGGCGGCCCTGCTTGGGCCGTCCCTGCTCCTCCCGGTGGAAGGGGGGCGGCTGCAACTGGGCACCTGGCAGGGGATCTATTTTTGCGAGTTCGATGGGCCGCGGCGCCGGGCGGTGTGGGTGTACGCCGTGGTTGAGGGCGCGCGCATCCCAAGCTAGAATGGCGCAGGCCGCCAGTGTAGCTCAAGGGGTAGAGCATCCGCCTTGTAAGCGGAAGGTTGCCCGTTCGAGTCGGGCCACTGGCTCAGCGGAGGGGTAGCGAAGCGGCCAAACGCACCAGGCTGTAAACCTGGCGGCCTCGGGCCTTCGGGGGTTCGAATCCCTCCCCCTCCAGTACTTGCGGCTGCCCGCGGCGTTCGGGTAGACTAGCGCCCTGGGCCCGTGTAGCTCAGTCGGCAGAGCGTCCCGCTGGTAATGGGAAGGTCGCCGGTTCGATTCCGGCCGCGGGCTCCAGCGGAGGGAAAACCCAAACGAGGAGGTAACCCATGGCGACGAAGGAGCAGTTTGTCCGAACCAAACCCCATGTGAACGTGGGGACCATCGGCCATATCGACCACGGGAAGACCACGCTCACCTCGGCCATCACCAGGGTCCTCGCCTGGAAGGGGCTGGCGCGCTTCCGCTCCTACGACGAGGTGGCCAAGGCCGACGCTAAACTCTTCCGCCGCGACGAGACCAAGATCCTCACCGTGAACGTGGCCCACGTGGAGTACGAGACGGAGAAGCGCCACTACGCCCACATCGACTGCCCCGGGCACCATGACTACATCAAGAACATGATCATCGGTGCGGCCCAGATGGACGGGGCGATCCTTGTGGTCTCCGCGGTGGATGGGCCCATGCCCCAGACCCGTGAGCACGTCCTTTTGGCCCGCCAGGTGAACGTGCCGGCCATCGTGGTCTTCCTGAACAAGGTGGACCTCGTGGACGATCCGGAGCTTCTGGACCTCGTGGAGATGGAGATCCGGGACCTCCTCAGCAAGTACGAGTTCCCGGGCGATGAGGTCCCCGTGATCCGGGGTTCGGCCCTCAAGGCCCTCCAGGCCAACTCCCTCGACGACCCGGCGGTGAAGCCCATCCTCGAGCTCCTCGATGCCATCGACAACTACATCCCGCTTCCCAAGCGCGAGGAGGACAAGCCCTTCCTCATGCCCATCGAGGACATCTTCTCCATCAAGGGGCGCGGCACGGTGGTGACCGGGCGCGTGGAGCGCGGCCGGCTTCGCCCCGGCGACGAGGTGGAGATCGTGGGCCTCACCGACGAGATCAAGCGCACCGTGGCCACCTCCATCGAGATGTTCAACAAGATCCTGGATGAGGCCGTGGCCGGGGACAACATCGGCGTCCTTCTGCGTGGCATCGAAAAGGACGAGGTGGAGCGCGGTCAGGTCCTGGCCGCACCCGGCTCCATCACCCCCCACACGGAGTTCCTGGCCCAGGTGTACGTGCTCTCCAAGGAGGAGGGCGGCCGCCACACCCCCTTCTTCACCGGCTACAAACCCCAGTTCTACTTCCGCACCACGGACGTTACCGGTGAGATCGTGCTCCCCGAGGGCGTGGAGATGGTCATGCCCGGCGACAACGTGAACAACCTGCGCTGCAAGCTCATCAAGCACGTGGCCTTGGAGGAGGGGCAGCGGTTCGCCATCCGCGAGGGCGGCAAGACCGTGGGCGCAGGCGTGGTCACGAAGATCCTGAAGTAGCCATGGCCAAAAAGGAGAACGTGCTCATCGTGGCCCTTGCCTGCTCCCAGTGCAGGCGGCAAAATTACTACACCCGCAAAAACCGGCAGACCATGCGCCAAAAGCTTTCCCTCCGCAAATACTGCAAGTGGTGCCGGAAGCACACGGAGCACAAGGAGGTTTAGGCCCCAAGGGTCGACCTTGGGGGCAGGACAGGCCCGTAGCTCAAGTGGCAGAGCGGCGGACTCCAAATCCGCAGGTTGGGGGTTCGAGTCCTCCCGGGCCTGCCAAGGAGGAGGGATGAGGTTCCTGGCGAGGATAAAGGAGTACTTCGCGTCCGTGCGGGCCGAGGTGGGGAGGGTGAGCTGGCCCTCCCGCAAGGAGGTGGTGGGGTTCACGGTCCTCGTGCTCCTCATGACCGTGGTCCTGGGCGTGTACCTGGGCCTGGCGGACTGGGTGCTCCAGCAGATCCTGCGGCTGCTCCTCGCGAAGTGAGCCGGCGATGCAACGCAAGCGGTGGTATGCCATCCAAACCCACACCGGTTCCGAGCTGCGCCTCAAGGAAGAGCTCGAGGAGCGGGTGCGCAAGCTCGGCTGGGAGAAGTATTTCGAGCCCATCAAGGTCGGCGATCGGGAGGAGCTTTTCTTCGTGCCCGTGGAGGAGGTGGTGACGGCGCGCTCCGTGCGCGGCCGCACCACCGACTACCGCATCCCCTACGAGTACGACCTCCTTGTGGCCAATAACTCCCGCATCCAACGCGGCGAGCTTTTGGCCCGGAAACCCCCGCGCCACCTCCCCGAGGACGCTGAGGTCCTCGGGGTCGAGCCCTATTGGCGCATCGTGGTGGAGACGGCCACCCACACGGAGAAGGAATACCTCGTCCCCCAAAGCAAGATCCTCCGCAAGGACGTGCGCGTGGGCGGCCGCACCCGCGTGGGCCTCCCCATCACCATCGACGCCGATGAGCGCTACACCTTCGACGTGCAGGGGGAGATCGTGGCCCGGGAGCGGGTGAAGAAGGTGACCGTGCGCTACGCCTCCGGAAAGGAGGAGGACCTCATCGTCCCGGAGAACCTCCTTCCCCCGCGGGTCAAGGTGGGGGCGAAACTGCCCGCGGGCGCGGTGATCGAGGAGGAGCACAAGCTCTACGCGGGGGCCTCCGGCCTCGCGAAGGTGAAGGAGTACAAGAACAAACGGGTGGTCACGATCCAAAGGATCGAGAAGCGCCGGCTCATCCCGGGGTACGTGTTCGCCAAGATGGGGCTGGATGAGGACCAGATGCGGGAGCTCGTGCGGGGCCTGGAGCGGGCCGCGCGCTTTGTGGGCAGCCGCTCCACGCCTGTGCCCATCGACGGTCCGGAGGCCACCGTGCTGGGGCGCCTCACGGGCGCCGTGGCCGCGCCCGTCCCCGAGGGCAAGCCTAAAGTGGAGGTGGGCTTCGAGGTGGGCGAGGTCGTGCAGATCGTGGAGGGACCGTTCGCCGACTTCACCGGCGAGATCAAGGAGATCGACAAGGAGGCCGAGGAGGCCGTGGTGATGGTTCGGATCTTCGGGCGTGAGACCCCCGTCCGCATCAGCTTGAGCGGGATCGAGAAGATCTGAGGAGGCCAGGATGCCTAAGCAGGTGGTGGCCAAGATCAAGCTCCAGATCCCTGCCGGGCAGGCGAACCCGGCCCCGCCGGTGGGGCCCGCGCTCGGCGCCCACAAGGTCAACATCATGGAGTTCTGCAAGCGCTTCAACGAGGCCACGAAGAACGAGGAGCCGGGCACCCTCATCCCTGTGGAGATCACGGTCTACGACGACCGCACCTTCGACTTCGTGCTCAAGCAGCCGCCGGTTTCGGTGCTCCTCAAGCGGGCCGCGGGGATCGAGAAGGGCTCGCCCCAGCCCAACAAGATCAAGGTGGGCAAGGTCACGATGGAGCAGGTTCGCCGCATCGCGGAGAAGAAACTGCCGGACCTCAACACCGACGATCTTGAGGCCGCGATCCGCATGGTGTTAGGTACAGCGCGGAACATGGGGATCGAGGTGGTGCCATGAAGCGCAGCCGTCGCTACCAACAGACGGTGGCCCTGGTGGAAAGGGAGCGGGTCTACCCGGTGCGGGAGGCCATCTCCCTCCTTAAGCGCACGGCCACGGCCAAGTTCCCGGAGACCGCGGAGGCCGCGTTCAAATTGGGGATCAACCCCAGCCAGTTCCAGGTGCGCGGGACCTGTGTCCTGCCGCATGGGACGGGGAAGAGCGTGCGGGTCCTGGTGTTCGCCAAGGGCGAAAAGATCCGGGAGGCGGAGGCCGCGGGCGCGGACTACGTGGGCGGCGAGGAGCTCGCCGAGCGGATCCTCAAGGAGGGCTGGCTGGAGTTCGATCGGGTGGTGGCCACTCCGGACATGATGCCCCTCGTGGGCAAGCTCGGGAAGATCCTGGGCCCGCGGGGCCTCATGCCCTCGCCCAAGACGGGGACGGTCACCATGGACGTGGCCGCGGTGGTCAAGGAGCTCAAAGCCGGGATGATCGAGTTCCGGGCTGACCGCTACGGCATCGTGCACGCCGTATTCGGAAAGACCTCCTTCACCGAGGACCAGCTCTACGAGAATCTCCTTGCGCTCACCAAGGCCATCCTGGAGCGGAAGCCCGAGGGCGTGCGCGGCCGCTATGTCCAGCGGGTGTCCATCTCCTCCACCATGGGGCCGGGGATCCGCGTGGACGAGCGGGAGCTTCTCGCTTTGGCTTCGCAGCTGCGCTGAGGAGGAGGCCATGGTCCGACCGGAGAAGGCCGCAACCGTTCAAGAGCTGCGCGAGAAGTTCGCGCGTTCCCGCACCGTGGTGGTGTTGGGGTTCCAGGGCATCCCTGGGGAGGAGATGACGGCCCTGCGGAGGATGGTGCGCACGCGGGGGGTGGAGCTCAAGGTGGTGAAGAACACCCTGGCGCGGCGCGCCGCCCAGGAGGCGGGGATCGCCGACCTTGGGGAGTTTTTGCGCGGCCCGAACCTCGTGCTCATCGGGCGGGATGACCCCACCGTCCCCTTCAAGGTGGCGGCGGAGGTCGTCCAGAAGTACCCGAACTTCTTCCAGGTACGCGGCGGGGTGTTCGCCGGCGAGGTCGTGCCCGCCGAGCAAGTCCAGTGGTACGCCACCCTGCCTTCGCGGGAGGAGCTCCTGGCCCGCCTGGCCGGGGCCATGACCGGCCCGGTGCGCGGCCTGGTGTTCGCCCTCTCCGGGATCCTGCGGAAGCTCGTGGTGGCGCTCTCGGAGGTGCAGAAACTCAAGGAAAAAGAGGGGTGAACGATGACGAAAGAGGAGATCATCCAGGCCATCGAGCAGATGACGGTGAAGGATCTGGCGGAGCTGGTGAAGGCTCTGGAGGAGCGGTTTGGGGTGTCCGCGCAGGTGGCGGCGCCGGTGGCGGTGGCCGTGGCACCCCAGCCCGGTGCGCCCGCCGCGGCGGCCCCGGAGAAGACCACCTTCGACGTGGTCATCACCAACGCCGGCCCGCAGAAGATCCAGCTCATCAAGGTGGTGAAGGACATCACCGGCAAGGGCCTCAAGGAGTGCAAGGACCTTGTGGACAACGTGCCGGCGGTGGTGAAGTCCGGGGTCTCCCGCGAGGAGGCCGAGGACCTCAAGAAGAAGCTGGAGGCCGCAGGGGCGGAGGTCCAGATTAAGTGATGACCCAAAGGCGTTCGTACGGCCGGGTCCTTCCCCGCCTGGAGCCGCCGGACTTCATCGCCCACCAGCTCCAGTCCTACGAGCGGTTCCTGCGGGAGGGCGTCCCTCAGGTGTTCGCGGAGGTGAGCCCCATCCGCGCCCCGGGGCGGGAGGACCTTTACCTTGAGCTTTTGGACCCCAGCCTCGGGGAGCCCCGCTACGACGAGTGGGAGTGCCGCGACCGCGACCTCACCTACGCCGCGCCCCTGCGGGCCACGGGCAGGCTGTGGGTGGAGGGGAAGCTCCGCCAGGAGGCGGAGCTGTACCTCGCGGACATCCCCCTCATGACCCCGCGGGGCACGTTCATCATCAACGGCACCGAGAACGTGATCGTAAGCGAGCTCGTGCGCTCGCCGGGCCTGTACATCACCCAAGACGAACCTCACCTCTTCCGGGCCCACTTCCTCCCCGAACAGGGGGCTTGGCTGGAGATCGAGCTCGACACGAAGCGGTGGAGCCTGAAGGTGCGGCTGGACCGGCGGGCCACCGTGCCCGTCACCACCTACCTCCGCTCCCTGGGGATGGACACCCCCGAGATCCTCCGGCGCTACAGCCAAGAGGTGCCGGTGGAGGCCCTGGAGGAGCTGCTCTCCCGCTGGAAGGCCGTGCTCTTGGCCGAGCCCATTGCCGCGGGCGACGAGGTCTGGGAGGTGGGCGAGGAGCTGACCGCCGAGCGCGCCAAGGTCCTGAACCGGCTGGGGCGGAGCGCGGTGCGCGTGGCCCATCCCGCCATCGCCCGCTCCCTTCTTGAGGAGAAGGTGGCCTCCCGCGAGGAGGCCATCCGCCTCATCTACTCCAAGTTCCGCTCGGGCGAGCGCGTGCCCCTCTCCCAGGCCGAGGAGTACCTGGCGCGCTTCTACTTCCGCCCGGACACCTACCACCTCACGAAGGTCGGGCGGTTCAAGATCAACCGAAAGCTTGGGCACGAGCGGACGGAGACGCACCTCGTTCCTGAGGACATCTTCGCCGCTTTGGATCTCCTCATCCGTGCTCCCGAGGAGCCGGAACTTTTGGACGAGCCGGACCACCTGGCGAACAAGAGGGTGCGCCTGGCGGGGGAGCAGGCTCAGGCCGCCCTGCGCGAGGGCCTGGTGCGCATGGCCCGTGTGGCCGAGGACAAGCTCATCCACCTGGAGCTCGAGGAAAAGGACCTCATCCGCAGGATTGTGTCCACCCGCACCATCCAGGCGGCCATCAACAGCCTCTTTTACACGGGCCGGCTCTCCCAGTTCCTGGAGCAGACCAATCCCCTCTCTGAGCTCACCCACAAGCGCCGCCTCTCCTCGGTGGGCAGTCCTGCGGCCCGCCGGGCCAAGGTGGAGATCCGCGACGTCCATCCCTCCCACTACGCCCGCATCTGCCCCATCGAGACCCCCGAGGGACAGAATGTAGGCCTCATCACCTCCATGGCCGTCTACGCGCGGGTCAACGAGTTCGGGTTCCTCGAGGCCCCCTACATCGTGGTGAAGAACGGCCGGCTCACCAAAGAGATTCGCTACCTCATGGCCGACGAGGAGGAGCGGTACAAGATCGCGCCGGCCACGGTTCAGGTGGACAAGGACGGCCGTATCCTGGAAAAGCAGGTCCTGGTACGCATGGGCCGCGAGGAGTTCCGCTACGTGCCCCCGGAGGAGGTGGACTTCGTGGAGGTGTCCCCCAACATGATTCTTGGGGTTTCCGCCTCCCTCATCCCCTTCCTCGAGCACGACGACGCCAACCGGGCCCTCATGGGCGCGAACATGCAGCGCCAGGCCGTGGCCCTCCTTCGGCCCCAGGCGCCCATCGTGGGCACGGGCATGGAGGCCAAGGCCGCGCGGGACTCGGGGGCGGTGGTCCTGGCCGAGGAGGACGGCACCGTAACCTACGTGGACGCCCAAAAGATCGTGCTCAAGGGGAAGAAGGGCGAGCGCACCTACCGCCTCCGCATCTTCGAGCGCTCCAACCAGGACACCCTCATCCACCAGCGGCCCTTGGTGCGCAAGGGCGACAAGGTCAAAAAGGGTCAGGTTATCGCCGATTCCCAGTTCACCGAGGGCGGCGAGCTCGCCCTGGGCGCCAACCTCCTCGTGGCCTTCCTGCCCTTTGAGGGCTACAACTACGAGGACGCCATCGTCGTTTCCGAGCGGCTGGTGCGCGAGAACATCCTGGACTCCATCCATATCCAGGAGTTCGAGGTGCGCGCGGAGGACACCAAGCTCGGCCCGGAGGAGATCACCGCGGACATCCCCAACCTCCCGCGCTCGGCCATGCGCAACCTCGACGAGCACGGGATCGTGCGGGTGGGAACGGAGGTGCGCACCGGCGATATCCTCGTGGGGAAGATCACCCCCAAGGGCGAGAGCGAGCCCACCCCGGAGGAGCGCATCTTCCTCTCCATCTTTGGTGAGCGCATGCGGAACTTCAAGAACACGTCGCTGCGCATGCCGCCCATCACCGGGACGGCCACGGTCATCCGGGTGAAACGGCTCTCCCGGGCCGCGGGGGATGAGCTTGAGGCCGGGGTGAACGAGCTCGTGAAGGTGTACGTGGCCCAGCGGCGCCGCATCGCCGTTGGCGACAAGCTCGCGGGCCGCCACGGCAATAAGGGCGTCATCGCCGCCATCCTCCCGGTCGAGGACATGCCCTTCCTCCCCGATGGCACCCCGGTGGACGTGGTCCTGAACCCCTTGGGCGTTCCTTCCCGCATGAACCTCGGGCAGATCTTCGAGACCAACCTGGGGTGGTTGGCGAGCCTGCGCGGGGAGAAGGTGGCCTCCCCGCCCTTCGACGGGGCTAAAGAGGAGGAGATCCTCACCGAGCTCACCGAGGAGCTCAAGAAGCGCGGACTTTCCGAGGGTTCCCGGGCCGACGGCAAGGTGATCCTCCGCGATGGCCGGACCGGCGAGCCCTTCAAGTCCCCGGTCACCGTGGGCGTCATGTACCTCCTCAAGCTTGAGCACATTGCAGCGGATAAGATCCACGCCCGCTCCACGGGTCCCTACGCCCTCATCACCCAGCAGCCCCTGGGCGGCCGGGCCCACTTCGGCGGCCAGCGCCTGGGCGAGATGGAGGTGTGGGCCTTGGAGGCCTACGGCGCCGCCTCGCTCCTCCAGGAGATGCTCACCCTCAAAAGCGACGACGTACGGGGCCGGGTGGCCCTGTACAAGGCGATCCTGCGGGGCGAGGACTTCCCCCGGCCGGGCATCCCCGAGTCCTTCCGGGTGCTGTGGCAGGAGCTGCGGTGCTTGGGTCTCTCCCTTAAGGCCTACGACCAAAGCGGCCGGGAGTTGGACATCGTCTGAACATGGAGGAGCGAGCCGCAGGGTTGATCCTGTTTCGGGAGAACTCCGGGCGGCGCGAGTATCTCCTCATCAAGAACCGACGGGGCGGGCACTGGGGGTTCCCCAAAGGCCATGTGGAGCCGGGCGAGGACGACTTTCAGGCTGCCCTGCGGGAGGCTGCTGAGGAGGTGCACATCCGCCAGATCCAGCTCGTCCCGGGCTTCCGCACCGTTGTTCGCTACGCCTTTCCCCGCCAAAACGAGCTGGTGAAGAAGGAGGTCGTGCTTTTCTTGGCGCGCACGGAGGAGGAGGGCCAGCCCTTCCGCGAGGAAGTGGACGATATGGTCTGGCTTCCCTTCCCTGAGGCCTTGAAACGCATCACTTTTCCCGAGCAGCGGGAGGCCCTGCGCCAAGCGGAGAACTGGCTCAGCGCCGGGTAGCCCGGCCTTTTTATGAACAGCGCGGCCTTTGCCTCGTTGGGCGTGTTTGTGCTCGCCTACGCCTTGATCCTCTCCGGGCGCCTCTCCCAAACCCTGGCCGCCCTCCTTGGGGCTGTGGCCATGCTCCTTGTGGGCGTGGCCTTTGGTTTTTATTCCCCCCACGATGTAGCCCAGGTCATCGATGTGGACACCATCTGGCTTCTTTCCGGGATGATGATCATCGTGGGGCTCCTTAAGCGCACCGGCTTCTTTCAATTCATGGCCATCAAGGCCGCCAAGTGGTCCAAAGGGAACCTCCTCACCTTGTTTTTGGCCTTGGCTGCGGCCAGCGCCGTGGTCTCCATGTTCCTGGACAACGTGACCACCATGCTCACCTTCGTTCCCGTGACCCTGTCCATCGCGGAGGTGTTAGGGATCTCCTCCGTGCCCTTCCTTTTGGGGGAGGCGATGGCCGCGGACCTGGGCGGGGTGTTCACCCTCATTGGGGATCCGCCCAACGTGATCATCGGCTCCGTCGGCCGCCTCACCTTCAACGATTTCCTCACCCACACGGCGCCTGTGGCGCTCCTGGCCTCCGGGGCGGTCTTTCTTTTTTTGACCCTCCGTTTCCGAAAGGCCCTGCACGCGCAGGTCGCACGATCCGAGATCCTTCAGCAACTGGACGAGCAAAAGGTGCTGACCGACCGCCGGGCCCTGACTCGGCTCCTCCTCATCTTTTCGGGGGTCATCCTGCTTTTCGTGGTGCACGGCTGGCTCCGGTTGAGTCCAGGGCTTGCGGCCCTCTGCGGCGCGGCCCTGGCCATCGCCGTCCTTCGTCCCACCGCGGAGGTGGTGCTCGGGAGCATCGAGTGGGAGCTCCTCATCTTCTTGCTCTCCCTTTTTGTGGTGGTGGGCGGGCTCAACCGCAGCGGGGCCCTGCCCTTCCTCGCCCGCCAGCTCAGCGCTCTCGGCCAAGGTTCGGTGGTCCTTCTTGCGCTCCTCTTCTTTTGGGGGGCAGGGATCCTCTCCCTTTTCATCAGCGCGGTTCCGGCCACCGTGGCCTTCGTGCCCCTCGTGCAGGAGCTTGGGGCCCTGGGGGTGCCCGTCAACCCCCTGTGGTGGGCCTTGGCCCTGGGCATCGGCTTTGCTGGTCCGGCCACGCCCTTCGCCACCGCCGCCAACCTCGCCGTGTTCAACCTCGCCAAGCACGGCCCCGAGCCCCTAAACTACCGGGTGTGGCTGGCCATGGGCCTCCCCGCCTACCTCATCGCTGGCCTTTTGGGAAGCTTGCTCCTTTGGCTGGCCATACGAATCGGCTGGTTCCTGTAAAGGAGGGCAAGGGTGGGGCTCGTGCGCGAGATCCTTCCGGGGCTCTTCCTCGTGGACATCGACCACTTCGGCGAGCCCGGTCTTGGCGGAGCCTATATTTTTGTGGCCGGGGAGGACGTGGCCCTGTTCGATAGCGGCACCTCCCGGGCCAAAGACCGCCTCCTTCAAGCCCTCGCGGATCTAGGCCTTTCCCAAAAGCAGGTGCGCTGGATCTTCCTCACTCATGTGCACCTGGACCACGCGGGCGGGGCAGGCGTGTTGATCCCTGAGCTTCCGAACGCCAGGGTGGTGGTGCATCCCCGCGGGGCGAAGCACCTTGCGGACCCCACGAAGCTTGTGGCCTCCACCCAGAGCGCCACCGGCCCGCGTTTTCGCTTCTATGGCGAGGCCCAGCCCATTCCCGAGGAACGCCTCCACCCCGCCCAGGACGGGGAGACGTTCCGCCTTGGCCCGCTGCAGGTCCAAGCGGTGGACACCCCGGGTCATGCTCCCCACCACCTCTGCTTCTTTGTTCCGGAGCGCGGGCTTCTTTTTGTGGGCGACGCCGCCGGCCTGTACCTAAAAGGCCGGCTTTTGCCCACCACCGTGCCGCCCAACTTCGATCTGGAAGCGTGGCTTGGGAGCCTGGCCCGCCTCGAAGCCCTGAGGGCCCAACTCCTCCTTTTCACCCACTTTGGGCCCGGCGAGCCCAAGCTCTTGGGGGAGTATCGGGAGCTTCTTTTGGCCTGGGTGGAGCGGGTCCGGCGCCACCGGGACCGGCCGGAGGAGGAAGCGGTGGCCGCAATCCTTGAGGAGCTTGAAAGCGAGGGCTGGCCGGTGGGGCCAGGTGTGTCCGGCGATTGGTCCATGTCCGTGCGCGGCGTCCTCCAGTACCTCCGCCGCAAGGAGGCCGGCGGGTGATCGCCCTCGTCCTCCTCCCTGTCCCCGGCACCGCAGGCTTCGATTACCGCGTGCCGGAGGGGATGGAGGTGCGGCCGGGCGACTGGGTGGAGGTCCCGTTCCGCAAGCGCCGGCTCCTCGGGCTCGTCAAAGAGGTTCGGGAGACCCCGGAATATCCGGGCACGCTTCAAGAGATCCGCCGCGTGTTGAGCTCCGCTGTCCCTCCCCGTTTTTTCTCGGTCTTCGCCCGCTTGAGCGACGAGGCCTGCACCTCCCTGGGCATCACCGTGGCGCACCTCGTGCCCAAGCCGGTGGGGAAGCGAGCTCATTCTCCTCAGCTTCCCTTTTCCTACACCGAGCCCGCCAAGGAGGTGGAGCTCACCTTGGAGCAGAAGAGGGCGGTGGAGGCCATCGTCGCGGGCATGGGAAAGGGGCAAAAATTTCTGCTTTTTGGTCCCCCGGCGGCCGGGAAGACCGAGGTGTATCTGGCCTGCGCTCGGGAGGCGCGGGAGGCCGGTCGCGCTTCCCTCCTTTTGGAGCCGGAGATCTCCCTTTTGCCCCAGCTTTGGGCCCGGGCGACGCGGGCCCTGGGCGGGCCCCCCGCGGTCTACCACGGCGAGCTTCCGCCGGGCGCGCGCTGGCAGGTGTGGCAAGAGGCGCTCTCCGGTGGCGCGGCCGCGGCCGTGGGCACCCGCTCCGCCGTCTTCCTTCCCTTCCCGCGTTTGGGGCTTCTTGTGCTCGACGAGGAGGGCGAGCCCGCGTACAAGGAGGAGATGGCCCCCCATTACCACGCCCGGGCGGTGGCCGAGGCCCGGGCCGAGGCCGAGGGCCCAGCCGTGGTCTTGGGCGCGGCGGCTCCGGCGGTGGAAACCTTCTTCCGCGCGGAAAAGGGGGAGCTTGTGCTTCTTCAGCTGAGCCGGCGCGCGGTGGGCCAGCCCCCGGAAATCCGCGCCGTTCCTAAAGGCGAGGAGGTCCTCGGCCCCGAGCTTCGCCAGGCCCTGACCCACCACCTTCTGCGCGGAGGGCAAGCTCTTCTTTTCCTTAACCGGATTGGCTTTTTCACCGGGGCTTCCTGCCGCCGCTGCGGGGAGGTCCTGCGCTGCCCCGATTGCGAGGTGGCCTTGGTGTTCCACCTCGCGGAAAAGGTTTTTCGCTGCCACGCCTGCGGCCGAAATTTTCCCGATCCTGCGTGCCGCCGCTGCGGAGGCACGCGCTTTCGCCTCTTCGGCGCGGGCACGGAGCGCGTGGAACACGAGGTGCGTCGTCTCTTCCCCGAGGTCGCCGTGGCCCGCCTGGACCAGGAGACCGCCAAGGACCGCGACCGCATCCTTTCCGATTTCGCGGCCGGGAAGATCCAGGTGCTCGTGGGCGCCCAGATGGTGGGAAAAGGCCTGGACTTCCCCAGGGTGACCTTGGTGGGCATCGTGGATGCGGATCAACTCCTTGCGGCGCCCACGTTCTACGCCGCGGAACGGGCCTTTCAGCTTCTCCTTTCGGCGGGCGGGCGGGCCGGCCGTGGCCCCTGGCCCGGTGAGGTCCTCGTCCAAACCAATTTACCCGAGCACTACGCCCTCGCCTCCGCCCTGCGCGCGGATTACCTCAGCTTTTATGCGACGGAGCTCAGGTTTCGCGAGCTCCTTCGCTATCCGCCGTTTGCCCGGCTGGTGCGGATCCTGGCCACGGGGAAACGGGCCGAGGCCCAAGCACAAAAAATTGCCACGGTTTTGAAGGAAGGGGGGCTGGAGGTGCTTGGGCCGGCCCGGCTCCATCCCCTGCGGGGCGCGCCCCGCTTCCAGCTCCTCGTGCGTGGAAGAAAAGACCTCCCGATTACGGTACGAAAGCTCCTTCCAAAACTTCCGCCCGAGGTGCGCGTGGAACCCGATCCCCTTTGGTTTGGCTAGTCCAGGGGCCAGAAGGACCGCTCGAACCAAATCCTCTTTCGTAGCTCCTCGTCCAGGGCGGTGAGGAGATCCAGGTGCGTCTGCTCCCAGCGGGCTAGGGCCTGATATACCGCGGCCAATTCCGGCGGGGCTTGCTTTGCCTTCTCTGTGTAGAAAGCCACCGCTTTTTCCTCCAGGGCCATGCCCGCGTAGATGGCGGCGGCTTCGTACCCCGCGGCCTCCACAGCTTCCCGAACCTCGGAAGTGAACACCGCCGCGCTTGCGTCCACAGGGGTGCTGCTCGCCCCGATCCTCCCCGTGCGCCAATACTCCCCCAAAAGACGGGCCAGGTATTGTTTGTGTTTCTCTTCCTCCTCGGCCAAAAGGGCAAAGATCTCCCTTACCCCGGGGGATTTCGCTTCGCCCGCGGCGTGGGCGTAAAAGGCCCGGCCCCGCTCCTCCAACAGGATGGCGCCCTTGAGCACATCCTCCACTGTCTCCATGCTTTCCCCCTTTGGGCCATTGTAGCGGGCCGCGGGGGCCCGGAGCTTAGCCTCCTGGGCCAGGACGACGAGGAGCTCCTGGCGCCGAGCCCGGGGGATGTGGCTCCGCAATTTACCGTTTCGCACCTCCCCACAGCCCAAGACCTCGCCCTCAAGGCACAGGGCCACGTAGCCCTCCGGAAGCCCCTCTTTTGGAAGAACGCGACCCAAAAGGAGGTCGCGCAGCTCCTCCCGGGTGAGCTCCACCCGGCGCTGGGTGATGCGTGGCCCCAAGACCATGAGGCCGAAGCTCGTGGGCTTGAACCCTTGGCGTTGGACGCGAAAGAGCCGCACCCCCATGGCATGGATGCGCACGCCCTCTGGCCAATCCGGAGCCGTGGTGAGCCAAATGGACTCCCCGCGGACCACTAGCCGCCCCGGGACCTCCGCCACCCCGAATTCCCGAAGCTGGGCCTCCGCAGCCTCAACCAGGTCTTCGTAGGACGGCAAGGAACCCTCCTTCGGAGTCGAAGTGGTGGGGATAGAACCGCACGGCCTTTTTGAGCTCAGGGCCAAAGGCGAGAGAGCCGAACCTCTCAAGGCCCCGGGCATGGGGCACGGGCGGCTCGTAGGGAAGAAGCTCCGCAAGCCCTCTCTCCAAGACGTGGCTCACCACGCCCTCGTTCTCTTCGGGGGCGAGGGTGCAGGTGGAGTACACCACGATTCCTCTAGGGCGGACAAGCTCCAAGGCCCGCGTCAGAAGCCTTTTTTGGAGCGCAGCCAAGCGCTGAATCGTTCCTAGCGCAGCTCCCTGGCGCAGATGGGGGTAACGCCGGGCCACGCCCTCCGCGGAGCAGGGCGCGTCCACGAGCACCCGGTCGAACAGGGCTCGCCCAGGGAACTGTTCCCCGGGGCATTCCGTGACCACAACGCAGCGCACCCCCAGCCGATAGACGTTGGCCAAAAGGGCTTGAATGCGTTTGGCTGAGGCATCGTTGGCCACCACCAGACCCTCGTCCCTCATATGCGTCGCGATCTGCGTGGTCTTCCCGCCGGGCGCGGCGCAGAGGTCCAGCAGCCGCTCCCCAGGCTGGGGATCCAAGGCCTTGACGGGGAAAAGCTGGGTCGCCTCCTGCACGTAGAAGTAGCCGAGCCAGTGTTCCAGGGTGTTCCCGATCGGAATCTCCCCACGGACTTGGAAACACGTGGGATCCCAAGGAAGCGGCTGGAGGTCGAACCCCTTGCGGGTAAGCCGGTGCCGAAGCTCCACGGGCTCGATGCGCAAGGTGTTCGTGCGGATCACTGTGGGCAGTGGGCGCTCTAAGGCCTCCTGGAAGGCCTCCCAGTCATCCATGATCTCCCGGTAGCGCTCCACGGAAAGAGCATAGTCTAGATCCGCGGTGGGGGCCGCGGGGCTTGCCGGCTCCGTCCGAACGGTTAGACTCGGCGGTCCATGGTCCTGCCTAGACTTCCTCGCAACATCTGGGCCGTGAGCCTCACAAGCTTCCTCATGGACATCTCTTCGGAGATGGTCCTCAATCTGATCCCCCTCTTTTTGGCCAATGTCCTAGGCGCCGGGGGCACGGTGATTGGGGCCATTGAGGGCGTGGCTGAGTCTGTGGCTTCCCTGCTCCGCGTGTTTTCCGGGTACATCTCGGACCGGCTCAGGCGGCGCAAGTGGCTTGCGGTCCTAGGCTATGGGATTTCCGCCCTGGCCAAGCCCTTCTTTTACCTCGCGGGGAGCTGGTGGCACGTGGCCCTGGCCCGTTGGGCCGACCGGGTGGGGAAGGGGATTCGCACGGCTCCCCGGGATGCCCTGGTGGCGGACTCCGTCGATCCTGGGAACCGTGGCCTCGCCTTCGGCCTCCACCGGGCGGCCGACACCGCCGGCGCTTTCCTGGGGATCCTGGGGGCGCTTTCCGCGGTGTACTTCACCCAGGGCGCTTCGCCCCTCCTTCAAGCGGGGACCTTTCGCACGATCGTCCTCATAAGCCTCGTCCCTGCGGTCTTGGCGGTGCTCTCCTTGGCCTTTTTGGCCCGGGAGCCGCGGCCCAAGGGCTCAAGCCCGGGTCCCGCGCTTCGCTTTTTCGGGCTCGGCCGGCCTTTTCTTCTTTTTCTCCTTTTGGTGGGGCTTTTTGAGCTAGGGAATTCCGCCGATGCCTTCTTGGCCCTGCGCGCCCAAACTCTGGGCGCCAACGTCCTGGGGATTCTAGGGATGCTCGCGGTGTTCAACCTCGTGTATTCCCTGGTGTCCACGCCGGCTGGGGCCCTTTCCGACCGCATCCCCCGTAAAACCCTGATCGTGACGGGCTGGTTCTTCTACGCTTTGGTGTACTTCGCCATCGGGTTTGCCCGCCAAAGCTGGCACATGTGGGTCCTGTACGGGGCCTACGGCCTGTACTACGGCGTGGCCTACGGCACCGCCCGGGCCCTCATTGCTGATATTGTCCCGGTGGAGCTTCGAGGCACAGCCTACGGCGCCTACGCCACGGTGGTTGGGCTCATGGCCTTCCCCGCTTCCCTCCTCGCCGGGGTGCTCTGGGACGCCTTCGGCCCCAGCGCCCCCTTCTTCTTCGGGGGAAGTCTCGCTCTGATCGCCTCGGGCGGGCTTTTTCTCTGGCGCACGAGGTAATGGTCCAACAGCCCGAACGCGTTCTTGTCCTAGCCACCGCACCAAGTAGCCGGTAACGTAGGTTACCAACACCCGTCCCCTTTTTTACCCTCCGAGATCCGCTGAGTAAGGAAACCTTGCCCCCGCCTGCCCTTCGTGCTCAGGGCACGTTTTGAATTGCTATGCGGGTCAAATACGCGATCCTAGGGGTGGCTGTGGGGATTGTTGGCTTATGGGCGCTGGCCAACCAAGCACCACGAGCGCAAACTACCGTCATCTATGCCGAGCCCAATAAAGCGGTGGAGGTAACGCTCATTGCGGAGGATCCTGACGGGGATCCCCTGGAGTTTGAACTCCTTGACCTCCCCTTCGTCGGCACGCTTGTGGGCGCTGGTTCGCACTTCACCTATCACCCTGCTCCTGACTTCGTGGGGGCAGTACGGGTCACCTTTCGTGCCCGTGACCCTTACGGAGCTTTTGACATAGGGTGGGTCGAGATCCGCGTGAGTAAGGATGTTCAGGCATTGCGGATTCTTCCCCAAAAGCCCTTGAACGAAACGCTCCTTAAGTTTGCGGGGTTCCTACTTGATCGCGGGGTGAGGACTTGGTACATCGCGGATCTTGAACCCCGTTCTTTCCCGTGCGGGCTCTTGCCCTTCTTCTTTGTGGGCGGGGAGAGGGCAGCTCAAGTGCTTTTGGTTGGCCCCGCGGAGGCTCCGCGCATGCAAGACCTTGGCGAGCTTCGGGACTATGTGCTCTGGGTAGATATGCGGCAGGCCCAACCCGGCCTTTACTTTTTCCTTGTTCTGAACGGAGAAAACGCCTTTACCTATCCCGTTCGCCTCATTCGACCCATGCCCGATCGGAAGCTCGCCTACGCTGGCTGAGTGTAACAAAAATTACATTCCAGATATGATGGGCATCGCAGAACTTTTTGTTGTGCCACTGTAAACTAAAGACAGCCGGGAGGTGGAGTTATGCGGTTTAGAGCGCTGGGGGTTAGCCTCGGCCTGATAGGCGCTGTCCTTGTTAGCCAGGCCCTGGAAATTCCGTCGCTTCAGGTGGTGTTCGTCAAACCCGATACGCCTACACCCGTGATCCTTGCTGCTGGGACCCCGGAGGAATTGGAAACCGTGCGCTTTGTGATCGTGGAGCCCCCCAAATACGGCGTGCTTTTTGGGATCCCCCCCGAACTGGTGTACGTGCCCAATCCAGGTTTCTTGGGGATGGACTGGATTTCCTTCCTCGTTCAGAACGTTAGCGGGCAGCTCCTCGATTTTGGAATGGTTCAGCTCCGGATACTGCGCCCAGAACCCGTGTTTTCCCCAGCGTTTCGTCTTGAGGGAATGTTCACCTTGTCAGGGCCTGCAGTGACCTTGGAGTCCTACAGCTTCGTCTCCGGCCTATACAACAGTTTCCAATATTTTAATGTGGATCTGTTGGCAGGTTGGAACCAGACGGGGTTCACCAACTTCCAAGCCGTGGGACGCGCGGAGCTCGAGGGGACGTGGCCGGCACCCTGGCGCTTGCCCGTGACTTCCACCCTCACGTTCAACCCCTCCACGCTTTCTCTGACGTCTTGGACGGTGGACGCCAATACCATGGCGCTGGGCTGGCGTTTCTCGTATTTCTTTTACTACGCAGGCACAGACCCTCAAACCAGTTCATATTCCGTTTTTAGTGCCTTCGGTTCACTGGGCGACGTTTCCCTTACCAGCCGTACGAAATTCGCCACCCTTCGCCCAACTTTTTCCGAACAGGTCTTGATCCTGCGGGGCCCGGCCCTCTGCCCGGATTGTCCATATGTGTGGGAGGCAGAGTACGTCCACAAAAAGACGGGCTTTGACCGCTTAAGCCTCACCCTGCGCGGGCTTCCCATTCCATGTCCAGGCTGCGGTGCACTACAGACTTACTTAGACTTGAAAGTGACCTTTGCCCCTGGGGAGAAGCGCGTGGAACCCACCTTGAGGCTTATGGCTGGGTTCGTGGCTTGTGTAAGGCCGTTCGTCAGTTTGCTTACTCCTCCTTCCGGGCTGGGCGTTGTCGGCGTGGAGGTCTGGGGGATGGAAATCCGGTGTGATCTGCCGGGAGGTTACAAAGGACGCTTTGCGACGTCTTTCAACCCTAGTCGGGACGCTTCGGTTACGGGTTTTCCCCAGCTTTTTGAGGTGATCCAACTTGAGGGTCCGGCGAAGCCCTGCTGCGGTTCGCCTGGATGGTGGCAGCTTTCCTTCTACTTCCGCCGCTCTTCTGGGTACCTTCTAGGACTTGCCCGGTCCGACGTGGTTCTGTACTTCCCGATTTCCCGGGAAGTTCTTCTTCACGTGCACCTCAAAAGCGGCCTTGTTGACCCCTCCGACCCCACCACAACGTGGGAGCTTACCCTCGGATGGAAAAGCCTGTTCTGAAAAAAGAAAAGGGGGGAGGGGTTCCCTCCCCCCCTTCTTAAAGCTCTTCAGCGCGTTACGATTCTTAGATTCGCGACCAGCCAATGATTGGCCATACTGATGATTAAGCGGTAATCCCCAGGCTCAAGGGACTGCGTGTTTACTGTTAAGGTGACCAGCCCCAAGACCTCGTCCCACAGGAGCTCGTATATGCTTGGGTCAAGGGCCCGCACAACCCCTGCTCCCCTGAGCACGTCGCCCTGAAGGATCCAAACCCGTGGCTTGCGGTCGCGCCCAACTGGAGCCAAGCGTGTGAAAGAAAGCTTTTGGCCGCGCGTAAGCACAACCGCCTCGCCCGTAAGGTTCAACACCTCAGGCTCGTTGAGGCTATGCGGCGTTCCACGGATTTCTTGCTCTTTGGCGTCCACTCCCTGTACCACAAGGCCGAGGTTCGTCCACCAGTGTTCGTCCAGGTCGGGCAAGTAGGGGCTTCTCCGCTCCATGGTGGCGTGCGTGCGGGCGTCGCCCGCAGCCCAACCCCGCGGCCGGCGCGGATCCGCGTTGGCTGTGTCCACGACGCGCCCTGTGGGATCGAGAAGTTCCACAACATCGCCTTCCAACGAGAACAGGAGTGGGATCTCCTTTGTGCCTACAACCATCACCTTGGGATAGATGAGGTCAGCGGGGATATCGCGCACGACCTCATCATGCCCGCGCTCCAGCAGGAAGAGGCCATAAGCGGAGATGGTCCCCCTTAGCGGGATTTCCCGCCAGATAAGGTCGTCTTCGGTTTTGGGTTCCTTCTTGCGCCAGCGTAGGACCCAGCCCGTGAGGTCAACCTCCTCTCCCGTAACGTTCCTGAGCTCGATCCACTGGTCCTCAAAGCTGGCAAGTGTTCCTGCCCAGGCCAGCTCGTGGATCACCACGGGCCCCACAAGGAGCTCGCCCGCTCCTCCCACGGGCAGTCTTCCGCAGCTTTCCACTTCCATCCGCACTTGGATGAGCGTCCACGCACCGTAAGGATCGGCTACGCGCACAGCGATTTCGTCTGTGCCAACAAAACCGGGATCCGGTGTGTACCAAACCCTAATCAGAGCCTTGCCTTTTGCATAGGTCACGTTTGCCCAATCCGTGCTCACGGTTCCATGTGCAGGCCCGGCAACGAGGGAGAAGGCGAGGGGATGGTCGATGAAACCGTCCTCTAAGATATCAGCATCATACGCTTCAAGGTCGACGGCCACCGTTTCCTCCATACACGCTCGAACAACGACGCTTTCTGCGATGGGCGGGTCGTTGATGAGAGCAACGTAAATCGTCACTGTGGCCGTGTCGCAGTCGCCGTCCTGGTCACAAAGTTGGTAGACAAAAGCATCCTGTCCGTACCACTTAGGGTTGGGAGTGTAGATGAAGAAGCCGTTGGGATTAAGGACAAGGGTGCCGTTGGCCGGCCCGTGCACTACGGTGAGGCTTCCCAGCCCGTCAGGATAGCTATCGTTCTCGAGGATGTTTCCGGAAACGGGCGTGTCCTCAAGCGTCTCGTAACTATCGTCATTCGCTACAACAACGGCGTCCACAGCAGTGGCTTCCACCGCCTCGTTATCGGAGGAGGTTGGATCTGGGGTCGCTGAAGTTACGGTGGCGACGTTGGTTATCGTTCCGAAACATAACAGGTGAACAGTACCGCGGATGGTGATGATCACTGTCTCATTAACCTGAATTGCCTCAAATTTCCACACGTTGTTCCC
>JAUQPF010000004.1 GCA_030550535.1 Candidatus Bipolaricaulota bacterium
GAGCCTGGCCCAAGAGGCGGGGATTCGCCCGGACATCCAGGTTTTCCCCTGGACGGAGGCGAACGAGGTTCTTTTGCGCCTCAAGCGGGCGGAGCTGCGGGGCGCCGCCGTCCTGCGCTATAGCACTTGACCGCTATATGAGTTATGCATATACTGGCGTTTGCCATGTGCCGGCAGGAGGAACGTCCCTGTTGCCCGGCAGTCCGGGTGAAGGGCCTGGTCCAGCCCTGGATCCTCCTTTCTTTAGCCCAAAGCCCAGCCCACGGCTACGAACTTTTATCCCGTCTTTCCCTCTATGAACTCGATCCCGGGGGCCTCTACCGCACCCTGCGGGCCATGGAGGAAGAGGGCCTCATCCGCTCTTCCTGGGACACGGCGGGCAGCGGTCCAGCTCGCCGGGTATACGCCCTCACCGACGTGGGCTGGGAACACCTTCGGGCCTGGGCGGTCCACCTAAAACGCCTCCGGGACGAGCTCGTGCGCTTCCTCAGTACCTACGAAAGCCTGAAAGGAGGTGAGAAGGATGGATCCGCATGAGTGCTGCGCGATCCCTTGGGGGGGTCGACCTTGGCCTCCCCATCGGTTTGGGCTCCACGAACCCCATGGGGGACACGGCCGGTGCTTTGGCTGCTGCTGTGGCTGTGGCTGCTGCTGTGGCTGTGGCTGCTGCTGTGGCTGTGGCTGCTGCTGTGGCTGTGGCTGTGGCTGCTGCTGTGGCTGCTGCTCCCACCCCCACGGCTGCTTGTGCGGGTGCGGCCATGGACCCTGGGGTCCAACCCCGGTGGGTGGGCCCCCGGCTCCCTGGGGCTTCCGGCGCCGCTTCGCCACCAAAGAGGAGAAGATCGCGGAACTCGAGGCCTACTTGGAGGCCTTAAGGAAAGAGGCCCAGGCCGTGGAGGAGAAGCTGCGGTGCCTGCGGGAGGGATAAAAGGGATCGCCCGCCTCTCCGGGCACTAGCCCCTGCCCTATCTTCCCGGACCACACCGGGAAGGCCGAGCCCGCGCCCCGGGAGCGGATGCCCCGGGGCGGTTTTTTTCGGTGCCCCCGTCGAGGCCCCTGTTCAAAGCGAAGGAATCGAGGTTCGTGTAGAATTTAGGCCTCCCGCGGAGGAGAACGGATGCTGTTCCCTAAGATCTTCGGGCCTGCGCGGCCGCATCGTCCCCTCGGACCCGGCGATCTCGCCGTGCTCTTCGGCCTGGCCGTGCTCCTCTACGCGGGGATAAGGCTTGCCTTCCACGCCCCGGCGTACGTAGAGGGCCCGGAGGTCTCTTTGGACCCTCGGGCCCTCCCCTGGTACACCTTTCTTTCCACCCTCCGCATGCTCGCGGCCTATGTGCTCTCCCTGGCCTTCTCCCTTTTTTATGGCTACTAGGCCGCCCGTAGCCGCCGCGCGGAACGCTTGCTCCTCCCCCTTCTGGACGTCCTCCAAAGCGTCCCCATCCTTTCCTACCTTCCGGTGGCGGTCCTCGGGCTTACCGCGTTCCTCCCGGAGAGGCTCGCCGTGGAACTGGCCTCGATCTTCCTCATCTTCACCAGCCAAGCTTGGAACTTGACCTTTGCCTGGTACCAATCGCTGATCACCATTCCCGGAGAGCTTCGCGAGGCTAGCATCATTTTCCGTTTCCACCCTTATCTCAGGTTTCGAACGCTTGAGCTCCCGTTCGCCGCGATTCACCTCATCTGGAACAGCATGATGAGCTGGGCTGGGGGGTGGTTTTTCCTGATGGCGGCGGAGATGTTCACCGTGGGCGCTCGGGATTTCCGCCTACCCGGGCTGGGCTCATATCTCCAGGAAGCGGCAAACCGGGGGGATACCCGAGCTCTGGGCTGGGGGTTGGCCACGCTGGTCGTCCTCATCGTGGCCCTTGATCAGCTTGTGTGGCGTCCTCTTCTGGCTTGGGCGGAGCGGTTCAAGCTGGAGATGGTGGAAAGCGAGATCCAAGCTTCCTCCTGGTTCTACGAGGCTTTGAAAGGGTCCCGGGTTCGGTCTTCCCTTTGGCGGTCTTTTGCCGCACTTGACCAATGGCTGTCGATGCGGTCGTTGCGCAGAAGCGTTACTGCCAAGGGGAAGAATAGGAAACTGTCCCATTCAATGTTCTATGGTTTGGCCGTGTTTTTTGGTGTGCTCCTCGTGTTTGGGGCAGCCTGGGCCGGAAAGTTCCTCTTCTCCCTTCCTGGCTCCTATTGGCTTCTCATCGCGGAGGGAGCGGGAGCCACTGCTCTGCGCGTGGCAGCGGCCTTAGTCATCTCCGTCCTTTGGACCGTGCCTGTGGGCCTCCTTGTGGGCCTAAACCCCCGGGTCGCGAGTTGGATCCAGCCAGCAGTGCAGATCGCTGCTTCCATCCCAGCCACCGCTTTGTTCCCCATTTTGGTGCTGGGCCTACTCCACCTGCCTTTCGGGTTGAATTTGGGAGCGGTGCTCCTGATGCTTGCGGGAAGCCAGTGGTACATCCTGTTCAACGTGATCGCCGGGGCCCGGACCATCCCCCAAGACCTGAAAAACACCGCGCTCCTCCTGGGGCTTTCCTGGAAGCAACGTTGGCGCATCCTCTATCTCCCCGCCCTTTTCCCCTACCTCGTCACCGGGGCCATCACCGCCAGCGGTGGGGCGTGGAACGCCTCCATCGTGGCCGAATACGTGCACTTCGGGGGGCAACGCCTGGGCACCGTAGGCTTGGGGGCGCTCATCGCGCAGGCCACGGAACGAGGCCACTACGTGCTCCTCTTTGCGGCGACATTGACCATGAGCGTCGTGGTGGTGATCCTGAACCGCGTCCTTTGGCGGCGGCTCTATCGGCTGTCCGAAGCGCGGTACAAGCTGGGGTGAACCATGCCTGAACCTCTCCTCGAGCTCAGGGACGTAACCCAGGTTTATCGGAGCGGAACCCGAGCGTTCCTGGCCTTGAAGGACGTCCACCTGACCCTGGCGGAGGGGGAGTTCGTGGTCCTTTTGGGCCCCTCAGGGTGTGGAAAAAGCACGCTTTTACGCATCGCCACCGGTTTACAAAAGCCCACCTCGGGGGTCGTGCTCTACCGGGGGGAGCCCCTTCGAGGCGTGAACCCCCGGGCCACCATCGTGTTCCAGACCTTCGCCCTGTTCCCTTGGCTCACGGTGTTGGAGAACGTGGAAGTGGCGGCCGCCGCCCGAGGCCTGCCCCCCGCCGAGCGGAGGCGCCGGGCCTTGGAGATGCTGGACCGGGTGGGCCTGGACGGGTTCGAGGAGGCCTACCCCCGGGAGCTCTCCGGTGGGATGCGCCAGAAAGTCGGGTTCGCCCGGGCCATGGTGGTGGAGCCCGAGCTCCTTTGTCTGGATGAGCCTTTTTCCTCCCTGGATGCCTTGAGCGCCGCCGCCCTGCGCGGCGAACTCCTGGAGCTCTGGCACAGCGGCAAAATCTCGACCAAAGCCATCCTCATGGTCACCCACAACATCGAGGAGGCCGTGTTCCTCGGGGACCGCCTCCTCCTCATGGAAAAGGACCCCGGGCGCATCGTGGCGGAAGTGCGCGTTCCTCTTGCGCCTCCGCGCCGACACCAAACCGGAGAATTCCGAGCCGTGGTGGACGAGGTGTACGCGCTGCTCGCCGGCGAGACCCAGCCCGAGCCGGTCGAGCTGGGGAGCGCGCCGGGCGAACCCGGCCGCGTTCGGGCCCTCCCCGACGTCCCGGTGGCGAGCTTGGCGGGCCTGGTGGAGGCTTTGGCTGCCACCCCGGGCGGACGCCACGATCTCTATAAGCTGGCGGGCGACCTCCATGTGGACTCCGACCACCTCCTACGCAGCGTGGAGGCCCTGGAGCTTTTGGGCTTCGTGACGGTGGCGAAGGGCGACATCGCCCTCACCCCACTGGGCGGGACCTTCGCGGGTGCCGGGATCCTCGCGCGCAAGGAGATCTTCGCCGCGCGCCTGCGGCGCCTCCCCATCGTTCGCTGGCTTCTCGAGCTCCTCGAGGCGGCGGAGGGGGGAAGGCTGCGGGGCGAGGTGGTGGCGCGCGCCCTGGAGTT
This sequence comes from Candidatus Bipolaricaulota bacterium, assembly GCA_030550535.1. Lineage (GTDB taxonomy): Bacteria > Bipolaricaulota > Bipolaricaulia > Bipolaricaulales > Bipolaricaulaceae > DTER01. The sequence continues at coordinate 4,000 of JAUQPF010000004.1, forward strand.
GCAATTCCCCCAAAAGGAAGCGGAGAAACAGTTCAAGGTCATCGTGGACTGGGGCCGGTACGCCGAGCTCTTTGCCTACGACGACGCCACGGATGCCCTCTACCTGGAGACCGCGACCCGAGCGACGACCTAGACCGGGGGGGCGGGGAAGCGTCCCCGGGCGAAAACAACCCCGAACGGGGGTCAGGGGAAAGAAAAGCGGGGCGAAAGCCGCCCCGCTTGGTTTCTACCGCAGAATACGCGGGTTCTGGCGCCGGTGGTTCCGGGCGCACTTCTGGCAGTACACGGGGCGGTCGGTCTTGGGCTCAAACGGAAGCTCCTCGATCCGCGCCCCGCAGTCGGCACAGGTCAGGTTCATGTGCCGAACGTCATGCATTCTGCGTGGACCCCTTTGCATCTCGGCCTCCTT
>JAUQPF010000003.1 GCA_030550535.1 Candidatus Bipolaricaulota bacterium
CGGCTCAGCCACCGGCGGCTTATTGCCCACCACCCTGACGTAAAGGGTGGCACGGGAGGAAAGGCCCTCGGAGTCGGTCACCTCGAAGGGGATCGCGTATTCCCCATCGCAGAGGGTGGGCTCAGCAGTGACCTCGACCCGCGCGAGGTAGCCATGGTAGCTCCCATAGTAGGGCGGAGGCGGCTGGATGGAGACAACCCGGACCCGGATCCCTGGCAGCTCGTCAAAGGCGAAGGTCAGGCGCTCGGGCGGGGTGTCAGGATCGTAGACGTAGAGGGAGGCGAGGGATGTTCCTCCGCGGGGCACGACGGCATGAGCGTCGGAGGCGAAGGGCGGTACCAGGATCCTTAGGACAAGCCCTGCTTGAGCTGTGGCGCCGCACAGGGACGACGCCTTGAATAGGACGACCTCCGAAGAACTCCACAGACCCCTGGAAGGCACGGTCCAAGCCCAGGTTCCCCTCAAGGGCCCTGGGCTGGGCGGAGGGGCAGAAAAGTCCCCGGGCCCGGCCGCCTTCCGCAGCAGGACGGTGTCTCCGTCCGGATCGCGTTCGCACTCCACGCTTGCGGAAGCCCGCTCTCCTGGCCGGAGCCGCAACGACGGGGGCTCCACCCTCACCGGGGCAACACGGTCCGGGATAGAAACCGTCAGCGGGAGAGCCGAAAGCCCACGCCGGTCGCTGGCCACGAAGGTCACTTCGCGGGGGCACGCGTCGGGTATTGGCGTGACCACAAGCGTATACCGGGCCGTATCCTCCGCGGAAGAGAAGTTGTAGCAGCTAATGATCTTATCTGCCGGCCAGTCGTAGCCCACGCCGGATGCCGTGCCCACGTCCACCGTCACGGCCTCCCATGGATCAGGACACCCTCGGAAGTTGGGATCGTAGACCCTCACGGCGACCAGGTACTGGTTATGGCGGCGCCATCCTGTAAGCGCTGGGTCGAGGCTCAAAACCGGCGGGTAGAAGATGTGCACGGTCCCGATCAAGCTAGCCACTGACCCACACCTGTCCCTTGCACCAATGCCTACGCGGGTTTTGATGCGCTCCTCCTTCCCGGTGTAGGTGAGGCGGAACCGGCGCCAGGCCCTGTGCCCGTCGCCCTCGGTCTCCCCCACGGGTTCGGCCATAAGGCAATCCTCACACTTGCCTGGGATAATAAGCTCCAGGTTGCCGTTGGCGTCCAGGGCTTGGACCATGAACTCCACCGTCGATCCGTAGTCGAGCTCGAGGAAGCCGAAGGGAAGGACCCTGGGCGGCACGTTCCCCACGCACTCCGGCCGCATCGTGCACTTGCAGTCTGACGTAACCCTAACGCTAAACCTGGCCTCCGCTTGCCGAAAGTCAATGGGCAGGTCCAGGCCGATCCCAAACACCGTCTGGCCCGCGGAGTACTCCTTCCTGGGCGTGGCCACGGTGCAAGAGCTTTCGGGATCTACGGGAGCAGGCTCTCCTGGCCGGGTCACGGAGAGGGCGTCGGACCACTCCACCGTCCCTCCCCTCACCGCGGCCCGGGCGAAGATGTTCACCGCCAGGTGCTGCTGCTGGGGTTCCTCGCAACAAGGGGAACACCTACAGACCGCATGAACCACGGTCCAGGTTTGGCGGAAGGTGATCTCCACCTCGATGAGGCGGCTCACTTGGCCCAAGAGGGGAACCTTCTCCACGAGCTTCCGGATGAGGCTGAGGGGCGTGGTGAGCTGGATTTCCCTGACGCCTTTTTCGTGTTCGAACCCCCAGGTGCACGGCCGTTCCTGGGCGGATTGCCCTCCAAGAACGAAGAAGCCCAAAAGCAGGAGAACCCCAAGGGAGCGCTTCATCGTCCACCTCCGTTCCAAAGGATCCCCAGGAGGGTGCCCAAGCCCACGGTGGAGGTGAGGACCTCGTCCTCGCCGTTTTGGTCGAGGTCGGCGGCGAGGAGGGGGCCCCCGGGGATGTCCGCCCGCTGTAGCTCCCCAAGGCCCTCCCGCCAGGGCAGGAAGAACACCCCGCCCCCAGCATGGGTGGTGAAAACGAGTTGGGGCACACCCCCGATCCGAGCCACCGCCGCCCCCAAAAACGGCCAGGGCAGGTGGTCCTTGGGGAAGCCCGAAACCTCCTCCACCCGCGGCCCCAAGGCGGAGGGGACGAGCCCCGCCACGACCCGGGCGGGGAAGATCACGGGCCACCCGTCCTTGACCTCCACGTCCAGCTCCGCGGCCAGGACCACCGGGTCGGAAAGGCCATCCCCGTCGAGGTCGCCCGCGGCCATGGCCAGGGGCAGGGCCTCAAGCTGCAAAAGGGGAGGGGACACGACCATCGCCCCGCCTTCGAACCGGACCTCCACGAGGTCCGCGTACTCCCCGATGGCCACGGCCCAAAGCCGCCCGTCCCCGGAGGCCAGGAGGCTCACCTCCCCTTCTGGCCAGGAGTAGGCCTCCAGGGCCTCCCCACCCCACAGGACGAGGAGCTCCTCTTTGGCGGGAAGGGCTAGGTCCGGCCTTCCGTCGCCGTCCAGGTCCGCCGCGACCAGCTGGGGCAGGGTCTCCTCGGGCACCCGCCAGCGGCGAAGGGCCTCGCCCGAGGGCGCCAGGGCCACGAGCTCCGCCGGCCGCCGCTCCGCCGCGGGAAGGAGAAGGTAAGCAGTCCCCTGGACCACGGCCCCGGCCAGGGGCACCCGGCCCAAGGCCGCCAGGGGCCGAAGGATCAGGCCCCCCTCACCGTTGTTCCAAAGCACGCTCACGCCCGCTCGGCTCACGTCCGCCACCAGGACGTCCGGGCTTCCGTTCCCAGAGAGGTCGCCCACCCCCAGCAGGGCCCCCGGCAGGGGATGCAGGCTCACCCCAGGCAGGACGCCCCCGTTCAGGTACACCCGGACCGCTCCTCCTCCCAGGGGCCAAAACACCAAGTCCGGGAGAGCATCCGCGTTGAGGTCGGCCACGAAGGGCGGTTTCGCGATCCTATCCCCGTCCACCACGACGAACGTGGCCGCCGCCCCCAGGAACCCACCCCTCCCATCCCCGGGAAGGACGTGGTACTCCCAAAACCCCATGCTTTGTTGGACGAGGAGGTCGGGGACCCCGTCGCCCGTGAGGTCGGCTACGACGTGCTCCCAAAGAGGAAACCCTGGGTTCCAGGCCCAGGCCTCCTTGTACCCCTCCGGCCGGGCCAGGGCTGAGACGATCCCGGTGGGGGTGCGGATCACCAAGTCCAAAAGCCCATCCCCGTCCAGGTCCGCCGCGGTCACCCCCTCCACCGGCCCAGCTGCGAGGACAACGCGCGGCCCCTCCCGAAAGCCCTCCTCCTCCCCCACAAACACCTGCACCCCCTCCTGGGTAGCCATGAGGAGGTCGGGCCGGCCGTCTCCTGTGAGGTCAGCCACCCCTTTGAGCCGCCAGGGCCCCTCCAGGACCTGCTCCAGGCGCGGGTCCTCCAGGCCCGCGGGCACCCAAAGCCGGTAGACCCGGAAGGGTCCCTCCAGGTCCGCAGCCAGGGCGAAAAAGATCTCCCTTCCCGCGAGGAACAACCGGGACACGTAGCGTCGCCCCTCAGGGCAGGGTAGCGCCGCCTTCCGGGCAAACCCGGCCTCGCCCAACCCCTGGAAAACATAAATCTGCTCGCTCGGTCCGCTGCTGCCCACCGCCACGAGGTCCAAGATTCCATCCCCGTCCAGGTCCACGAGGACGCCGCCCATGATGGGGTTGAAGAAGACGACGCGGGGGGCGTACCTTTTGCCCCCTACTTCCTCGAGTTCATAGGGCTTCCACACTCCCCTGACAAAGCGGCCGGGTGCGGGCTGATCCTCCTTGAGCTCCTCCACCTCAGGGTAGACCCAGGGCCCGGGCACGAAGCTCCCGCGGCCGTTCCCAAAGAACACCTGCACCCGCCGGTCCCCGCCCACCACGAGATCCCCAAAACCGTCCCCATTAAGGTCCTGCACCCCAAGGAGCACGGCGTCGCGCCCGGGCAGCTCAACAACGCATACCTCTCGCAAGACAAGCGCGTAGGGAAAGAGGCCCACCGCCTCGGGAGGGGGCATGAGGGCCTGTGTCGCCGGGCCCCCACCGCCCGTCCCCAACGCCCATGCCGCAGAAAGGACGAAAACCAAACTAACACGCCCCCTCATTCCAACCTCCTTGAAAGCGTCGCAGACCTGTGGATCCCCCCTGCGCCCACGGTCTTCCCCGTCAACTTTGAATTGCATTTTAGCGACGGCCTCCCCCCCCCCGTGTCAAAGGCTCCGCTTGGCCACATTTTCCTCCCCAACGAAGGGGGTCCACTTCAGGCTTCGCGCAAGATCAGCGAGAACCCCTCCAAAAAGGCCTCCCCACCCACCGCCGCAGCGCAGAGGTCCTCGTCGGTGAGGCCGCCCGGGGTGTACAGGGCCACCAGGGAGCCCAAGAAGGCGCTTAGGTTCGCGGCGTAAG
>JAUQPF010000046.1:0-104943 GCA_030550535.1 Candidatus Bipolaricaulota bacterium
CGTACTTTTCGGCCACATCGTGGTAAGGGAGGAGTTCGACCCTTTGGATCCCTTTCCCCAGCTCGGCAAGGAAGGAAAGGAGCGCCTGGATGTTCCGCTCGGTGTCGGTGATTCCGGGGATGAGGGGGACGCGCACGACCACGGGCCGGCGGAGTTCCACGAGCCGGCGGAGGTTTTCGTGGATGAGGCGGTTGGGCACCCCGGTATAGCGGCGGTGCTCCTCCGCATCCATGGGCTTCAGGTCGAAGAGGAAGAGGTCCGTGAGGGGCGCGATCTCCTCCAAGACGGCGGGCGGGGCGAAGCCGGAGGTGTCCACCACCGTGTGCATCCCTTGCTCTTTACAGGCCTTCAAGGCCGCGCGGAGGAAATCCGGCTGGAACAGGGGTTCCCCGCCGGAGAAGGTGACCCCGCCCCCGGACCGATCGTAAAGAAGGACGTCCCTTTCCAGGGTGGAAAGGAGCTCCTCCACGGCGATGCGTTTTCCCAACAGGCGCCAGGCCCCGCTTGGGCAGGCCTCCGCGCACCTTCCGCAGCCCAGGCACTTCCCCCGGTCCACCTGGGGCTTTCCCCTCGGCTCCCCGCGGATGGCGCCCTCCGGGCAGACCTTAGCGCAGGTGCCGCACCCCAGGCACCGGTACTCAAAGAACATGAGCTCGGGGTTGGGGGAGATCCCCTCGGGGTTATGGCACCAAAGGCAGCGCAGGGGGCAACCCTTGAGGAAGACCGTGGTGCGGATCCCTGGGCCATCGTGCACGGAGAAGCGCTGGATATCGAAAATGACTCCGGTTTCGTTCATCACCAATGTTTGTGTTCGGTGCGGGCGATGATCTCCTCTTGGAGCCCACGGGGCAGGTTCACGAAGTAGTCGCTGTAGCCGGCCACCCGCACCATGAGGTCCTGGAAGTCCTGGGGCCGCTTTTGCGCCTCGCGCAAAAGCTCGGCGCTCACCACGTTGAACTGCACGTGGTGCCCGCCCAGATTGAAGAAGACGCGAATGAGCTGGGCCAGCTTCCTTAGGCTTTCCTCGTCGGCGAGAAGATCCGGGGAGAGTTTCTGGTTGAGGAGGGCCCCGCCAGTCTTGTCCCAGTCGCACTTGGCGACGGAACGAAACACCGCGGCAATCCCCTTGCGATCCGTGCCCTGGACTGGGGAGACGCCCTCGGAGACCGGAGTGCCCGCCTTCCGGCCATCGGGCGTGGCCCCGGTAACTTTGCCGAAGTACACGTGCACGGTGGTGGGGAGGAAGTACACCCGGCGGGAGGCCCGCCGCACCGGCGTGGGCGGGAAGCTCTCCACCAAACGCACCACCTCATCCACGATGGCCTTGGCAATGGAATCGGCATAGTCGTCGTCCTCCCCGTAGTGCGGGGATTTGTTGAGGAGGATCTGACGGGTGATCTCGTAGGGGCCAGAGAAATCGGCCTCCAGGGCCTTGAGGAGCTCCTCCATGGTGAAGGTGCGGCGCTCGAACACGTGGAGTTTCAGGGCCGCAAGGGCGTTGGTCAGGGTGCCCAGGCCCACGATCTGGAGGTACTGGGTGTTGTAGCGGGCCCCTCCCGCGTTGTAGTCCCGGGCGTTCCGCACACAGTCCTCGATCCACAGGGACAGAAACGGCACAGGAAGATGGTGGGCGTAGAGGGCCTCGATGATGTCGTTCCCGCGCATTTTCACGCCCACGAAGTACGCGAGCTGCCGCAGGAACGCGCGCCAAAGCTCCTCATAGGTTTTGAAGTGGCGAGGGTCGCCGGTCTCGATCCCCACCCTCTTCCCCGTGCGGGGATCCACCCCGTTGTGCAGGGTGATCTCCAGGATCTTGGGGAGGTTAAGGTAGCCCGTGAGGATGTAGCACTCCTTTCCGAAGGCCCCGGTCTCCACACAGCCGCTCACCCCCGCGGTGCGCGCGTCCTCCAGGGTCTTCCCCTGGCGCAGCATCTTCACCACAACCCCGTCGAAGTTGAAGAGCGGGGGCTCCCCGAAACCGGGGGCCACGACCGCGAGCGCCCGAAAAAGGAACCGGTCCGGAGTCCTGTTGCTGATGAGGACCGCGGTGTTGGGCTGAAGCGTCCGCATCTCCTCAAGGACCTCGAGGATGAGGTAGGAAAGCTCGTTCACCCCGTCGCTTCCGTCGGGCTTGAGCCCGCCCAGGTTGAGCTTGGAGAAGTCGTTGTAGGTGAAGCTCTCCTCGGCCGTGACCCCCACTTTGGGCACGGCCGGCTGGTTGTTGAACTTAAGCCAGAACGCCTGGAGGAGCTCCTTGGCCCGCTCCCGGGTGAGCCTCCCCTCCTCGAGGTCGCGCTTGTAGAAGGGATAGAGGTGCTGGTCGATGCGGCCGGGGCTGAAGGAGTCCCAGGGGTTCGTCTCGTAGGTGATCCCCACATGGATGAACCAGTAGTGCTGGAGGGCCTCCCAGAAGGTGCGGGGCGCGTGGGCCGGAACCCACCGGCAGATCCGGGCCATCTCCTCAAGCTCCTCCTTCCTTTGGGGGTCCGTCTCCGCTTGCGCCATCTCCTCGAGCTTTTGGGCGTAGCGGGAGGCATAGATGAGGAGGGCATCGGCCACGATGTCCATGGCCTGAAGCTCCGCGCGTTTCTCCTCATACTCGGGATCCGCAGGGTCCAAACGCTTCAGGACCTCGGCGATCTCGGCTTTGATGTCGAGGAGCCCCTTTTGGAACACGCGCTCGCCTCCAGCAGTGTGGCCGGGGGCCCGTTGCTCCATGAACTCCGTCCATACCCCGGCCTCGTAGGCGGCGTGCCACTCCGGCGGAAGGCTTTTAAAGAGGAGGTCGCGCAGGGATTGGCCGCGCCAGTAAGGGATGATCTCCTCGGCGTACAGGCGCTTCGTTTCCTCGTCCACCCGGTAGGGCATCTTCTCCCGGGTGTGGAGGATCTCCAGGTCCGCGAGGCTGTGGACGCAGATCTCGGGGTAAGTGGGGACCCTTTTGGGGCCGGTGCCGCGCAGGCCCACGATGAGCTGCCCCTCCTCGAGGGGCAGGCTCACCCGCTCCATCAGGTACTTGAAGGCCAAAGCCCGCTGGATGGGGACCGGGAGCCCTTGGGCTTCTCCGGATTTGTAGAACTCCGTGAGGAGGCGGGCGCGTTCCGCGCACACCCAAACTTCTGTCTGCACGCTCTCCTCCCGCAGGCGGGCGATGCGGGCGTTCAGGGGTTTCACGGTTTTACGCCGCCGCTCCACCTCGATTTCCAAAGCCATGCCGTCCCCCTTAGGGCACTATATGCCGCGGGATCCTCAGGAGCAAGGGCCCTGAACCCGCAGGTTGCCCAGGATGGCGCCCGCCACGATGAGGGCCGCGCCCAAGCTCGCGGTGGCCGTGAGCGTCTCCTTCCACCAAAAATGCGCCACCAATGCGGCCACCCCCGGCTCCAAGGTGGCCAGGATCACGGCCTGAGTGGCGGGAAGGCGGCGCAGCCCCGCAAAGTACAGGGTGTACGCGCCGTACGTGGAGAAGACGGCGAGGAAGAGGAGTGCTCCCCAGGCCATCCCGCTTTTGGGATGGAATTCCACGAAAGGCAAAAGGGTCAGGATTCCCGCGGGAAGGGCATAGGAAAACACCAAGGGGATGGGGTGTCGGAGGAGCGCGCGTTTGCCCCAAAGGTAGTAGAGAGCGTAGGAGAAGCCGGCGAGAAGCCCGAACCCCAGGCCCAAGGGGTGGAACTGGGCCTCGCCGGGATGGCTGACCAGGACGACCCCGAGAAGGGAGAGGGCCACGGCCAGACCCCGCGGGAAGGTGAGGCGCTCGCCCAAAACGAAAGGGGAGAGGAGCGCCACCCAGACGGGCGCGGTGTACAAAAGGATGGCGGCTAGGGCCGCGCCCCCAAAGCGGATGGCCATTTGATAAGCCCCGTAAAACAGGGTGATCCCCACAAGCCCAAAGGGCAGGAAGGTCCGCAGGTCTTTGGGGCGGAACCGGAGCTCGTGGCGGAAGGCGGCATGGGCCAAAAACAAGGGGTAGGCCAAGAGCGCCCGAAAGAACGCGACCTCCAAGGGGGCCAGCCCCTCTTGGAAGGCCAGGCGGGAAACGGGGCCGATCAAGCCCCAGAACGCCGCGGCCCCCAGCATCGCGAGGTGCCCCATGGGCCGGGATTATAGAACCCCCTTCCTGCGCGGAGGAAGTCGCGCTTGACAGGCTGTTTGGCTTCGCCCTACCATCCTGAGGAAAGGAGGTGAGGGAAAAGCTTTTTGGGACCGACGGACCAAAAGGAGGTGGGTTGCATGCGCGCGTTCATTTGTGGTCTGGTATTGGTGGCGGTGAGTGCTTGGGCTCAACCCATTCTCATCGGTTTTCAGGGGCCGCTCACGGGGCCCTGGGCAGTGGAAGGCGACTGGGCACTGAAGTCCGTGCAAATTGCCGTCGAGATTGTGAACGCTCGCGGCGGAATCCTTGGTCGTCCCATTCAGCTCGTGGTGGAGGACGACGGCGGGACGCCCAAGGGCGGGACCTTGGCCGCGCAAAAATTGATCGCCGCCGGTGTGAAGTTCGTGGTGGGCACCTACGGCTCCATGGTGTGCATGCCCTCCAGCGAGCTCTACGAGGAGGAAGGGGTTCTCCACATCAACTACGGCTGCACCCGGGTGGACCTCTCCGCCCGCGGCTTTGGGTACTACTTCCGCACCTCCGGCCGGGATGACTCCCAGGCCCGCTTCTTCGTGGAGTACGTGATCCCCCTCTTTGGCGCCAAAAGGATCGCCGTGATGCACGACAACACCGCGTACGCCCTGGGCGTGGCCGAGGACGTCCTGCGCTACCTGAAGCCCCTTTTGGACGCCGGAGAGGTGCAGCTTGTCTACTACGACGCCATCATGCCCGGGGAGCGCGACCACACCCCCGCCCTCACGGCCCTGCGCGACGCCAACCCTGACATCTGGTACTACACCGGTTACTACCCCGAGTGGGCCCTGCTTCTGCGCCAGGGGAAGGACCTCGGTCTGGATTGGAAGAAGATCAAGGCCGTGGGTTCCAACGCTTGCCCCATCTCGGAGACCGTGAAGATCGCGGGCCTGGACGCGGTGGTGGGGGCGATGATCACCCAGGAGCCCCTCCCGGCGTTCCTCGTGGAGAAGTATCCTTTGGCCAAAGAGTTCGTGGCCGCCTACGAGGCCAAGTTCGGCCCCATCCACGACAGCCCCTGGGCCACCTATGCCGCAGACGCCATCTTCACCTTGGCCTTCGCCATCGAGGCCACGAAGTCCTTGGATCCCGCGGTGGTGGCCCGCTACCTGCGCAGCGGCAAGGTCGTGGGCGAGGGCATCACCGGGCCCTTGAGCTTCAGCCCCGAGGGCGACCGTCTGGGCGTGCCCTACATGCTCCTCATCTGCGACGAGAAGGGCGAAAGCGCGCGCTTTGATCCCGCGGTGCACGGGCACCTCGTGGGCTTGTGAGGGAGAGGAGGGGGTCGGGGCGAGCCCTGGCCCCCTCTTCCCATGCCTGCGGGCCAAGGGGAACGCTAGCGGGGCTGGTCAGAGGAGGAGCGCACGATGCTGACCTTCGTGCAGCAGCTTCTGAACGGCCTTACCATCGGTTCCTTCTACGCGTTCGTGGCCCTGGGTTACTCCCTCATCTACGCGATCCTCAAGCTCATCAACTTCGCCCACGGCGATCTCTTTGGGCTTGGGGCCTATTTGGGCTACACGGTCTTCGTGTACGCCTCCGGTGTCGTGGGGCGAACGCTGGGGTTGTGGGGGCTTTTGCCCATGGGCTTCGCCGCTGCTGCCCTGGGCACGGCGTGTGCCGGCTTGGTCATCGAACGCGTGGCCTACCGCCCCATCTATCCCATCGGCCGCCTCCCCGCCGTGGTCTCCGCCCTGGGCATGGCCATCTTCCTCTCCAACTTCATCATGGCCGTGTGGGGGCCGCGCTACCTCGCCTACCAAGAAAGCTTCATCCCTACAGGCTTTTGGCAGATAGGGGAGTTCAAAATCCGCGTGTTGCAGGTGCTGATCCTCGTGAGCTCCCTTGTGCTTTTGGGCGTGTTGTACTTCGTGGTGGAGAGGACCACGTTTGGGGCAGCGGTGCGGGCCGTGGCCCTGGACCGGGAGACCGCGGCCCTCATGGGCATTGATTTCTTGAAGGTCATTCGTTTTGCGTTTGCTGTGGGGCCGGCCTTGGGTGCGATCGCCGGCGTCTTCGTGGGCATGTACTACCGCCAGATCAACTTCACCATGGGCTGGGTGTACGGGCTCAAGGCCTTCACCGCCACGATCCTGGGCGGGATTGGCAACATCCCCGGGGCCATGGTAGGGGGGATCCTTCTTGGACTCCTTGAGGCCCTGACCGCGGGGTACATCTCCGCGGCCTGGAAAGATGTCTTCGTGTTCGCTGCCCTCATGCTCCTGCTCATCTTCCGGCCCACCGGCCTCCTTGGGGAGAAGGTGGCGGAGAAGGTATGAATCTAGTGCGCCTGAGGAATTTCGCCGCGCATAAGCCCGTGCGGGTCGCGCTTTTCTTCCTCGTCTTTGGTTTTCTCGTGTCCTTCCCGTTTTGGGCCTCGCGGTACTGGGTGGACGTGGGCTTCTATGTGGGCCTCTACGCGCTTTTGGGGCTGGGATTGAATGTGATCCTCGGGGAAGTGGGGTTGTTCAACCTGGGGCACGCGGCGTTTTGGGCCATCGGTGCCTACACCACGGCCATCTTGAACGTGCGCTTTGGCCTGCCCACCCTCGCGCTCCTTCCCATCTCCGCCCTTGTGGCCGCGGGCTGCGCCTGGCTCGTGAGCTCACCCATCATCCACTTGCGCGGCGATTATCTTTGTATCGTGACCATCGCCCTTGGGGAGATCGTGCGTCTTGTGCTCATCAATAACCCCGGGGGGCTTACGGGCGGCCCCAACGGGGTGGTGGGCATCGCCCGCCCCGCCTTCTTGGGCCACGTGATCCGCACCCCCATGGACTTCTACTTCTTGGTGTGGGCGGTGGTGGCCGTCTGTGCCCTTGCGCTTCGCCAGCTCCAGCGCTCCCGCATCGGCCGGGCCTGGAACTACATTCGGGAGGACGAGATCGCTGCGGAGTCCATGGGCGTAGACGTGCGGGCTCTGAAGCTTTTGGCCTTCGTGCTCGGAGCGGCCCTGGCGGGCCTGGCCGGCAACATCTTCGCCGCCAAGATGCGCATGGTCTCCCCCGACAGCTTCACGTTCATGGAGTCCTGTTTGATGTTCTGCATCGTCCTCCTTGGGGGGATGGGCTCCGTTCCTGGGACGATCGTGGGAGCAGCTTTGGTCGTGCTCTTTCCCGAGGTCTTCCGACCCGTGGCCCAGTACCGGCTGCTCTTTTTCGGGTTGGCGTTGGCGGCCACCATGTACTTCCGGCCGGGCGGCCTTTGGCCGCGCCGCCGCGCCGTGGAGTTCCTCGTGGAGCGCCCAGGGCGATGAGAGACGAAGCCATCCTGGAGACCCGCGGGATCACCAAGCGCTTTCGGGGTTTGGTGGCCGTGGACCGCTTCGACATCGCCGTGCGGGAGCGCACCATCCATTCCCTCATTGGTCCGAACGGCGCGGGGAAGACCACGGTGTTCAACGTGATCACCGGGATCTATCGGCCCGAGGAGGGCAAGGTCCTCTTTGCCGGGCAGGTCCTAAACGGGCTCAAACCCCACGAGATTTTGGCGTTGGGCATCGCCCGTACGTTCCAGAACCCCCGGCTTTTCCGGAACATGACGTGCTTGGAGAACGTGATGGCCGGGCAGCATGCCCACGGCCGCGCCGGCTTTTGGGCCTCGCTCCTGCGCTTACCCCACCAGCGCCGGGAGGAGCGGGCCATCCGGGAGCGGGCGGAGGAATGGCTCCGGAAGCTGAACCTCTGGTACTTCCGCCACGAGCTGGCCCGGAACATCCCCTACGGATGCCAAAAGCTTCTGGAGCTCGCACGAGCTTTGGCCGCCCAGCCCAAGGTTCTCCTCCTGGACGAGCCCACCTGCGGCCTCAACGAGGCGGAAAAGGAGGCCATGATGGGCTTCATCGAGGGCCTCCCTAAAGAGGGCCTCACCGTGCTTTTGGTGGAGCACAACATGAACGTGGTCATGGGCCTTTCGGACTGGATCACCGTCATGAACTACGGGAAGAAGATCGCGGAGGGCACACCGGAGGAGGTCTACAATAACCCCGTGGTGATCGAGGCCTACCTGGGTCGGGGGGAAGAGCGTGCTCCTTAGGGTGGAGAGCGTTTCCGTGGCTTACGGGGCCGTCGAGGCCTTGAAGTCCGTGTCCCTCTCGGTGGAGGGGGCGGAGATCGTGGCCGTGCTGGGGGCCAACGGCGCGGGGAAGACCACCCTCCTTAAGGCCATATCCGGCCTCGTTCCTGTGAAATCCGGGGCCATCGTCCACGACGGGAAAAAGCTGCACGGGCTTCCGCCCCACGTGATCGCCCGGCTAGGGGTGGTGCACATCCCCGAGGGCCGGCGGGTCTTCGCCACCCTCACCGTGGAGGAGAACCTGAACCTTGGGGGCTACGGCTGCCCCAAGGAGGAGGTGGCCCGGGCCAAGGAGCGGGTGTTCGCGCTTTTCCCGGTGCTCAAGGAACGGCGAAGGCAGCTTGCGGGGACGCTGTCCGGTGGGGAGCAACAGATGCTCGCCATCGGCCGGGGCCTCATGCGCTCCCCAAAGCTCATGCTCTTGGACGAGCCCTCCCTGGGCCTGGCCCCTCTTTTGGTGGACCAGGTCTTCTCCACGATCGTGCAGATCAACAAGGAGGGCGTGCCCATCCTCATCGTGGAGCAGAATGCGCGCAAGGCCCTGAGCATCGCGGATCAGGCGCACATCCTGGAGGTGGGGCGCCTGGTCCTCTCCGGTCCGGCCCGGGAGCTTGCGGCGGACGAGCGCGTGCGCCAGGCTTACCTAGGCGGCGCCACCTACGAGCGCCGCCGAAGGATTAGGGAGAGCCGTGCGGCTGGAGAAGCACCCGATCCTCGAGGTTAAGCGCGCGGAGCCCTTCGTCTTCTTCTTCCAGGGGAGGGAGCTCTTGGCCTACTCGGGGGAGACCATCGCCTCCGCCCTTTTTGCCCACGGCATCCGCGTCTTTGGGCGTCACCCCAAGGACGGTTCCCCCCAGGGGATCTTCTGCGCCAACGGGCAGTGCGCTCAATGCCTGGTCCTCGCGGATGGACGGCCTGTCAAGGCCTGCATGACCCTCGTGCGGCCCGGGATGCGCGTGGCCCCCTTGGATGGGCTTCCCCAGGCCCCGCCTCCGCCCGAGCACCTGGCGTTCCGGGCCATCGAAGAGGTCGAGGTGGAAGCCCTGGTGATCGGGGGCGGGCCGGCGGGGATGTCCGCAGCCCTCGAGCTCGGAAGGCTGGGGGTGAAGACCCTCCTTGTGGACGACAAACACCGCCTGGGCGGAAAGCTTCTCCTTCAGACGCACCGTTTCTTCGGCTCCCGGGAGGCCGTCTATGCCGGGACCCGCGGGATCGTCATCGCCGAGAACCTCGCCGCCGAGGTGCAGGCCCAAAGGTCTGTGGAGGTTTGGCTCAACTCCCCGGCCCTGGCGGTGTTCAGCGACCGCAAGGTGGGCATCCTGCGGGAGGGCCGAAGGTACGTGCTTGTGCGCCCGCGCGTCCTTGTGGTGGCCACCGGCGCGCGGGAGCGCTCCTTGGTCTTCCCCGGGAACACCTTGCCCGGGGTCTATGGGGCGGGCGCGTTCCAGACCCTGGTGAACCGGGACCTCGTGCGGGCTGCGGAGCGGTTGTTCGTGGTGGGCGGAGGGAACGTTGGCCTCATCGCTGCTTACCACGCGCTCCAAGCGGGGATCAGGGTGGTGGGCCTGTGCGAGGCCCTGCCCGAATGCACCGGCTACAAGGTCCACAAGGACAAGCTCCTCCGTCTGGGTGTGCCCATCTACACTTCGCACACGGTGGTGGCCGCCCACGGGAAGGATCACGTGGAGGCCATCACCATCGCCCAGGTGGACGAGAAATTCCAGCGCATCCCGGGCACCGAGAAGACGTTCGGTTGCGATACGATCCTCATTGCGGTGGGATTGGATCCCGTGGACGAGTTCTACCGCAAGGCCCAGGAGTTCGGGATTCCGGCCTTCGCCGCGGGCGACGCCCAGGAGATCGCCGAGGCTTCCGCGGCCATCTTCACCGGCCGCATCGCCGGCCGCCGGGCCGCCCAGGCCCTGGGCCGGGGTGTGGAGATCCCCGCGGAGTGGGAAAGAACAGCGGAGGTCCTCAAATCCCGGCCCGGGCGGATCCATCCCCCGCCTGCCCTTCCCCCTCTTTCGGTTTTCCCCGTGCTCCACTGCGTCCAGGAGATCCCTTGCGATCCCTGCGCTTCCGTCTGCCCCCTGGGGCTCATCCAGGTGGACCGCGAGGACATTCGGAACCCCCCACGATTCCGTGGGG
Source organism: Candidatus Bipolaricaulota bacterium (assembly GCA_030550535.1). GTDB lineage: Bacteria > Bipolaricaulota > Bipolaricaulia > Bipolaricaulales > Bipolaricaulaceae > DTER01. The sequence continues at coordinate 10,352 of JAUQPF010000046.1, forward strand.
AAAGGCCTTGCAGCGGCTGCGCGCGCTGTGTTGCGTTCTGCCCAGGATTAGCCATCACCCTTGTGGACTTCCGTAAGGACCCGGAGCATCCGGTGGTGACCGTCCCCTGGGAGTTCGGCACCGATGCGCTTGGGGTGGGAAAGGCTGTGCTCGCTGTGGACGCGGAGGGGAAAGCCTTGGGTTCCGCGGAAGTCCTCGGGGTCTCCCAAGTGCCCGGTGCCGATCACACGCTCCTTGTGCGGCTTAAGGTGCCTGAAGAATGGGCCACGAGGGTCGCGGGGATGCGCGTTCTCCAAGAGGAGGAAGCGGGGATTCCGGCTGAGCCCCTCCCGATCTCGGAGGAGGCCATCGTCTGCCGGTGCGAGCGCGTGGGGGCTAGCGCGATCCGAGCCCTCATTCGCCAAGGCGTGCGCGATTTGAACGAGATCAAAGCGGTGACTCGAGCTGGCATGGGGGCCTGCGGGGGCAAAACTTGCCGGAACCTCATCCTCCGCCTCTTCCGGGAGGAGGGCGTGCCCTTGGAGGAGGTCACGGACTTCGTGGGGCGGCCCCTCTTTTTGGAGGTCCCGCTGGGGATCTTCGCGGGAATGGAGGAGCCGTGAGCTACGATGTTGTGGTGATCGGCGCGGGGAGCGTGGGCACCCCCGCGGCCTTTTATCTTGCCCGCGAGGGCCTTAGGGTCCTGGTGATCGACCGTTTGCCAAGTCCGGGACAGGGCTCGAACAAGGCCGCCATCGGCGGCGTGCGCGCCACCCACTCCGATCCCGCCAAGATCCGCCTGGGCCTGCGCACCATCGAGATCCTCACCCGCTTTGAGGAGGAATTCGGCTACGACGTGGAATGGCGTCCGGGCGGTTACGTGTTCGTGGCCTACCGTCCCGAGGAGGAACGGGTCCTCAAAGACTTGGTGGCCCTTCAGCGCTCCTTTGGCCTGAACATCCGCTGGTGCGAGGCCGACGAGCTTTTGCGCATCGTCCCGGATTTGAACCCCGAGGGCCTTCGGGGCGGGACCTATTCGCCGGGGGACGGCCATTGTTCCCCCCTCCTCCTTTGCCATGCCTATTACGAGCTCGCGAAAAAGGAGGGCGTGGAGTTTCGCTTCCGTGAGGAAGTGGTGGGGATTGAGGCGCGGGGTGGGCGGGTTCACGCGGTGCGCACGGACCGAGGCCTTTACCCCACAGCGGTGGTGCTCAACGCCGCCGGCGCTTGGGCGGCGCAAATCGGAAAACTTCTGGGTGTGGACCACCCCGTTTATCCCGATTGCCATGAGGCCGGGATCACCGAGCCTGTGGCCCACTTTCTCGATCCCATGATCGTGGACATCCGACCGGGTCCGGGCTCGGCCAACTGCTACTTCCACCAGCTCGCTACCGGGCAGATCGCCTTCTGCATCACGCCGGAGCCGCCCATCCTCGGCGAGGACCGCCGGGAGACGAGCGGGTTTTTGCCCCAGGTGGCCCGAAGGATCATCCAGGTGGTGCCGCGGCTTTCGGGAATACGGGTGCGCCGAACTTGGCGGGGTCTTTACCCCATGACCCCCGATGGCCTCCCCCTCGTGGGCTGGGCCGAGGAGGTGGAGGGGTACCTCGTGGCCATCGGGCTTTGCGGCCAGGGAGTCATGTTGGGGCCGGCGCTGGGCGAGCTTTTGGCCCGGCGCGTCGTGGGAACCCCTTGTCCCGAGGATCAGGTGGTCCTGCGCAACCTTTCCCCCGCGCGCAGCTTCCAAAAGGAGGAGGTCCTGCGCTAGCGTAGGATCAGGACCTTCCCCCCAAAAGCAAGGCCAAGACGGCCTTCTGCGCGTGCAGCCGGTTCTCCGCCTGGTCGAAGATCACGGAGTTCCGACTGCGCGCGGCCTCGTAGGTGATCTCCTCCCCGTAGTGGGCGGGAAGGCAGTGCATGACGAGGCAGTCCGGCTTGGCGAAGGAAAGGAGCTCCAAGCTCACCGTGTAGCCCTGGAATTTTTTGCGGCGCAGCTCGGCCTGGGCCTCCTGCCCCATGCTGGTCCACACGTCGGTGTAGAGGACATCGGCGTCCTTGGCGGCCTCTTTGGGGTCGCGCAGGATCGCGATCTCCGCGCCCAAGGCCCGGGCCTCCGCCACGATGCGGGCGTTCGGCTCGTGTCCCTCCGGACAGGCGATGCGGAAGTGCATCCCTAGCTTGGCCGAGGCCTCGATCAGGGAGTTCGCTACATTGTTGCCATCGCCGATGAAGGCGAGGGTCAGGCCCGAAAGCCTCCGTTTTTTCTCCCAGATGGTGAGCACATCGGCCAGGGCCTGGCAGGGGTGGAGGAGGTCCGAGAGCCCATTGATCACGGGCACGGTGGCAAAACGCGCGAGCTCCTCCACCACCTCGTGCCCGAACACGCGGGCCATGATCCCATCCACGTAGCGCGAGAGGTTCAGGGCCACGTCCTCCACGGTCTCCCGCTGCCCAAGCTTTATGTCCTCCGGACCGAGGTACAGGGCATAGCCGCCCAGCTGCCACATCCCCACCTCGAAGGAGACGCGGGTGCGCAACGAAGGTTTTTGGAAGACCATGGCCAAGGTTTTCCCCCGGAGGATGTGGTCGTGGCGCACGCCCGCCCTGTGTTCCCGCTTCAAATGAGCGGCGAGCTCCAAGACTTCCCAGATCTCTTGGGTACTCCAATCGCCTAGGCTCACGAGGTCGCGCTTCACGACGCCCCCTTTCCGGGCTTGGTGGTGACGATGTGGGTGCTGGTGGAGAACACCCCCTCCACCTGGCGGATCTCCTCCGTCACGATCTTGTAGAGCTCCGCCACGGAGAAGCTGGAGGGGAGCTCATCGAACTCCAAATAGGCGATGATGTCGTAGTCGCCGAACACGGTGTCCACCCTTTTCACGTGCGGTTTTTTCCGCAATTCCTCGGCCACCTTCTCCTCCGTTGCCCCCCGACAGCGAATGAGCACGTACGCGGCCACCGGCATGTTCTCACCGGGAGCATCTTATCCGCGGTCCCTTGGAGCGGCCACGGCGATTGGGCCCTTTTGTGAGTCCCGCTACAATTCGTCGCTATGACCGGCGTTCGCGTGAGGTTTGCGCCGAGCCCCACGGGCTACCTGCACGTGGGCGGAGCCCGTACGGCTCTGTTCAACTGGCTCTTTGCCCGCCATCATGGGGGCACGTTCATCCTGCGCATCGAGGACACGGACCGCACCCGTTCCACCGAGGAGGCCATCGACCAGATCGTGGCCTCCCTGCGCTGGCTTGGGCTGGATTGGGACGAGTTCTATCGTCAGACGGAGAGGCTGAGTCTCCATCAGCGCTACGCGGAGGAGCTCCTCCGTCGGGGCGCGGCCTACGAGGCCGACGGCGCCATCTGGTTCCGCATGCCCAAAGAGGGCGTGACCGTTGTGCACGACCTCATCGCTGGAAAAGTGGAGTTCCAAAATCGCGAATTCAAGGATCTTGTGATCCTCCGCTCCGATGGCACGCCCACCTACAACTTCGCCTGTGTCGTGGACGACACCGAAATGGGCATCACCCACGTGATCCGTGGGGACGAGCACCTCCCCAACACCCCAAAGCAACTGCACATGTACTGGGCCTTGGGTCTCACGCCTCCCAAATTCGCGCACATTCCCCTCATCCTTGGCCCGGATCGTACCAAGCTCTCCAAGCGCCACGGCGCCGTGTCCGTCCTGGAGTACCGCCGGAAAGGGATCCTCCCCGAGGCCATGGTGAACTTTCTGGCCCGTCTGGGCTGGTCCCACGGGGATCAGGAGATCTTCTCCCGGGAGGAGCTCATTCGGTATTTCGATCTGGACGGCGTGGGACAGTCGCCCTCCGTTTTCGACGAACAGAAGCTCCTTTGGCTCAATCGGGAGTGGATGCGGCGCCTCCCGGTGGACGAACTCGCGGAGTTGCTCAAGGAGTTCCTGGTGCTAGAAGGGGTGGCCTCTTCGGAGGAGATCGAAGCCCTGCCTAAGACCACCCTGTACCGGGCGGTGGAGCTCTTCCGCGACCGCAGCCGAACCCTCGTGGAGCTGGCGCACACGGCGCGCATGCTCTTCCCCGGGGAGCTTGCGGTCCCGGCCGAGGCCCAGGAGCTCCTCCAGCCGGAGCTGGCCGGACCCTTTGTGGCCATCGCCCAGGCCCTGGAGAGGGCTGGGGATCCAAGTCCAATGGGCCTGGAAACCACCATTCGGGAGGTGTTGGCCCAGCTGAACCTTCCGCTCAAGGCGGTGGCCCTGCCCATGCGGGTGGTGGTGAGCGGATCGCGGGTGGGGCCCGGGCTCTTCGAGGTGCTGGCCCTGGTGGGGCCCAAGCTGGCGGCGGAGCGCCTCCACCGGGCCGCGGAAAAACTCAAGGAGATGAAAGGGTGAACTATGCGCGCCCCGATCTTTCTCGCCCTCGCCCTTGGTCTTTCGGTTTGGTCCCAAGAGGTTCCCTTGGCCCCTGCGGATCCGGCTTCCTTGGGCCCGTGGGCCCAAGCGATCCTCCCCCTTCGCCTCCATCCCACCCCGGCAAGCCCGGTGCGCTTCGAGGGACCCTCCCTTTCCCTGCGCCTTTTTGGGGAGATCGCGCTGGGACAGGCCCGCTACCCCTTCCTTTTGGGGGTAACCCCGCAGGGCGTTGTGAGCCTTTGGCTCGACAAAAACAGGGACGGAAGGCTCACCCCGGAGGAGGAGCTTCCCAGCGTTCGCGCCTCGAAAGCGGTGCTGTGGAGCGTCACGCTCCTTGCAGAGCCTGGCGACGGTGCTTCCTTTTCCTATCCGCTTCAGATCCTCTGGCCAGAGGGGAGGAGCTACGTGTTCCTCGTGGGCGGAGCGCCCCGGGCCGGGGAGTTCCAGGGGCGCACGGTGGTCCTCGTGGACGGGGACCTGGACGGAGTGTTTGGCACAAAGGGCGATTTTTTGGGTGTGGACGTGGACGGGGACGGCCGCATCTACGCCGAGCCCGATGGCCACGAACGCTTCAGCCTCGCCGAGGCCTTCACCTTGGAAGGCACAAGCTATCGGGTGAGCCAGGTGGCTCCGGACGGAGGGTTTATCCGTGTCGATCCCACAGCTTACGTTCCGCCCAAGGTCCCCTTGATCCCCGGGGCGCCGGCCCCTGATTTTTCCTTCCGCAACTTTTTGGATGGTCGGGTGCTGAGCTTGTCCCAATTCCGCGGGAAGGTGGTCCTTTTGGACTTCTGGGCCACGTGGTGCCCTCCTTGCATGGCCTCTCTGCCGGAGCTGCGGACGCTCTACGAGGAACTTCGCCCCCTGGGGTTCGAAATCGTGGGGGTGAGCTTGGACGAAAGCGGGGAGGATTTGAGACGCGTCGTGGAGAGCTATGCGGTGCCTTGGCCCATTGCGTTCTTCGGGCAGCGGTGGGACAACCCCGTGGCCAACCTGTACCGGGTTTACCAGATCCCCACCACGTATCTTTTGGACAGGCGCGGGATCATCCGTTTTCGGGACCTGCACGGCGAGGAACTGCGCGCGGCGGTGCGCGACCTCCTTGGGGAGCCCTCTGGAGCCGGGGAGGACGGGCAAGCCGCGGCCGCCCCTGTATTGGCCTTTTTCTTTCCCCAGGAAATTCGCCTCCGCTCGGGTGTCACCCGCTTTGCCTTGGAAATCCTGAACGACTCGCTTTTCCCGGCGGAGGAGGTGGCGATCTCCTGGGAAGGGCTGCCCGCAGGCGTAAAGGACGAGGTTCCGCCCCCTTTTCCCGTGGGGGCGGGGGAAAGGAGGCGGGTGGAGCTGACCTTGGCCGCGGACCGCTCCGTCGCCTTTTCCCAAGACGTTTTTGTGGTGGTGAGCTACGGCTACCGAAGCGGGGACTCCCTAAGCCGTGCGACGCAGCGCCTCCCGGTACGGTTGGTCCTCGCTGAGGAAAGGCCGAAGGAGGAGGCGCCCTGGTGGGTTTGGGGGTTGCTCGTCCTCGGCCTCGCCTTGGCCGTGTGGGTCTTGGGGCGGGGGAGTCTCTTCCTTTGGCCCCTCCTTTTCCTTGTCCTCCCCCGGCTCCCGGGGTTCTGGAAGGTCTAGCCCGGGGGCCCGGGTGGTCCGCTACCTCCTTCTCGGTTTGATCCAGGGGATCACGGAGTTCCTGCCGGTGAGCAGCTCCGCCCATCTTCTTCTGGCCCAGCGCGGGCTTGGGCTTGGGGAGCCTGGGCCTCTCCTTGTGGCCTTCGCCCATCTTGGGACCCTGGGCGCGGTGCTCCTTTGGTTTTTCCGCGATTTGGCGGGCCTGGCCCAGGGGCTTTGGCGCGGGAATCCCGAGGCCCGGCGGTATTGGGGAGCCTTGGGCCTGGGAACCCTCCCCTTGGTCCTCGCGGCTGGGGTTGCGCGCGGTCGGCTCGACCAGGTTTTTCGCACAGAATGGGTGCCGTTCTTTCTTTTGGCAAACGGGCTCTTCCTTGTGGGGGTCGGACGCACGCCTTCCCCCCTGCCTTGCCGCACCTTGGGCCCGCGTGAGGCCCTTGCCGTGGGGCTTGCGCAGATGCTCGCCATCCTTCCCGGGCTTTCCCGCGCGGGCTTGACCCTGGCCACGGGCCTCCGCCTGGGATTAGAGGGGAAAGAGGTGTTTCGCTTCTCTTTCCTCCTTGGGATTCCGGCCATCGTGGGCGGGGCCCTGCTTGCGGCGTGGGAGGAAAGCGCGGGCGTGGAGAGCTGGGCCGGCTTGTCCTTGACCGCGGGGGCTGCGTTCCTCTCCGGCCTTTTCGCCCTGGCCTTGCTGGCCCGAGCTGTGCGGCGGCGCGCCCTCTGGCCGTTCGGCCTCTACTGCCTCCTTTTGGGCCTCCTCGCCCTGTCCTGGCGATAAGGGGACATTTGTCCAAAGCGGGGGCGCCGCTCCTCCCCTCCCCCAGGGCGGAAAACTCCCGTTCCCTTAAGCCACGCTGCCTTTTCGCTGAGGCTGTTCCCCCGGCACCCTCAGGGTGCCAATGCGCGAAGCGTGGGGACTCCTTCTGGCCTTGGTTATGGGGGTAGCGGGTCTGGGCTCCGCCTTTTGGGCCCAAGGGCAACGGGACAACGCGGGCTGGTTCTGGGCCCAAGAAGTTCATGCGCAATGGCGGTTCTTTGATCTGGCCTGGGAGGGAGAACACCTGGTGTTCGCCATCACCCTGGAGACGCGGGACTGGATGGTCCCTCCGCCCCCCTTCCTTTCCGCCACTCTCACGTTTTCCTCGTTTGGCTGTGCCTCCCGAACCCAAAGCGTTCGCCTCCAGCGTGTGGCCAAGCAAGGCCCGTTCGTGCGCTACTTCGGGCAGGTCGTGCTTTCCCGCCGGGACGTAGGCTTCGGTTCGTATCTTGTGGTGAGTTTGCGCGCCCGAGCCGAGGCAAAAATTGGTGTTCACGAGCAGACCCTGGGCCTTGTGCGTATGCCCGTGGCTTGGGGGGGTACGGCCGGATCGGACGGCCCCTTCGTCCCCGTGAACCCCGGGGGTGCTGGGGAAAGCGTTTCCCTCTCCGGGAAAAACCTGCCCCCCTTAGGCATTCGGGAGTGCCACGGACCTGAGGACGCTCCTTATCTTGCTCCCGGCACCTATCAAGGCGAGTTGGGTTGGCCGGGGCCGGGTCATGCCTTGGACGCCAGCGATTGGTTTCGGGTGAACCTTGCTCCTGGGCAACTGCTGGAGCTCCGCCTGAGCACGCCCTACCCCGTGATCCTCAGGGTCCTGAGCCCCAGCGGGCAGGAGGTGGGACGGGTTACGGGGCAAGGCCGGTTGGGCTTGGTTTATGAAGCGCGTGAGCGCGGAGCGTATCACGTTTGCGTTTCCCTCGTTGAGAGCACCCCGCTTTTTTCCTACACCGTAGAGCTCCTCCTTCGCCGCTAAGCTTGCAGCGTGGACGCGGAGACCTTCCTCCTTTGCCTCTCGGAGGGTTTGGAGCCCTGGGAGGCGGTGGCCGCGCGGGCCCGTCTTTCGGTGGATCGGGCGCGCCTTTTTGCGCGCGCCTTGGGTGAGGCCGGCTACCCCGTGCTTCTGGAGGAGTCGGGAGTGGGGTTGGCCCCGGATTCCCTGGCCCCCCAGCACGTTCTTCCGCGGCTGAGAGGTCGCTTTGGCCGTCCCTATCGGTACTTGGGCACGGTGACAAGCACCCAAGACGTGCTGCGGGCCTGGCACGAAGCCCCCGAGGGAGCCCTGGTTGTCGCCGAACATCAGACCCGGGGCCGGGGCCGCCTGGGCCGGCCTTGGCTGAGCTCCCCTGGAAACCTGTGCTTTTCCCTCCTTTTGCGTCGGCCCCAGCCCCCCCTCCTGCCCCTGCGGGTTGGGGTAGCCCTGGCCCAGGCCGCAGGGTTCGGCCTTCTCAAGTGGCCCAACGATCTTTTGAGCCCGGATGGCCGAAAGCTCGGGGGGATCCTCATCGAATGCGAAGGAGGCCGCACCTTCGTCGGGGTAGGGGTGAACGTGGTCCAGGCCCCCTTGCCCACGGCCGCCGCCCTGAAGGAGTTTCGCGCGGTCAACCGCGTGGATCTCCTCGTGGCCTTCCTTTCCCTCTTGGAGGAGTGGCTGGCACCGCCCTCTTCCGTGGTCCTCCAGGCCTGGCAAGAGTGGGATGGCACGTTGGGGCGGGAAGTGCGCGTGCACACCCCAACCGGTGTGGTGGAGGGGGTGGCGGAAGCGATCAACCAAGAGGGAGCACTCCTTGTGCGCACCAATGCGGGAAGAAAAAGCGTGCGCGTGGGCGAGGTGGTTTTACCCCCGCCCCCGAACGTAGTAGAGGCCCAAGAGGGCCAGGGACAGGCGCAGGGCCGAGGCGCAAGCGAAGGCTAAAGCAAAAGCCCAGGGCCGGCGATTAAAGAGTGCCAGAACGTAGCTTGCCGCGGTGTCAGGGAAGCCCGGGATGAGGAGGAAAAGGAAGAGGGCCGGGGCGCCCACCCGGTTGACCCAGCGCTCCAGGCGAAGGGCCCAACGCTGGGCCTTCCGATCCTTGGCGCGCCAGGCCTCCAGGCGCTTCCAGTGCTTAAGGCGGTCGCCGGCGAAAAAGAGGAGGTAGGCGCCGAGGGCCCGGCCGGCCACCGCCACCAGGATCACCGCCCAGCCCGGCGCCTTGGCCACCGCACCCAAAACCAGCTCCTGAGGGCTGGGAAGGACAAGAACTGTCCCCACGCCGTAGAGGAAGGCGAGGAAAAGGGTCCAGGCCATGGGCCCCTAGCGAGGGCTCACGTTTTGGCAGCGCGGGCAGTAGTTGGTGCGCTGGCCCTCCATGAGCACTTCGCCGATGGGGGTGCCGCATACGCGGCATGGGGCCCCCGCCCTCCCGTGCACGAACAGGAAATCCCGTATCTCTTTGTCGAAAAGGTTTTCCCCCACGCGGGCCTTGATCTCCTTTGTGGCCCAGCGCAGCGTCTCCGGGATGGCCCTCCACAAGCGCTCCCGCTCTTCGTCCGTAAGGGTATGCACGTACCTAAAAGGCGAAAGGCGCGCCCAAAAGAGGATCTCGTCCGCGTAGGCATTGCCGATCCCGGCCACGATGGACTGGTCGATGAGGGCCTTCTTGAGGGTACGACGTTTTCCGTGCAGGGCCTGGGCGAAGGCTTCCAACGTGAACTCCGGGGTCAGCGGTTCTGGGCCCAGCTTGGCCAAGGGCTCCGCCTGGGCCAAATCGGGGTACAGCCACACACCCGCGATCTGCGGGGTCCCCGGCTCGATCAGACGGAGATCCGTGCCGTCGTCGAAGGAGAGGACAAGGGTAGTGGCCTTCGTGACCTCGTAACGGGAGGGCCCATGCCAAAGCCAGCCGTACCGCATGAGGTGAATGAGAAGGAAGAGGGTTTGGTCAAAATGGAGGATCAGGTGTTTTCCGCGACGGGTGAGGTCGCGCAGGACCTTCCCCGAGAGAGGGGAGAGATCAGGGGGTCCGGCCTGGACGAGGCCAGGCCGGCGCACCCGCACCTCCCTCACCGCCCGGCCCAAAAGCCGGGCCGCCAAGTTCTCCCGAATGACCTCAAGATCCGGAAGTTCCGGCACCTACGGATTGGTTGTGCCCAAGTAAATGGTCACCCCACAGCCGCGCGGCGCCACACAGGTGGGGCAACGGTAGAGCTTCACGTACGGCGTGCACCAGGAGACCGCGCAGGGCTTCGACCATGCCCCAAAGCAGCCGAGGAAGAAAAACGGGAAACAGCAGGGCAAGCAGCAGTCCTGGCGGGCCACGATTTTCACGGTGTTCTCGTATTCCCCGGTTGTGGCGGAGACCACGATCTTGTAGTAACCCGGGGCCACGGGGTTGCCCTGCGCATCCACCTGCTTCCACACCCATCTGCCCGGCGCCACGGGCGCGGGGAAGGTCTCCTGGTAGACGACGTTCCCTTCCAAGGTCATCACACGCCAGCCCGTCACCTGGGGCTTGGGGTAGCAACAGGAGCACCAGAAGTACCAAGGGACCACGAGCTCAAAGCAAATGTCCTCGCCCTGCCAAAAGGCCGTAAAACAGGAAGGCTCAGGGGCGGGTGTGGCACAGGGAACACACCCCTGGGCCGCGGCCAACCCCCCTAAGGCACCGATCGCCAAAGCCAAGACCGCCAAACGCTTCATGCTCCATCCACCTCCTCGCCCAAGTTTTACACCGCTCGTCCCGGCTTAGGTTCACCCGCCTCCATGCTATGCGCGAATCCCTCGCAGTCAAGTAGTGCGCATCACTTCGGATCCGGCCAAGCCTCGGGGTTGACCAGGGTGGGCGGGCGTTCCCCGCGCAGGGCCGCCAAGACGTTGTCCACGGCCAACGCGGCCATGCGCCGGCGCGTGGCCCACGTGGCCGAACCGATGTGCGGAGTGAGCACCACGTTCCCCAGGGTCAGGAGCTCCGGATGAACCAAGGGTTCACGCTCGAACACGTCAAGACCCGCTCCCCAGATCCACCCCTCTTTTAGAGCGCGGACCAAGGCTTCCTCGTCCACCACGGGGCCGCGGGCCACGTTCACCAGGACGGCATCCCTTTTCATGAGGGAAAGCTCGCGGGCGCCAATGAGGTGCCGGGTCGCCGGAGTCAAAGGGACGCAGAGCACGACGAAATCGCTTTCTCTAAGAAGCTCCTCCAGGGGGGAGAACCGGGCGCCGAGGTCTTTTTCGGCCGCAGGGTTACGGGTGCGGGAGTAGTAGAGGATGGTCATGCCGAACCCGCGGGCCCGCCGGGCCACGGCCTGGCCAATGCGGCCAAAGCCCACGATCCCTAAAGTCCTCCCGAACACATCCAACCCGAGGTGTTTGGGGATGAACGTCCAGCCGGGGAAGCCCTCGCGACGGAGGTCGTTGTCGGCCTCCACGATGCGGCGGGCCACCGCCAACAGGAGGGCCCAGGCCAGATCCGCTGTGGCCTCCGTGAGCACCTCGGGCGTGTTGGTCACCAGAACCCTCTTCCGCGTAGCCGCAGCGACATCGATGTTGTCCACCCCCACCCCTAGATTGGCCACGATGCGCAGCCTGGGAAGGCCCTGCAGCACCCCCTCGTCGATGCGATCCGACAAGGCGACGATCAGGGCTTCCGCATCCCTGGCGAAGGCAATGAGCGCTTCCTTGCCTAAAGGGTTTCCCTCGTGCACGCAGACGTCGTGCCCGGCGCGCTTGAGACGCTCGATTTCTTCGGAAAAGAACTTCGTGGTGATCGCCACTTGGGCCATGCTTCCTCCTTTCGTTGGAGTCTAACCCAAGCGGGCAAGAAGAAAGAGGGTCAGGGAGAGGGTGGCGAGGGAAAAGAGGGTGGAGAGGAGGAGGACGGTGGCGGCGAGGTCCGGTCGGCGGCGGTATTGGGCCGCGAGGATATAGGCGTTCACGGCGCTCGGAACGCCCCCTCGATCACCAGGCTTCCGCGAACGACGGGGTCCCCGGTGAAAAGGGGCGCCAAAACCCAGGCTAAAAGGGAGGCCACGGCCAAGCGGGCAAGGGCCAAATAATCCCCCAGGCCGCCCCACGGCCGGAAGGTCCACGGAGGCCAGCTCCAGGCCCAAAAGGAGGAGGAAAAACGGGGATGGCCGCCTCGGCGAGGAGGCCGGAGGCCCGGGCCAGCACCGTGGGCCAGGCCTGGGCCGCGCGCACCCCCACCGCCAGGGCCACGGCGCAGGGCCAGGGAACCAGGAGCGCCTGGCGGGCCAAAGCCCGGGGGTCCAGACGGCCCCGCCCGGCGGCGATCCCGCCCTCAAGGGTGGCCAAAAGAACAGTGTTCGTGGCCAAAAAGATCACCCCTACGTCCTTGCCCCGCGTTCCAAACGCAAAAAGGAGGATGGGAAGGCCCAAGTTTCCGCAGTTCCCGAAGGTGAGGAGGAGGCTTGCAGCTCGCCGGGCATCGGAATCCGTTGGGAAAAGCTTTCGGCCGAATGGGAGGGACAGAAGAAACATGAGGCCGTAGTGGGTGAGGACGAAGAGGGCCACGAGGAGGGCGTCCTGGGCGGAAGCTGGGCCGTGCGCAGGGTCTCGAAGATGAGGGCAGGGGAAAGGATCCAGAAGCTGGCCTTGGCGAAGGGACGGGCGGGGAGTCTTCCGAAACGGCCGAGGAGGTAACCCACGGCCACCAGGAGGAAGGTCGGACCGAGGACCTCCTGGATCACGGCCCCAAGCCTATCCAGGGAGAGGGTTCGTTTACAATCGCCGCGATGAAGGTGGGGATCACAGGGCACCCGGGGGTGGGGAAGACCACGCTGGTGAAGCGGGTGCTGGCGGCTGTATCCCTACGAGCGGGCGGCATGATCACCGAGGAGATCCGCAAATGCGGCTTTCGCGTGGGATTCCTCCTCCGGGATGTGGTCACGGGTCGGGAGGGGCTCCTGGCCCACCGGCATCATTGCGACGGCCCGAAGTTCGGCCAATACCGCCTCTGCCTGCGCGATCTGGAGGAGATCGGCGCGGCGGCCATCGAGCGCGCTGTGGAGGAAGCGGAGCTTGTGGTGATCGACGAGGTGGGGCCCATGGAATTGAAATCCGCACGGTTCATCGCTGCCGTGGAGCGGGCCTTGGCCAGCGAGAAGCACCTCCTCGTTACCGTCCACCGTGCCTCCACTCATCGTTTGGCCTACCGCATCCGCCACGAGGTGGACCACCTGATCCGGCTCACCCAAAGCAACCGCGAGGAGAAGATCCAGGAGGTCATCCGGCTCTTTTCGGGTTGATCCACACCGGGCCCGGAATCCCGTAGAACTTCCGGTAGAACGCATCAAAGACGCGTTCCAGTTCGCGCATCATGCGGTCCACGTCGTCTTCCTCGGGGAGGGAGGGGTCCGGCCAAATGGGTGGCGCGAAGTGCACCCCGATCCACCGTTTTTGCACCGTCTTCCGCAGGGCCCGGAGGACGCCGCGCCACACCGGAAGCCCTAGGGCTTCGGGTTCGTAGGTGGGGGCGTTCTCCAGCCCCACCGGGATCAAGGGTACCTGGGCTCGGCGGGCCAAAAGCGCCGCGCCCGCGTAGAGCCGGCGCTCCCAAAGCCTCTCGCCCTCCGGAAAAACCTGAAGGCTTCCGCCCCGCTTTAGAAATTGGGTGGCGGCTTCGAGCGTCTTGGGGTTGATCTCTTTTTTGCGCTCAGGGTCCTGGGTTACGCCAAATCTCCAGAAGCTTTGGGCCAGAAAGCGCGCCATACGGCCAGGACGATCCATGGAATAGAGGGCGAACCCCCGAAAGTGTCGGCTGGCCCAAGTCACAAAAAGGGGGTCGAACCCGTAGCCGCTGACGTGCGTCACGGCCAGAACACAGGGAGGCCGAGGTCTATGGCCTTCGCAGCGGATCCGCACAAGGCCGGCCAAAAGGAGGAGGAAAAGGATGTACCAACCCCAGAAGAACTCTTGTGCAACCCGGAGGCCCAGGGCCTTGAGTCGGGAGGCCAAACCCGAGCTCATCCCTTTTTCTTTTCCGTCCAGCCGAACTTATACCGGAACCGCTCGTAGGGAATGCGGCCAAAGGGGCGGGCGAGCTCGGTGTAGAGGTAGATGGCGAGGGTACGGAGGGTTCCTTCCGTGGCGAACCTGCGGGTGGAACACAGGATCGGTCCTGTTCTCAAGAAGCCGATCTTGGCATGGCGGCGGATGCGGCTGATGTAGTCGTGGTCCTCCCGAAAAGCGGGGGTCTCGTCAAATCCCCCGATTTTTTCGTGCAGTTCCCTTCGCACCAGGATGGCCCAGCCCGGCACGTGGGGGTCGATCCGCTGGGTCGCCCAAAACAAAACGTTTCCGAACCGAAAAAGAAAGCGGTGCACGAGATTTCCATCCCACGCGCGAATATAAAAGCCCGCGGCCCCCAACCCTCTTCGCTCGAACTCCTCCACGGCTTTGCGCAGAAAGTCCGGGCTGGGCAGGCGAACATCGGCGTCCAAAAAGAGGAGGAGCTCGCCCTGGGCGGCCTCGGCTCCCCGGTTGCGGCCGTAGCCTGGGCCGCGCTTCGGCCCCCCCACCACCTTGGCCCCATGCTGTTGGGCGATGTGCACCGTGTCGTCGGAAGAGCCCGCGTCGGACACGATGACCTCAAAGTCCCTCCAATCTTGGGCGGCAATGGTCTCCAAAAGACCCGGAAGATAGGCCTCCTCGTTGAGGGTGGGGATGACGATGGAAACCTTGGGCACCTTCACCCCCTTTCCCGCCGCACCTTATACCACGGATGCGAGCCGCGGAAGGACCGGAAAAAGGCCACGGCCACGGTCAGCTGCATCCAAAGGTAGAGGAAGGGGAAGGCCCAAAGGAGGGAGAGGGTGGGCTTGCCCTGGTCTAGGAGGCTGGAAACGGAGGAGGCAGCCCAAAGGAAGGCCAAAAACCCTGGAAGAGCCAGCGGCACAAGGACCCATTGCCCCCGCAGGCCATCCACCAAGAGGGCCGTTTGGGGGAAGTAGATCACGAGGGCCAATCCTGCCATGAGGAGTGCATAAGACAAGTGGCCCTTTCTTATCTCGTCCCGCATTTCTCGAATGCCCCCGGTATACCAGCGCAGGAATTGATGGAAAAGGTCGCGCAGGGTGGGTGCGTACTGGATGAGGCAGCGGGGGCCTCGCACGAAGGGCACCCGCACCCGGGCGCGGGCCAAGCGGATGCCGAGGTCGAAGTCGTCCACCAAGGTTTTGGGATCGAATTCGCCCACCCTTTCCAGAAGATCCCTGCGCACGAAAAGCCCGCAGGTCATGAACACCGGGCGCCAAAGGAGACCCGAGAACACGAAGCACCGGGCAAAAGAAAAGAAGTGCTCTTGGGCCCGGATAACCCAGGTCTTGTGGGCATTGTAGGCGGCAAAATCTGCGAAGACCGCCGGCGTCTGGGGGTGGGCCAAAAGCCTGGGATAGAAAGTCAAAGCTGCGCGATCCATGCGCGCATCGGCGTCCAGAAACAGCACGACCCCTCCCGTCACGTGCTTGAGGGCGTGGTTGAGGGCCGCAGGCTTCCCCGTGCGGTGAGGATCAGGGAGCACCTTGAGCGCAGGGAGTTCCTGGCGGAGGCGGGCCAGGATCTGGGGCGTGGCGTCCGTGGAGCCGTCCACCACCACGATCTCCGTCTCAGGAGGGGCCTGGGCGGCCAGGGTGCGGATCGTGTTCTCAATCACCGCCTCCTCGTTGCGGCTGGCGATGACGATGGAAAGCCTTCCCGGCTGGCCTGCCCGCGCCGCCAGCCTCCGCAGGGTCCAGCGGTTCTTCGCCTCCCCAAGGAGCGCGAGGGCTGCGCCCGCGAGAACCCCCACAAGGACTCCCCAAAGGATTGGGCTCATCGCGCCACGATGGAGACAAGCTTTTCAGGCACAGCGATGACCCTTTCGATGCGCAGGCCCTGGAGACGCTCCTGCACCTCCGGGGCGGCGAGGACCAGGGCCTCCAGAGCTTTAGGATCCGCGGCCTTCGTGCGCGGAAGACGCACCCTCGCCCGCACCTTGCCGTTGATCTGCACGGGGATCTCCACCTCCGCCGCTTCGAGGGCCTTGGGGTCGTAGGTGGGCCAGGGCGTCTCCAGGACGGCCGTCCCTTCGCCCAACCGATGCCAGAGCTCCTCGCAGATGAAGGGCGTGAAAGGGGAGAGGACGAGGATGAGGTCGCGCAAAGCCCGGCGGAGCAGCCTGGGTTCGGCAGCAGGATCCTCGGCGTAATCCGAAAGGGCGTGGACAAACTCCATGATGGCCGCGACCGCCGTGTTCAGCGCAAGCCGTCCCTCGAACTCCTCCGTCACCTTCTTTACCGTGGCGTGGAGCTTGACCCAGAGACTTTCCTCCTTGGGCCCAAAAGAGCGGGGATCGGGGTCCTCCCGCACGCCCTCCGTCCGCTCCAAGATCGAAAGGGCCACGTTCCAAAAGCGGTTCAGGAAACGCCAGGCCCCGCGCACGCCCTCCTCGCTCCACTCGATCTCCTTCTCGGGAGGCCCCATGAACAGGGTGTAAAGCCGCTCTGTGTCCGCGCCGTACTGGGCGATGAGCTCGTCGGGCGAGACCACGTTCTTTTTGGACTTGGACATGGCCACAACCGAGACCACAAGCTCCGCGCCGCACTTGGGGCAGCGGTTGCCCGGCTGGACCTCCTTGGGCGGGATCCAGTGATGGGTGGGGCACCAATAAGCCGGATAGGTCACCATGCCCTGGGTGAAGAGCTTCTTGAACGGCTCGTCGAAGGAAAGCCAGCCCAGATCATGGAGGAACTTGGTGATGAAGCGGGCGTAGAGGAGGTGAAGGATGGCGTGCTCCACCCCGCCCACGTAGAGGTCCACGGGAAGCCAGCGGTTCACGAGCTCGGGATCGAAGGGGCGGGTGTCGTCCTTGGGGGAGATGAAGCGCAGGAAATACCAGGAGGAGTCGACAAAGGTGTCCATGGTGTCCGTGTCCCGGCGGGCCGGGCCGCCGCAGCGGGGGCAGGGGGTGGGAATGAACTCAGGGATGTCGGCCAAACCCAGTTTTCCGATGCGGTTCACCTCGGGAAGGAGCACGGGAAGGTCCTTCTCCGGGACGGGGACGATCCCGCAACGGGGGCAATGGATCATGGGGATGGGCGCCCCCCAGTAGCGCTGGCGGGAGATGAGCCAATCCCGGAGCTTATAGGTCACCGCGGCCTTTCCCAGTCCCTTCTCCTCGAGCCAGGCCACCGTCCTGCGCACGGCCTCCGCGCCTGGGGTTCCCGTGAGCGGCCCAGAGTTCACCATCTCCCCGTACTCCGCGTGGAAGAGGAGGTCGCGAAGGCCGGGCTCAGCCCAAAGGATCTCGGCCACGGTGCGCTTCCCCCTGCATGCGGGATCGCGTTCCTTGAGTTTCTCCAGGGCGCGGCGCTCCTCGGCCACGCTCCCCACCTCGATCGCTTCGTCCGGGAAGAGGATCCGCCAGCCGGGGCCCACCAGGGCGGCCCACCCCTTGGGGCGCAGGTGGGCTTGGATGAGGCGCTCCACCTCCCCGCTTCTAGGGGCAGGAAAAGCAGCGACCAGGCCAGCTTCCTCCACCTGAACTTCATGGCCGGCCGTCTGGAGGGCCGAGGCCAACGCGGGTTCGAAGGAGCCCGTGGGCACGAAGGCCTTAGCCCGCCCCGAGGGATGGGCGATCACCGGGATCACGGGGAACCCGTGGGCAAGGGCGAACTGGAAATCCCGCTCGTCGTGGGCGGGGACGCCCATGATCGCCCCCGTCCCATAGCCCATGAGCACGTAGTCGGCAATCCAGATGGGGATGCGCTCCCCCGTGGCTGGGTTTTGCGCATAGGTTCCCAGGAAGACCCCGGTTTTCTCCTTCTCCGTGGAGGTACGCTCCACCTCCGTGAGCCGATCGACGGCGGTCTGGTAGGCCTCGACCTCGGCGCGCCGTTCCGGGGCCGTGAGCTCCGGCACCAGGGGGTGCTCGGGAGCCAGAACGAGGAAGGTCGCGCCCCACAGGGTATCAGGCCGGGTGGTGAACACGCGGATCTCCGGGCCCGCCTCCGTGGGGAAGACGATCTCCGCCCCTTCGGAGCGGCCGATCCAGTTTTCCTGCATCTTTTTTACGTGCTCCGGCCAGTCGAGCTTCTCCAAGTCCCTCAAGAGCCGCTCCGCATAGGCCGTGATCCGGAAGTACCACTGCTCAAGCTCCCGCTTCTCCACGGGGGAGTGGCAGCGCCAGCAGCGGCCGCCGATCACCTGTTCGTTGGCCAAAACCACCTCGCAGTGGGGGCACCAGTTGACCTTGCCTTTGGCCCGGTACGCCAGGCCCTTCTCGTAGAGCTTGAGGAAGATCCATTGGGTCCACTTGTAGTAGTCGGGCTCGCAGGTGGCGATCTCCCGATCCCAGTCGTACTCCACGCCCCAAGCCCGGAACTGGCGCTTGAACTCCCGGATGTTCGTCCAGGTCCAGTCCCGGGGATGGATGCCCTGCTCAATGGCCGCGTTCTCCGCGGGAAGGCCAAAGGCATCCCAGCCCATGGGGTTGAGGACGTTCCACCCGCGCATGAGCAGAAAGCGCACGATGGCGTCGCCGAGGATGTAGTTGCGGCCGTGTCCCGCGTGGAGCTTCCCCGAGGGGTAGGGGAACATGTTGAGGTAGTAGAACTTCCGGCGGGTGTCGTGGATCTTGGCCTTGAAGAACCCGCGTTCACGCCAGAAATCCCGCCATTTTTCCTCGATCGCTTGGGGATTGTAGGGTTCGCGGCTCACAGCAAGCCCCCTTTCACCAAGGCTTCCGCAGCGTCCAGGACTTTCCGCACCTCTTTGGGATCGTCCATCTCGCAGTAGAGGCGGAGGATGGGCTCCGTGCCCGAGGCCCGAAGGAGGAGCCACCCCCGCGCAAACCGAAGTTTGAGGCCATCCAAGGTTTCGATCCGCTGCACACGGTGGTCGGCCAACGCCTCCGGCGGCTTTTGGGCCACCCTTTCTGCGATCTCCAGGCGGTTGGGCAGGTGAAGATCCCGGCGGGCATAGTGGTGGGGCCCGAAACGGGAGAAGAGATCCTCCACCAGGGCGGAAAGGGGCTTTCCCGTGGTGGCCACGAGCTCCAAGAGGAGGAGGTTGGAGAGGATCCCGTCGCGCTCAGGAAGGTGCCAGCTATAACCGTACCCGCCGGATTCCTCGCCGGCGAAAAGCACCTCCTTCGTGACCAACCCCTTCACCGCCCACTTGAAACCGATCTTGATCTCCTGGCAGGGCACCCCTACCTCGTCCGCGATCTTCTGGACGAGATCGGTGAGGGCAAAGGACTTGAGGATGGGGCCACGCAGGCCGCGGTTTCGGAAAAGGTGCCAGAGGATGAGGGAAGCGGTGCGATGGGTGTTGAGGAACTCCCCGCGCTCGTCCATGGCCGCCGCTCGATCGCCGTCCCCATCCGTCACAAGGCCCACAAGGAGGCGCTGGCGGACCCGGCCGCGCAAGCCCCGGATCACCGCCCGCAACGGCCCCATGTTCTCCTCGATGGGCTCAGGTTTTTTCCCGCCGAAGAGGGGATCGCGGCTGTGGCGCACGGCCACGTAGGGCACGCGCAGCTCCTCGAGGATCCTGGCCAAATACCCTTGGGCCGAGCCGTACATGGCGTCCACCACAGGGAAGATCGGCGCCTTGCGAATCAAGGCCAGGTCCACTTCCCTTTTGATCTTGGCCAAGTACGCCTCCCGCAAGGAGGTCTGGGGTATGTCGTTTGCCGCGAGCTTCGGGGCCTCCGAAGGGAGGAGGGCCTCGATGCGGCGGGTGATGTCCTCCGTGGCCGATCCGCCGTATTCCGGCTTGAACTTGACCCCGTTGTACTCCGGAGGGTTGTGGGAGGCGGTGATCATCACCCCCCCGGCGCGTGTTTCCGCCACCACGGCGAAGGAAAGGGCGGGGGTGGGCACGGGCTCCGCCGTGACCCACACCGGGATGCCCTGCTCCCTCAGCACCTGCGCGAGCTCGAACGCGAAGGCTTGGGAAAGGAAACGCGTGTCGTAGCCCACAAGGAGGCCAGCTTCGGCGGGGCGGAGGGGCACGCCCCACTCCCGATAGACCGGGAGCTCCCCGCGCTCAGGGTCCCGGAGGTAGCGGGCCAGGGCCAGGCCCACCCGGGCCACGTTGGCGAAGGTGAAATCGCGGCCGATGATCCCGCGCCAGCCGTCCGTTCCAAACCGAATTTCGCTCGTCATCTCTTTTTGTATCGCCCGAAGTCCACCCGCTCCACGTGCGGCGGGATCTTCACCCCCTCGCTCTCCAAAAGCTCAACGATGAGATCGATGGGGATCGCCGTCTCCAGCCAAAGGTCCTCCACGGAGACCACACCATCCCGGATGGGCACGCGCTCAAACGCCTTCTCCAACGCCCGACAGTATCCCTCCCGCAGCTTGGCCAGCTCCTCCTCGAGCTCCGGCATCGCTAGTAGCGCCACTCCACCGTGTACTCCAGGGAGGTTTGGCCCTCCTTGGGCACGGGGACCACGAATTTTATCCGCTGGGCATCGAGGATCTCATAGGGAAGCGTGGAACTCAAGATTCGCCAGTAGCCGCTTAGGGTCTCGACGACCTCCACCTCCACGTCCTCCTTTTTGGCGGAGCTCAGGGTGATGCGCCAGGTCTCGCGGAAGAGGTTCTCCCCCAGGCGCTCGCGCCGCACCTGTTGGCGCTGGCCTGAGAGATCGAAGGCCGCTCCGACCCGGAGTTCCACCTCCTTCCCCGGCGGCGTATGGGAAAGGGTGTGGGCTCCGACGAAGATGCCTTCGGCGTAGACGCGCATTTCGCCCCCCGGAAGCACGGTGTCCGCCGTAAATCGCACGTACACCTCCACCCTTTGCCCGCTCAGGCGGTAGGTTTTTCGGGCGGGGACGGTCGCGCGCACAAGGGGGATGGCGAGCTGTCCTTGAGGGACGTCCCAAGGCCCGGGGAGGTCGTACCGGTGATATTCGAAGGCCTCGGTGGGCACGGCCTCCGGCGCCATGGCCAGGGCCCGCAGGCCCGCGTCCCCGCGGGGAGCCTGAACCTCTCCGGCGATCAGAACGAGGCTGGTCCTGGGGAAGTCAACCCCTGTGACGTTCTGGATCCAAGCCCTCCCCCCAAGGCGAAGCTCGCCCCCTTCCAGCTCTGCCTCGTAGGTGATCCTCCAGGCAAAGCCGCGCGCGAGGTACCGGAGACGCACGGCCTTTTCTCCTGGCTCCTCCGCGCGGTAGTGAAGGAGGGCCTGGGTTTCGGAGAGAGGGTCGGACTTGGGCCCCCGAACCCATAAGTATTCGCGCACGAGGACCGTGCCCTCCTCGGTGGCCAACACCAACCCTTCGGACGAGACAGCGCGGAGGATCCCACGGAAGGCCCCGGCCTGGGTTTGTACGGTCACCTCTTGCCCCACGAATTTGTTCAGGGTCCAGCTTTCCCGGGGCAGGGGGCGCAACGCCACAAGCTCCAAGCCCTCCACGGCCAAGGTCTCCCACAGCGTCTCCGCCGGAAACCCGCGCAGCTCAAGCACCCCTTCCCTGGCCAGGGAAAAGGGGCGGACTTCCTCGACGAGGGCCAGTCCTGAGGAGTAGAGGACGAGCCCGATCTGGCCAAACGCCGCGGCGCTCAACGCCCCTAACAGCAAAAAAGCCCACATGAACGACTCACCCCTCGGGCATCTTACCCGATTTGGCCGTTACTCCCCGAGCTCCTCCAGCTCCCGCTTCACCGCGGCGATTTCCTCCTCCAGATCCTTCTTGTAGCGCTCGAGCTCCTCCAGGTACTCGCGGAGGAAACGGCGATATTCCTCACGGCTCCACCCCGGGCCGAACCGCGTGGGGCCAAAGCGGAAGAAGAAAAACGGGGGGAAACCAAAGCCGAAAGCGCCGTAGCGCCACCAGCGCACGAACACCACCTCCTGCCTCAATGATAGGGGCTGGACGCCGGCGCCTCGGCGGGAAGGAGTTCGCCCAAAAGGCGACGAAGCTCGTCCAGGTTCTCCCCCGTTTTTGCGGAGACGAGAACCCCGGGCTGGGCCTCCCGAAGGAGGGCCTCGGCCCTGGCCCAAGCCTCCGGTGTGGTCAGAAGATCCAGCTTGTTCAGGATGTAAAGGACAGGGGGGCGTGGGTCCTCGGGCCGAAGAACCTCCGTGAACACCACGCGGCGCACCACCTCCAGGTGCGCCAGGGCCGCGGGCGAGGCCGCATCGATCACGAAAAGAAGGAGGCTCGCTTCCCGCACCGCCTCCAGGGTGGCGTGGAAGGCGGGGATGAGTTGAGGGGGAAGGTCGCGGATGAACCCCACCGTGTCGGTGACCAGGACCAGGCGGCCGTCAGGAAGCCGGGCTCGACGCACTTTCGTGTCCAAGGTGGCGAAGAGCTGGTCGGCCACGAGCGCGTCGCCCCGGGTCAGGGCGTTGAAGAGGGTGGATTTCCCGGAGTTGGTGTAGCCCACGAGGGCGATCTCTGGAGGGCCGAAGCGGCGGCGCCGGGCTCGGCGGACTTCCCTGGCTCGCGCGGCCTCCTTGAGCTCCCGCTCCAGGGCTTGAATGCGGCGGCGGATGGCCCGGCGGCTTTGCTCCAGCCGCGTCTCCCCCGGCCCCATGGTGCCCACGATGCCGCCGGGGTCGGAAAGGGCCTGCCCCCAGCCCCGCAGCCGGGGAAGCAGGTATTGAAGCTGGGCAAGCTCCACGGCCAACGCCGCCTCCTTCGTCCCCGCATGGAGGGCGAAGATATCGAGGATGAGCTGGGAGCGGTCGATGATCTTGAGGCCCGTGAACTCCTCGAGGTTGCGGGCCTGGGCGGGGGTGAGCTCCACCCCGAAGATGAGGGTGTCCGCGCCCACCCGGCGAGCAAGCTCCAGGACCTCCGCGACCTTTCCTTTGCCGATGTAGGTGGCGGGATCGGGACGATCGCGCTTCTGCAGGGCCTTCCCCACCACCTGAACGCCCGCGGTCCAGGCCAGGGCCGCGAGCTCCTCAAGGCGCTCCTCGGGGTCGGCCCCGGGCGGGGTGACCTCCACGAGGACGGCCCGTTCGCCCCCGTAGATGCGGGCCCTAAGCCCAAGGTAGTCCTCGATGACCAGGCGCTTCAGCCCTGCTCTTCCCATACCTGGGCGCCCAGGCCGCAGAGCTTTTCCCCGAGGTTTTCGTAGCCCCGCGCCAGGTGGTGCTCGCCCCGAACGAAGCTTACCCCCTCCGCAGCGAGGGCGGCCAGAACCAGGGCCGCGCCGGCCCGGATGTCCGTGGCCTCCACCTGGGCTCCCCGCAGCCGCTCCACTCCCTCCACCACGAGAACGTTCCCCATCACCTGGATCCTCGCCCCCATCTGCAGGAGGGGCTCGACGTGGCCAAAGCGCGCGGCATACACGGTCTCGGTGACGGTGGACCTTCCCTCGGCCCGGGCGAGGAGGGCCACCATGGGCGGCTGAAGGTCCGTGGGAAAGCCAGGGTAGGGCCAGGTCCGGAAGTCCACGGCCTTGGGCCGCGGGGGACCTTGGACCTCCACCCAGTCTGGGCCCACCTCGATCGCCGCGCCCGCGAGCTCCAGCCGATCCAAAAAGGCCCGCAGGTGCTCCGGGCACACGGAGAGGGCGCGCACCCGGCCTCCGGTGATGGCGCCCGCAAGAAGATAGGTGCCGGCCTCAATGCGGTCGGGGATGATCGTGTGCTCTGCCCCCGACAGCCTTGGGGTTCCCCGGATGGTCACGCGATCCAAATCCCAGCGAACTTCGGCGCCCATCTTCTGGAGGAGCACGGCCAGCTCCACCACCTCGGGTTCCCGGGCGGGGTTCACGATCACCGTCTCGCCCGGGGCCAAAGCCCCGGCGAGGAGGAGCTGCTCCGTGGCGCCCACGGAGGGGAAGTCCAGGTAGACCCGGGCGCCGCGAAGCCGGGTGGCCTTGGCCTGGACCGCGCCGTTGCCCACTTCCACTTGGGCGCCGAGGCGCGCCAGCCCCTGGAGGTGGAAGTCCACGGGGCGGGGCCCCAGGGCGCAGCCGCCTGGCAGGGCCACCTTAGCCTGTCCTATCCGAGCTACGAGCGGCCCCAGGACCAAGAAGGAGGCGCGCATCCGCTGCACCAGCTCCGCCGGCGCCTCCGGACGGAGTTCCTCCCCGCCCGTGATCCGCAGGGTCCCGTTCGACCAGTGGACCTCCTTTCCCAGGGCCTGCACGAGCTCCACCGCGGTTTCCACGTCCAAAAGTTTGGGGACGTTGTGCAGAACCAAGGGCTCTGGGGTGAGGAGGCTTGCGAAGATCGCGGGGAGCGCGGCGTTTTTCGCCCCGGAGATCCGTACCTCCCCGTCGAGCCTCCGTCCGCCCAGGATGCGGATCACGGCAGGAGAGGCCGGGGGTCCACAGGGGTGCCCAGGTAGCGCACCTCGAAGTGCAAATGGGGCCCGGTGGAAAGGCCCGTGTTCCCGGAAAGGGCGATCGTCTCGCCCGCCTGCACGTACTGGCCCACGGCCACGAGAACCCGGGAGAGGTGGGCGTAGTACGTCTCGTAGCCGTTGCCGTGGTCGAGGACCACGAGGAGCCCAAAGCCGCTGTCGTGCCAGCCCGCGAAGGTCACGGTGCCGGCGGCGGCGGCGCGCACGGGCGTCCCCTCGGGCACGGCGAGGTCAATCCCCGTGTGGAAGGAGGGCACGTTGTAGACGGGGTGGATGCGCGGGCCAAAGCCGGAGGAGATCGTCCCCCGCACGGGCCACTGGAACGCCGCCCCGCGTGGGGAGGGGAGCGGTACGGTTTTGGGCTCGGGCACGAAGAGCTTGGTTCCCGGCTTGGGCTCGGCGGCGAGGTTGTTGGCGGCGCGCAGGGCCTCCGGGCTCACCCCGTAGGCCTGGGCGATGGCGCTCAGGGTTTCCCCCGGCTTCACCGTGTGCAGCACACCGCCCTTGGGGATGACCAATTGCTGGCCAGGATAGATGGTGGTGGAAGAGAGGTCGTTGCTGGCCATGATCCAGGCCACGGGGACGCCGAAGCGTGCGGCGATCGCGCTCAAGGTATCCCCGGCCCGCACTTGATAGGCGCTCGTCTGGAAGGAGAGATTGGGCAGGGTTTGGGCGGGCCCTCCGCGCTCCGGCGCGGAGGCCAGGGGCACAAAAAGAAGGGGCAAGCACAGGGCCAGGACCGCCAAAAGCCAGAGGTTATTCACTGTTCATCAGCTCCAAGAACTGCTTGTTCGTTTTGGTCCGTTCCATGCGTTGCTTGATGAACTCCAGGGCCACCCCTGGGTCCGGCATCTCGGAGATGAGCTTACGCAGGATCCACACCCGCCGAAGGACATCTGGCGCAAGGAGGAGTTCCTCTTTTCTTGTGCCGGACTGGATGAGATCGATGGCCGGAAAGATTCGGCGGTTGGCGAGATCCCGATTGAGCACAAGCTCCATGTTTCCCGTCCCTTTGAACTCCTCGAACACCACTTGGTCCAGGCGGGAGCCGGTGTCGATGAGGGCGGTGGCGATGATGGTGAGGGAGCCGCCCTCCTCGATGTTGCGGGCCGCGCCGAAGAACTCCTTGGGCTTGTAGAGGGCCGTGGGATCGATGCCGCCGGAGAGGAGCTTCCCCGAGGGGGTGATGGAGAGGTTGTACGCCCGGGCCAGCCGGGTGAGGGAGTCCATGAGGATCACCACGTCGTAGCCCACCTCCACGAGCCTCTTGGCCTCGGCGGTCACGAGCTCCGCGAGCTTCGTGTGGTGCTGGGGCTCCATGTCGAAGGTGGCGGCGATGACCTCCGCCCGCTTCACCGAGCGCTTGAAGTCCGTGACCTCCTCCGGCCGCTCGTCCACAAGGAGGATGAGGAGCTTGATGTTGGGGTAGTTGGCCTCCAACCCCTGGGCGATGTGCTTAAGGAGCGTGGTCTTCCCCGCTTTCGGGGGGGACACGATGAGGCCCCGTTGCCCCTTCCCGATGGGCGCAAAAAGGTCGATCATGCGGGTGGAGAGCTCCTCAGGGTCGTGCTCGAGGATGTACTGCTGGTTGGGGTGAAGGGGGGTGAGCTGGGAGAAGTCCTTGCGCTTTTTTACGACCTCAGGATCGAGACCGTCCACCTCTTCCACGCGCAAAAGGGCGAAGTAGCGTTCGCCCTCGCGGGGCGGCCGCACCGGCCCCTTCACGATGTCCCCGTCCTTCAGGGCGAACTTGCGGATCTGGGAAGGGGAAACGTAGACGTCATAACGGCTGGGGAGACAGGATTTATCCCGAAGGAATCCGTATCCGTCGGGCATGATCTCCAGGATGCCGGTGACGGTGAGCTCCTGGCGGTCGGCCAGGGCCCGCATCACCGCCATCTCCAGCTCGCTTGGGGAAAGCTCAGCGCTCCCGTCGATCCCCAGCTTCTCCGCGAGCTCCACGATCTTTTCGTGCTCGAGGGCGCGGATCTCGCTGATCTCCATAGGCCCTCACCTCGCTAGAACCTTCGGAAAAGGGACCGCACTACATCAGCGTACATGCCGAGCCGGTCCCGAAAGCCCCACCAAAACCCATATTTCTCCTCCTTACGGATGTGGCTCACGCCCTCCCAGACCACGGTTTTTTGGCGCCAACCCTCGCGGAAGGCGAGCTTGGTGAGCGCGGTTTCGATCCCGAAGTCCGCCCCTTCGGCCACGGCCTCCGCCTTCTTCCAAAGGGAACGAGCAAGGATGCGCTGGCCGGAGAGGAAAGGGACGATCCGCTGGGAGAGATCCGTGGCCGGGCGGCCTTTGCGAAACACGGCGATCACCACCTCGGCATCCCCCTCTTGGTAGGCCCGCACCAAATCCTCCACATGCTTGGGGGTGAGCCCCGTGAGGTCCGCATCCAAAAAGAGCAGCACATCCCCTTGGGCCTCCCGTGCCCCTGCGACCAGGGCCGCCCCTTTGCCCCGGTTTTCCGGAAGGCGCACGACCTTCACCCCGTAGCGTGCGGCCACGGCCGCAGTCCCGTCGGTGGAGCCGTCGTCCACCACGATCACCTCGTGGATGGAGGGTGCGGCTAAAACCGGTTCCAGGACGGCGCCGATCCGTGCCGCTTCGTTGTAGGCGGGAATGATGGCGGAAACTTTCATCGGGATAAGACCCCAGGACGTTGCGGTCGCACTATAGCGCAGCCGTGGGACCAGGTCAACCGTTTTGGGCTAAGAGCTCCCGCACCGCGCAGAGCACGGGATCGCGCCGAGCCTCCACCGCGCGCTTTTCCCCGTCCCGTCGGCGCTCCAATTCCACCCGGTTTTGGGCAGCGGCCCGCGGCCCCACCACCACGAGAACGGGGATCCCCCAAAGTTTGGCGTCGTGGAACTTCTCGCCCGCGCTCTGATCCCGATCGTCGAGAAGCACCTCGAGCCCCGCCTCCGCGAGCCCTTGGGCCAAGTCCTCCCCCAGGGCGAGGAGCTCCGGCCTTTTGGGGTCCAATACGCTGACCACCACCTGGAAGGGCGCGAGGTTCGCCGGCCAGACGATGCCCTCCTCGTCATGGTGGGCCTCGATGACCGCGGCCAAAAGCCTTCCCACGCCGATCCCGTAGCAGCCCATGATGAGGGGTTTGGGCCTCCCTTCCCGGTCGAGGAAGGTGGCCCCCATGGCCTCGGAGTACTTCGTGCCGAGTTTGAAGATGTGGCCGAGTTCAATGGCCCGCAGGAGGGAGAGGCGCCCGCCGCAGCGCGGGCAGCGATCGCCGTCCCGAACCAGGGCCACGTCGGCCACAAGGTCCGCCTGAAAGTCCCGGGGGAAGTTCACGTTCCGGAGGTGAAAGCCCTCGCGGTTGGCCCCGGCCACGAGGTTGCGGGCCTTGGGGATGGAGTCGTCCACCACCACCTTGACCCCGTCCCTTTTGATGCCGATGGGCGAGGCGTAGCCGGGGACCGCCCCAACGGCGGCGATCTCCTCCTCGCGGGCGGGCCAAAGCTCCGTGGTGCCCAAAGCCCTGGCGAGCTTAGCCTCGTTCACCTCGAGATCCCCCCGGATGACCACGAACACGAGCTCCTTGGGGGTCCGGTAGAACACGGCCTTGGCGGTCTTGCGCGTGGGCACCCCGAGGAACTGGGCCACCGCCTCGATGGTGTAGCAGCCGGGCGTGGCCACCTCCTCCAAGGGGAGGAGGGGTTCAGGAGGATCCTCGTCCTTTGGGCTCACCGCGCCCTCGAGGTTCGCCGCGTAGTCCCGG
Source organism: Candidatus Bipolaricaulota bacterium (assembly GCA_030550535.1). Classification (GTDB taxonomy): domain Bacteria; phylum Bipolaricaulota; class Bipolaricaulia; order Bipolaricaulales; family Bipolaricaulaceae; genus DTER01. Next base: position 38,212 of record JAUQPF010000046.1, read on the forward strand.
TTTTCGCACTGGATGAAGGCATCCTCGCCGTAGGGGCTGGGGAGCATGAACTCGTGGGACTCGGAGCCGCCCATGAGGCCGGGGTCGGCCTCCACGGGCACCACGGCAAGCCCGCAGCGGTGGAAGATGTGGAGGTAGGCCTGGTACACCTTGCGGTAGAACTGGTCCAGGTCCTCTTTGGACTCGTGGAAGCTGTAGCCGTCCTTCATGGTGAACTCGCGGGCCCGCACGAGGCCCCCGCGGGGGCGGGGCTCGTCCCGGAATTTCGTCTGGATCTGATAGAACATGAGGGGAAGCTGCCGCCAGGACCGGATTTCCCTGCGGGCGATGTCGGTGATGACCTCCTCGTGGGTGGGGCCAAGCACCATCTCCCGCCCCGCCCGGTCGCGAAAACGGCCGAGGATGGGCCCAAAATCCTGGAGGCGGCCGGTCTCCGCCCACAGCTCCGCCGGATGAACCACGGGCATGGTGATCTCCATCCCGCCGATGGCGTCCATCTCCTCCCGGATGATCGTCTCGATCTTGTGCAGGACCCGCCGGCACAGGGGAAGGTACGTGTAAATCCCGGCGGCGAGCTTGCGGATCATCCCCGCCCGCAGGAGGAGCTTGTGGCTGGGAAGCTCGGCCTCCGCGGGATCCTCCTTCCAGGTGGGCAGGAAATACTGGCTTGCGCGGACCAGCATGGTTAGGAGGTTACCGAAAGACCTGGGCTAGCACAACGTCCAGTTCCTCGGGCGCACTAAGGATCCGGGGTGCCGTGGGAAGGACGCGCAAGAAGTGGCCGCGGTACCGGCGCGAGGCCAGGCGCGGGTCGGCCAAAAGGATGACGCCCCGATCGGTGGGGGTACGCACAAGCCTTCCCAAGCCTTGGCGGAGCTTCAGGACCGCAAGGGGCAGGGAAAGCGCGCGGAAGGCGTCGCGGCCCTGTTCCCGCAGGCGCTGGGCCTCGGCCTCGAGCACGGGGTCGCCCGGGGAGGGGAACGGGAGGCGCGCGATGACGAGAAGCTCCAGCTCCGCCCCGGGCAGGTCCACACCCTCCCAAAAGCTCTCCAGCCCGAGAAGGGCCGCGGGAGGGGGCATGGCCCGAAAACGCCGCAGGAGCTGATCCCTCTCCCCGTCCCAGCCCTGGGCCAGATGGGGCACGTCCGCAAGGAGTTGATGGACCTCAGCGAGCGTCTTTCGCGCCGTCAAGAGGACCAGGGCCTTGACCGGGACCTTCGTCAACGCGGCGCGGAGGGCCTGGGCCAAGGCCGCCGGATAGCCCGGATCGTCGGGCTCCGGGAGGTACGCGAGGACGGCGATGGCCACGCGTTCGTAGGTGAAGGGTGAGGGCCAAGAGCGGAGCTCCACGTCCTCGGGTAGGCCCAGGCGCGCGGCCACAAAGCGCGGGTTTCCGGGAACGGAAAGGGTGGCGGAGGTGAGGACGGCCGCGCGAATCCCTGGCCAAAGGGCCTGCGCCAGGCGCGCGGAAAGATCGAGCGGAGTGAGGTTGAGCGCGATCCCCTCCTCCCGCGCGGACCAGGCCACCCAGTCCCCCTCCCCCGGTCGGAAGAAGAAGGCCAGGGACTGGGCTTGTTCGGCCAGGGCCAGGCCGAGCTCGCCAAGCTCCTCGTCCTTCTGGAGTTCCCGGGCTAGCCGTTGCAAAACTTCCGCAAGGGGACCGGCCTGGGCTTCCAGATAGTCCCGGACCCCCGGGGCCAGGCGGGCCCGCCCCGGGGGAATAACCCCTTGCACGGCCGCCCAAAATTCGTCGTGCTTTCTTCGGGCCTCCTCCACCAAGGGGCGGAGCCCCTCGTCCGCACGGACCTCCCCAAGGAGGCTGGGCACCTCCGCGGGGGTGAGGCTCACGCCCAGCGCTTCCCGCAGGGCGGCGGGAAGAGCGTGGGCCTCGTCCACCACGAGGAACTCGTAGGCACCCAAAAGGGCGTGGTCCAGGGCGAGGTCCGCGCCCAAAAGCGCGTGGTTCACCACCACAAGCTGGGCCGCCTTGGCCTCCTCCCGGGCCAGGCGCGCGGGGCAGCGGGGAAACTCGGGGCAACGGGGGCCTAGGCACCGGCCGGGGCGGTCCCGGATCTCCGCAAGGAGACCGGTTTCCTCTATGAACCCGATCTCATCGGGCTCCGCCCGGCGCAGGGCCAGGAGCTCCAAGGGGAGGAGGATCTCCTCGGGCACGAGCTGGGCGCGCAGGCGGCGCAGCCGCCAAAGGCAGAGGTAGTTCTCCCGTCCCTTGAGCAGGGCCCGGCGCACCCGCAACCCTAGCTTCGCCTCTAGCCCGGGAAGATCCCGCTTCCAAAGCTGGTCCTGGAGGGTGCGGGTGCGCGTGGCCACCACCGCGCGCCCCCCTTCGCGCAACCGCAAAAGCAAGGGGATCAGGTACCCGAAGGTCTTTCCCGTGCCGGGGCCCGCCTCAAGGAGGACGACCTTACCCTGGGCCAGGGCTTCCCAAGCGGCCTGGGCGTAGGCCCGCTGCTCGGCTCGCTCCTCTAAGCCCAGCTCCTGCAGGCGGACAAAGGCTTCCTCCAAGGAGCGTGGAGGGCGAACAAGAATGCGTAGCGGCCGTGGCGGCAAGGACAGCCCCGCCGGGAGGAGCGCGGCCAAGGCTCGCCGGGCAGGATCCGGCCAGGCCCGCACCTCCTCCAGCGCGCGGAGAAAAAGCTGGCCCAAAAGCTCCGCGCGTTCCCACGGGTCCTCCGGCTGGGGGAGGCCCAGGCGCCGAAAAAGGCCCATGAGCTCAGGCTCCTCAGGCCATACCGCTCGGAACAGGACAGGCAGGGCGAAGGCCCCCCGGGGCTTGTGGGTCGCGCTTTCCGCGAGGACCGGGACCGCGGATGCCTCCTCTTTGCCCAGGATCAAACGTTCCACGGGCGAGGCCTGGCGGAACCGCACCGCACAGAACCCCTTTTCGCTGGACGTGCAGACGAGGAACTCCACTAGAGGTGGGAGAGAAGGTCGATGCGGCGGACCACGCCCACCAGGCGTCCCGCCGCGTCCACCACGGGGATCTGTTTCAGCCCCTTTCGCAGCATGAGGTCCGCTACATGGAGGTCCGTGTCCTCGGGTTTGCAGGCCACCACCTCCCGGGTCATGAACCTCTCCACAGGAAGGTGCGCGATCTCCCTAAGCTTTTTGGCCATTTGGTTGAGGCTTGGGAGGAACGAGGCGGAGCGCAAGAGATCCATGTAGCCTGGGAGGAGGGCCCGGATGATGTCCCGTTCGGAGACGACGCCGATGACCCGCCCCTCCTCGTCCACCACGGGCAGGGAGGCGTGGCCGGACTGCTCCAAAAGGCGGATGACCTGGCCCAAGGGGGTGTCCCGGTCCACGGAGGTGAGGTCGCGCCGCAAGAAATCGCGCACCTTCATGGCCCGCCCCTTCGCACCTCCACCCGTTCCATCTCCGCCAGGATCCTGTCCTTGTCCAAGCAGAACTTCTCCTCGACCTCCGCGGAGGCCACGGCGGCGGCCATCCCGTAGCGCACGCTCTCCAGGAGGTCCTTGCCCTGGGCGAGGCCCACGAGGATCCCCCCCACCAGGGCGTCGTCCGCGCCCACGAAGTTCCGGAACGTGCTCAGGGGAACACGGGCCTCGAACTCCCAAACCCCGTCCGCGGAGATGAGGACGTCGCCGGTGAGGTGGTGGGAGATGAGGCAGAGCTCCACGCCCTCTTGGATGGCCCTCTTCCCCGCCACCAGGATCTCCTCCTTGGTGCGCACGGGAAGCACTCCCAGGCGCAGGGCCTCGCGCACGTCGGGCTTCACCAAGAAGGGCCGCTCGGGGAAGGTGCGGAGGAGGGCCTCCCCGCCGGTGTGGACCACGACCTTCACGCCCTGGGCGCGGGCCCGGCGGGCCAACTCCCCGTAGAAGTCGGGGCCAAGCCCGGGCGCCAAGTGTCCGGCCAGGACCACAAAGCTTGCGCGCCGCAGCATCCGCTCGTACTTGCGCAGGAAGATCTCCACCGCCTCAGGCGTGACCCACGGGCCTTCCTCCGTGATGTGAATGGGGTGGTATTCCCGTCCGCGCACGATGAGGGCCACGTTGGTGCGGTTCTCCCCCTCGATCCACACGAAGTTCGCGCTCACCCCTCGCGCCAGGAGGTCCCGCAGGATGATCTGCCCGCTGTGTCCGGCCAAAAAACCCATGGCCACCGTCTCCACGCCATGGGCCGCCAGGAAGACCGAGACGTTGATGCCTTTCCCGCCCGCGGAGGTCAGGGATTTCTCAGCCCTAATGAGGATCCCCTCCTCTGTAGGGGCCAGCGTCTCCGGCAAGGTCGCAAGCCAATAGAACTTGTCCAGGGCGGGGTTGGGGGTGACGGTGAGGATCATGCCACCCGCTCCTTCACGGCGCCCAAGAGGGCGGCGGGCGTGGCCCCGCTCACCTCCACCTCCACCAGCTCCCCAAGGAGTTCCGGTCCGCCCGGAGCCAGCACGGTGCGGAAGTCCCGGGTCTTGCCCAAAACCATCCCTTTCTCCGAAAGGTGCTCTTCCACGAGGATCTCCACGGTGGAGCCCAGGCGCTCCCGATGGAGCTCGAGGGCGATGCGTCGGGTCAGGTTCAGGACTTCCTGGAGGCGGCGGGCCTTCTCCCCGGCGGGGATGGGATCCCCCAACGGTTCCGCGGGCGTCCCCGGCCGCGGGGAATACGCCGCCACGTACACCGTGCCGAACCGCACCTCTTCGATCAGGGAGAGCGTCTCCTCGAAGTCCCTCTCCTCCTCGCCCGGGAAGCCCACGATCACGTCGGTGGTGATGTTCACCCCAGGAACAGCCCGGCGCAGCCGCTCCACAAGCCGGAGGAACCCCGCCCGGGTGTACCCGCGGCGCATGGCCCTGAGGATCCGATCGCTCCCGGATTGCACCGCCAAGTGCACATGCTCGCAGATGTTCTCCTCCTCCGCGATGGCGGCGATGACCTCCTCCGTCATGTACGCCGGATGCGAGCTCGTGAAGCGCACGCGAGGAATAGGGATCCTCCCCACCGCGCGAAGAAGGCCCGCAAAGTTCGCGCCATCCCGCAGGTCTAGGCCATAGGCGTCCACGTTCTGCCCAAGGAGGGTGACCTCCTTATAGCCCCGTTCCGCAAGCTCCCAGAGCTCCGCCAGGATCTCCTTGAGGGGGCGAGAGCGCAGGGGACCGCGAACCCTGGGGATCACGCAGTAGGCGCAGGCGTGGGAGCATCCCTCCGCGATCGTCACGTAGGCCTGGAAGGGGCTTTGGCGGAGCGCAGGGAGGCGCTCGAGCTCCACGGGCTCGGGGAGGTAGGCGAACCGTTCCCCTTGACGGGCCCGTTCGATGAGCTCCGGAAGGGAGCGCAAGCCCACAGTACCGAAGGCGAAGTCCGCCCCTTTGCAGATCCCCAGGATCCTTTCGCCGCGGCCCTGGGCCATGCACCCGCCCACCCCGATGAGGAGAGGCCTTTCCCGCTTGAGCCGGGCAAGCTCCCGCACCCGACTCACCACCTTGTCCTCGCTCCGTTGCCGCACCATGCAGGTGTTGAGGAGGACAACGTCCGCGTCCTCCGGCCGGTCCACAAGGGTGTGGCCGGCTTGGGCGAGCACACCGGCGATCTCCTCGCTTTTGTGGTGGTTGAGCTGGCAACCCCAGGTGAGGATGCAAACCCGCATGGCCTCTGATCCTATCCGTTTGAGGCCGAGGAGCAACCGTGTCGCGGCCCTTGGGTATCATTTTCCCGTGCGGCTGCGCTTGGACGCATACCTTCTGCGCGAGCTCCTTCCGCCTTTCCTCGTTTCCCTCTTGGCTTTCTTGGTGTTCATAAGCCTGGAGCTCGTGCTCTCCCTTTCCGATGCCCTTTTCGCCCGTGGCGTCCCCGCCCTTTCCCTTCTTAGGCTTTTGAGCTTCAAGCTTCCCAACATCCTGACCCTAGCGGCGCCCGCCGGGGCCTTGCTCGCCACCTTCCTGGCCTTGGCCCGCCTCGCCTCCGATCGCGAGCTTCTGGCCCTGCAGGCCCTGGGGTACTCCCTGCGCCGCATCCTCCTCCCGTTTTTGGGGTTTGGGCTCGCGGTGAGCGTCCTCTCCTTGGTGTTCTCCGAGCTCGTCGTGCCCGAGGCGGAGGCCCTCTACCGCCGGGAGCTTCTTGTGCTCCTTTACCGCGGCCCCACCCCCACCATCCAGGAGAACGTGTTCTTTCGGGGCGCAAAGGGTGAGCTCTTCTACGTGGAGCGCTACACCGGCTCCCGGGTGGAGGGCGTGGTGATCTACGACCTTTCGGCCCAGCTTTTCCCCCGCAGCCCCTTCCCCGCCGTGATCACGGCCAAAGAGGGCGTGCTCGAGCGGGGGGAGCTCCTCCTCCGGGAGGGCCGTGTTCTTCGGTTCGGCCCAGCCGGCGAACTCACGGAAGTCCTGGGCTTTGGGGAGTTGCGCTTCGAGGTGGGGGAGAAGCTGGAGGAGGCCGTTTTGGGCGGCCGTACCCCAAGCGAGATGTCCGCCCGGGAGCTCAGGGAACGCATCGACCTTCTCCGGCAAAGCGGGCACGACGTGCGGGCGCTCTGGGTGGAGTACCACGGGAAGCTCGCCATCGCCGGTGCGGCCTTCGTTTTCGTGCTTTTTGGTGCGCCGTTGGGGGTCCTCTTGGGCCGGCGGGGCCGGGCCACGGGCATGGTGGTGGGGTTCCTGCTCGCGGCCGGCGCCCAGGCCCTGTTCCTTTGGGCCCGCACCCTCGCCCGCCGCGGCCTCCTCCCCCCCTTCCTCGGCGGCTGGCTCCCCCACCTCGTCTTGGGTTCCCTCGGGATCCTCCTCTACTTGGGCGCGGATCGGCTGCGCTTTCGCGGGGCCCTCCTTTTCCTTTTGGCCTTGGGCCTCACCGGCTTTGCCGCCCCGCCCCTCGCCGAGCTCTCCGCCGAGGAGTTGGTGGTGGCCGAGGAGGGCCGCTACTGGTGCGGGCGGCAAGCGCGCCTGGTCCTTGCGGGCTACACCTTGGATGCGCGCGCGGCGGAGTTCTGGGAACGGGAGGGCTGGGAGCTCCAGGCCGAGGGGGCCCGGGTGGAGACCGAGGAGGGCTGGGTGGAGGCCCACACCCTGCGGGCGCGGCTCTCCCCGGAGGGCGAGCTCGTGTCCGCGGAGCTTCGGGATTTTCGGGGGGAGGTGCGGTTCGCTGGCCCCGAAAAACCGGAGACCCTCCGGTTCGCCGCGGCCCAGGGGGCGGTGGAGTTCCGCCAAGGCGAGATCACCCGAATCCTCGGGAGCTCCGTCCTCCTCACCACCTGCCCCTGCCTCGAGGGCCCCCCCTACCTCATCTGGGCTGAGGAGTTCCTGCTCCTTCCCCAGCGCTGGCTCTTCGTGCGGAACGTGCGGGTGGACTCCTTCGGCTATCCCCTGGTTTGGCTTCCCTTCTATGCCGCGCGGCTTGGCGAGGAAAGCGTCCCGTTCCTGCCGGAGGTGGGCCGCACGGGCTTGGGTTGGTTTTTGCGCTGGTCCTTCCCGTGGACGCCCTGGGAGGGCGCCGTGGGAGCGTTGGTCCTCACCTGGTACCCGGAGGCCGGCCAGATCCGGCCCGGGCTTTCCGCCGCCTGGGAGGGCGGAAGCCTCTCCTTCGGGCTGGACCAGGGGTTCCTGCGCCTAAGCGGCCGGGTCCTCGGCGAGCCCTGGCAAGGGCAGGCCCGTTGGCTTGGGTCAAGCCTCACGCTGAACCTCTCGGGAAGGGTGCGGGGCTGGAGCCTCGGGATCCAGGCCGGAGCGGCGGAGGGGCCGCAGGGCCCGTACGCGCGGCTCCCCGAGCTCGCGCTCTCCCGCGCCCTCATGGCGTGGGGCGGGGATCTCCAAATCCGGCTGGGGGTCGGGCATTTTCAAGAGGGGGAGCGGGTGGGCTGGCGCGCCGGCCTCTCCTTGGGTTGGTCCCGGACCTGGGATCTTGCCCCCGTGCAGCTTAGGCTCGCTTGGGAAGGAGGGCTTGACCAGTATCCCGGGGCCGAGCGGCTGTATATCGCCCTCAACCCCAGCGCGGTCTGGGGCGGGCTCTCGCTCTGGGCCCAGCAGCGCCTGGCCCTGGGCCGCTCCCCCTTCGCCTTCGACGCTCTGCCCAGCCAGAGCCAGGCGGGCCTCACCCTGAGCGCCCGCCGCGCCCCGTGGACCCACGAGCTCCGCCTGGGCTGGGATTTCCTGAGCCACGCACCTCTTCCCGCCTCCTGGACCCTAAGCGGGGCCAACTTCTCGCTCTCCGTTTCCCTGCAGCTCGTCCCGCCCAAGGTGCTGCAGGGGCAGGCGCGGTGGCGGGGGCAGGGTTCAGGCTGGACCCTGGCGGTGAGCGGCGGCTACGCCGGGACCTGGCAGGACCTTCTTCTGCGCGGCGCGTTCTCCCTATCCGGGCTGGAGCTCTCCTGGGGAGCCCGCCTCTCCCCTTGGCCGTTGGCCCCGCGTCGGGTTTACCTGAGCGCCGAGGGCGCCCTCGAGGGGGAATGGAGCTGGAGCATGGGGGTGGAGTACGACTTCCCCTCCCAGCGTTGGGTGCAGGCCGAAGTCGGGCTCTTCCACACCTTCGCCGGATGTTTACGGGTTGGGCTGCGCCTTGGGCTGGGCACCCTGCGCCTGAGCCTGGACATCCCGGCCTTCCCTGAGTTTTCCCTGCAGTTGGCGCCCCTGGACGAGGGCCTCCGCCTAGGCGGGCTATAATCGCAGTTGATGAGGAGGCGGGAGCGGCTTCCCGATTGGCTCACTGCCAGCAGGGTTCTCGTTGCCCTGGCCATCCTGGCCCTGATCCCGGTGGGGCCGCGGGCGCTGGGCGTGGTGGCCGGCCTCCTCCTTTTGGGGTGGACCACGGACATGGTGGACGGCCGGCTGGCCCGCCGCTACGAAAAGGGCCCCACCTGGCTTGGGGAGCACGACTTCCAGATCGACATGCTCATGGTCCTCGCCTCCGCCGTGTTCCTCGTGGGCACCGGCCTCGTTCCTGTGGAGATCGGCCTTCCTTACATCGTCTCCGCCGTGCTCATCTCCCTTTACACCCTGCGCTACCGCCACTTCCTTAAGTTCAAGTCCGTGACCATGCTCCTTGCTTTCCCCTGGGTGTTCACGCCCTTCATCATCGCCCTCTTCCGCGATCCGGTGGCCGCCTACGCGGGCCTGGTGTGGATGGTCCTCGCCCTCGTTTTGGACTGGCGGCGCTTCCTTGGGGTGGTCGGCGATTTCCTGGCCGGGGCCAGGGCCTACTTCCGCCGCTAAACAAGCCGGGTGGGCGTGCGCCCAAGATGGGCGTAGGCCCGCTCCGTGGCCACCCGTCCCTGAGGGGTCTTGCGGATGAACCCCAGGGCGATCAGGTACGGCTCGTAAAGCTCGGCGATCGTCTCCGGGTCCTCCCCCAAGGCCGCGCTCAGGGTCTCCAGTCCCACCGGACCGCCCTCGAAGCGGTCCATCATCACCGCGAGGATCCTGCGGTCCAGTTCGTCCAAGCCGGCCTCGTCGATCCCCAGCATCCGCAGGGTTTCCTGGGCCACGGCCAAGGTTATGGTGGAGAGGCCCTGGACCTGGGCCACGTCGCGGGCCCGGCGCAGGAGGCGCAGGGCGATACGGGGGGTGCCCCGGGCCCGCGCCCCCAGCTCCTCGGCCGCTTCCGCGGTGATCCCTACTCCGAGCCTGGGCGCGGCCCGCCGCAGGATCTCCGCGAGCTCCTCGGGCCTGTAGAACTCCAGGCGGAACACGACCTCGAAGCGGTCGCGCAGGGGGGTGGTGAGGAGGCCCTCCCGGGTGGTCGCCCCAATCAGGGTGAACGGAGCCAAGGGGAGCTCGATGCAGCGGGCATGGGGGCCCTCGCCCAAAACGATGGGAAGCTTCCAATCCTCCATGGCCGGGTAGAGGATCTCCTCCACTTTGGGGTGCAGCCGGTGGATTTCGTCCACAAAGAGGATGTCCCCTGGCGCGAGGTGGGTGAGGATGGCCGCGAGATCCCCCGGCCTCTCCAGGGCGGGACCGGAGGAGACCTTGATTTGCACGCCCATCTCGTGGGCGATGATGTGGGCCAGCGTGGTCTTCCCCAGCCCCGGCGGGGAGAGGAGGAGCACGTGGTCCAAGGGTTCCCCCCGGGCCTTGGCCGCCTGGATGTAGACCCTGAGGCGCTCCTTGATCTTCTCTTGGCCCACGAACTCCTCGAGGGTTTGGGGGCGCAGGGCCCGAAGCTGGGGCTCCGCTGCCTCCGCCTGGGGATCCAGCCAACGGGAGCGCATCGCGTCGCCATTGTAGCGGGACTCACGGGCGTGGTGCCAGTTTGCTTCCGACCCCGGCGGCCCCTACAATGGCTCCCGATGGGCGCGGTCCTTGCCGTCCTCCTTTTCGCTGTCCCTCTTTTCGGGCAAATTTGGAACCTCACCTCCTTGGATTGGTCCCACGACGGCCTTTGGGTGCTTTGGGCCAGCGAGGGCCAGCTGTACGTAGGTCTGGCGCCCGAAGGCCGGGAGCCGCGCCGGCTTTACCCGGAATTCCCGGTGGAGTGGGCCCGCTTTGGGGGGCCGGACTGGTTTGTCTTCGTTTCCCCCTTGCCCGAGGGGGAGCAGGGGCTTTGGCGGGGGTCTCTTGCCGGCGACCCTCCAGCGTTGCTTTATTCCTCCACCTCCCCCCTGCGCTGGCCCACGGTCTCCTGGGACGGAACAAAGGTCGCGTTCGTCGAGGACTGGGATCTTCTTAAGGTGCTGGATCTCCGCGCAAACCAGGTGGAGCTGGTGGTGGGCGGGGCTTGGCCCAAGGCCACCCCGGAGTTCACTCCCGACGGGTTCGGCCTCCTCTTTGTAGGGCTCCTTCTCCAGGAGGAAGAGGGAAGTTGGGACCTTTTCTTTTGTGATCTGCGCAGCCGCGACCTTCTTCAGCTCACCGCGGATCCGTATTTCGATTGGTGTCCACGGGTCTCCCCGGATGGTCTTTGGGTGGCGTTCGTTTCCAACCGCGGCGGCGCCCCCGACCTTTGGGTTTTCCCGCTTTCCGGGGGCGAGCCCTTCCCGGTGACCGCCGACCCCTGGGAGGACGCTTTCCCCTCCTGGTCCCCGGACGGAAGCCTGCTGGGCTACGCCTCCCGGCGTCCCCAGGGCTGGGTTCTCCTCACCGCCGGCGCCTACTGATCCCATGCGCGTGATCGCGGTGGGGCGCTTCGACGGCGTCCACTTGGGGCATCGCCACCTGCTTGGGCAGGCCCGGGCTTGGGCGCGTGCCCGCGGTTGCTCCTTGCTGGCTTACACCTTTCCGCCGGAGCCCCCGGCCCTCCTCCCGCTTCCCGCAAAGGTCCGCCTCCTTGGGGAGGAAGCGGACGAGGTGGAGGTGGTGCCCTGGGAGAGGGTGCGGGACCTCGGGGCGGAGGAGTTCCTGCGGGAGGAGATCCAGGGGAGGCTCAAGGGGTGCGCCCTGGTCATGGGGCCCGATCATCGGTTTGGCCGGGGCCGCGAGGCCGGCCCCGCCCAGGCCCGTGAGCTGGGAGAAAAACTGGGGCTCGCGGTGGTGGTGGTGGAGGCCCTCCAGGTGGCCGGGAGGGTGGTGAGCGCCCGCCGCATTCGCGAGCTTATTGGCCAGGGCGAGGTGGACGAGGCGGCGCGGCTCCTTGGCCGTCCTCCCACCCTTTGGGGGCGGGTGGTCCCCGGGGTGGGGCTTGCCCGCCGCCTGGGCTTCCCCACCCTGAACCTCGCCCTCGATCCCCTGCTCGTTCGCCCCGCGGACGGGGTTTACCTGGCCTGGTCCTTTTGGCCTGGGGGCGGCGCGCCCGGCCTCTTCTATCACGGGAAGCGCCCCACCTTCCCCGGACTCTCCCCCTCCGCGGAAGTTCACCTCTTTTCCCCTCCGCCCCCCGATCTTGCGGAGGTCGAGGTGCACCTCCTTGCGCGCCTTCGTCCGGACCAAGTTTTCCCCTCACCGGCGGCCTTGGCCCGGCAGATCGAGCGGGACGTGGCGCAAGCCCGCGCCCTCCTTGCGGACCGTGGGCCGCCCCGCCCCCTCGTTTGGGTATGATCCTGCTCCCATGCATGTCCTAGCCCTGGAGAGCGCGGGCAGCGTCGGCGGCGTAGGGATCCTTGGCCCCAAGGTCCAGGTGGAGCTCCTCACCTCCCTTGGGCCCGGCCGAGGGGAGATCCTTCCTGAGCTCGTGCAGGAGGCCCTGCGCCTGGCGCGCTTGACTTGGGAGGAAATCGGCCTTCTTGCCGTGGACATCGGGCCGGGTTCGTTCACCGGGCTCCGCATGGGCTTGAGCCTGGCCAAGGCCCTGGCCCAGGTGCGGGATCTCCCGGTGGTGGGCGTGCGCCAGACGGAGGTGCTCGGCCTGCCCTGGGCGGAGGTCTGGCCGGGGCGCGTCTGCGTGTGGATCCACGACCGCCGGGAGTACGTGTACACAGCCTGGGTGGAGCGGGAGCGGGCGGGCGCGGAGACCGTGCTCCCCTTTCCCGAGGCGCTGGCCAAGCTGCGCGAGCGCACGTCGGTGCTCCTTGTGGGCTCGGGGGCCCAGCGGTTCGCCGAGGAGCTCCGCACACAGGCTCCGGAGGTGACCCTTGCCCCCGCGCCTTTTTGCATCCCGCGTCCCCTCGTGGTGGCGCAAATAGGGCTGGCCAAGTACAATCGTGAAGGAGGCTCCGACGGTCTCGCCTTAGAACCGCAGTACGTGCACAAGGAGGGCGAACATGGCTAGGGAATGTGCGATCTGCGGCCGCAGGGTGAGCTACGCCCGGAGCGTTTCCCACTCCGGCAAACGCAGCCCGAAGGTCCGAGCTCCCAACCTCCAACGGGTTCATGCCGTGATCGATGGGGTGCGGCGCAGGATCCGGGTGTGCACCCGGTGCCTCAAGGCCGGGAAAGTACCAAAGGCCTGAGAATTTTGACGACTGGGCATGGGGAAAGAGCGGCTCTTGCGGGGGATAGCTGCACTGGCAGCCGTTGTGGGGTATGTGGCGGTGGGGCAGGTATTAACGGTGGGAATTCTTGGGGATTTGACGACCACCAACGTTTGGACCTGCTTTGGCCCTGATACTACGGTGTGGAACAAATACGTTCTAGGCGGGCAGTACAGAGCGTTGTATGGCCCCGTGGCGCCCACCTGGACGTGGCTCCCCAGCCTGGCCGATGGGTTCCCCAGCGACTTCGTGAAGGAAGAGGGGAGGTGGGTGGCCACGGTGAAGCTTCGCCAGGGCATCTTCTGGACCGACGGCACCCCTTTCACCGCGGACGATGTGGTGTTCACCTTCAACGTCCTCCTCACCGAGGTGGGCGGCATGCGCATGGCCCTGGCCCTGGGCGGCAACTGGCCCAGCTACTGCCCGGATAGCCTCCTGGCCGTGGAGAAGGTCGATGACTACACCGTGAAGTTCGTGTACGCCACGGAGCCGGGGCTTGGGGAGTGGGCGTTCGGGGCCCTCATGTGCCCCATCGTGCAGAAGGCCTACTGGGAGCCGAAGTTCCAGGCGGCCCTCCAGACTAGGGATCCCGCGGGCTCGCTCCTCGCCGTGGTTCCGGAGGATGAGCCCATTCTCGGCGGCTACGTCCTCGTGCGCTGGGAGCCCGGTGCCTTCGCCGTGGTGGACAAGAACCCCACCTACTACGCCACGGGGGAGGTCCTCACCCTCTACGAGGGCGGCGGCGCCGTGATCCATAACCCCAAGCTGAACTACTACTTTGAGGCCTACGGTGGGGCCACCGGCCCTGTCCTCCACGAGCTCGTGGAGGGGCCCTACGTGGACTCCATCATTTACCCCATCTACCTCGACCAGGACGCGGCCGTGCTCGCTCTGCAGAAGGGCGAGATCGCCATGTTCCTGAACCCTCGGGGCCTGGCCAAGGGGTTTGAGGACCGGCTCAAGGCTACGCCCGGTGTGCAGATCATCTCCAACCCACCCTGGGGGTTCCACTACTTGGCGTTCAACATGCGCCGCGAGCCCATGAACAACAAGGCCTTCCGCGTGGCCATCGCCACCCTCATCAACCGGGAGTACCTCGCCGAGAGCGTCTTTCAGGGCGTCATCACCCCCGTGTACTCCGCGGTGCCTGATGCCAACTCGTTTTGGCATAACCCCGATATCGTGGTCTACGGGAAGGGTCTGACCCACGCCCAGCGGGTCATGGAGGCCGTGCGCATCCTCAAGGAGGCGGGCTTCTCCTGGGATGCGGAGCCCAAGGTGATCAACCCCGGCACCCGCAACGAGACCGTGATCGGTGTGCTCCCGGACGGCACGGAGGTCCCCGCTCCCAAGGGCTTCAAGCTCCCCGACGGCCGCTACTGTCCGGAGCTCGAGCTCCTTGCGCCCTCCGCAGGGTATGACCCCTTGCGGGCCACGTTCGCTCTGTACATCGAGCAGTGGTGTAAGGAGCTGGCCATCCCCGTGAAGGCCAACCTCACCGGGTTCAACGTGATCGTGAACAAGGTGTGGGCTCCCGACGGCTTCTACTTCGACATGTACATCCTTAATTGGCCCTTGGGCAACCCAGCCTTCCCCGACTACCTCTCTTACTTCTGGCACTCATCCCAGGACGTACCCAGTGGTTTCAACACCCCGGGTTACCGCAACCCCGAGTACGACCGGTTGGCGGAGGAGTTCCTCGCGGCGAAGTCCGTGGAGGAGGCTCGGCCCTTGGTGTTCCGCATGCAGGAGATCCTGGCGGAGGACGTGCCCTACGTGATCCTGTTTGACACCCCGATCAAGGAGGCCTTCCGCGCAGACATGATCGAGTTCCCCTACACGGAGGTCCTGGGCGGCATCCAGTTCGTGTGGCCCCTCACCACGGTCAAGGCCCTGAAGTAAACGTGACCCCGGGGATGGAACGCGGGGGGTGGTGGGGAACCACCCCCCGCCTTTTCGCCTAAGGAGGCCTGGGTATGCTGCGGTTCATCGCCTGGCGCTTGGCCCAGATCGCCGTCACCTTTTCCTCGTTTTGACCGTGGTCTTCCTCCTCTTCCAGGCTATGCCCGGGGACTACACCAAGCCGTTCATCATGAACCCCAAGATCCCGCCCGAGGCCCGCAAGGCCCTGCAAGAGCGGCTCGGCCTTACAGGCTCCGTTTGGGACCAGTACATCCACGACGTGCGCAACGTGTTCACCGGAAATTTGGGCGTTTCCTTCCAGCACGACCCACGTGAGGTTTGGGACATCAGCAAGGAGCGCCTCCCCCGCACGGCCGTGCTCTTCCTCATCGCGGATCTTGTGGCCTTCGCCCTCGGTTACCCCTTGGGAAAGTACCTCGCCTGGCGAAGGGGGCGCCTCTCGGACTACGCGGTCACCGTGACGGGCGTTCTTTTCTACACCATCTTCACCCCGCTTTTGGCCATCATCCTCCTTTTCGGGTTCTCCAATGTTTTGGGTTGGTTCCGCAGCGGGGGCTTCCTCACCCCTACCCTTTGGTTGCGCCCCCCTGTCCAGCCTCAAACGGTGTTCCTCCTCCTTACAGCCACGGTCCTCGGCCGCCTGGGGATTGGGGCGGGGAGCTCTTTCTTGACCCGAAGGATCGGGCACCCTCGGCCCCGAGCGTGGTCCCGCAGGGGTCTCGTCCTTTTGGCCGTGGTTGCCGCCACGTGGGCCTGGTGGAACTCCAGGCTTGGCCCCTAGGCCTGGGACATCGTCTGGCACATGTTCCTTCCGGTGCTCGCGGTGACCCTCATCTCCTTTGGGGGCACCATGCTCCTCACATGCGGGACTCCATGCTCGAAGTGATCCGCGAGGACTACATCACCACGGCCAAGGCCAAGGGGCTTCCCGAAAAAGTCGTGCGCGACAAGCACGCGGCCCGCACCGCCCGCCTCCCCACGGTGACCAACTTCACCATCGGGCTAGGGTTCCTCGTCTCCGGTGGGATCGTCACGGAAAACCATGTTCTCCTGGAAGGGCCTGGGCCTCACTTACCTCGAGGCCGTGCCCCAGCAGGACTTCCCCCTGGCCATGGGTTGCCTCACCTTCACCGGGATCCTGGTCCTCCCTTTGCCCCTTGTGGTGGACGTGCTCGATGCCTTTCTGGATCCACGGATCTCGTGCTAAAGGAGCGGCCTTGGTTTCGCAAACCGCGGTGAAGCTTGAGCCCCTCTGGCGGATTCGACTGCGCCTGTTCATCCGGAGTTTCCGGAAGAACTGGGCGCTCTCTTGGGAGTCGCGCATCGGCCCCTTGGGCCTGGGGATCATCCTCCTTTTTGTGCTCATGATGGTGGCACATCCGGTCCTCCTGGCGACCGTATGGGACCCCAAGGTCTACGATCCCATCGTGGGGTTTGACCCCGCGCTTTTGGGGAGGCATCCGGCCCCGCCCTCGTGGGCCCACCCCTTGGGGACAGACCCCATCGGACGCGACATCCTCTCTCAGCTCCTGTGGTCCACGCGCGCGGAGTTCGCCCTTGGGGTGACCTCCGCCCTCATCACTGTGATCATCGGCACCTTCATCGGCGCGATCTGCGCCTATTTCGAGGGCATTGTGGACACGATCTTCGTGCGTATTGCGGATTTGGTCATGCTCTTCCCGTTCATCGCCCTCCTCATGGTCCTGCGCAGCGTGATCCATCTAGATCTTTTGCGCCTGGCCCTGGTGATGGGGATCCTTTCGGGGGTCGGGGGCATCACCATCACCCTTAAGGCCCAGGCCCTCACGGTGAAGGTCAAGCCCTACATTGAGGCCGCGAAGGTCGCGGGCGGCAGCGCCTTCCACATCATCCGCCGCCACATCATCCCCAACATCATGCCCCTTTCCTTCCTGTACATGATGTTCAACGTGACCGGTGCGGTCTTCACCGAGGCCGTGCTCTCCTATTCCGGCCTTTTGGACATCCGCATGAGCTGGGGCATCATGATCCACACCGCGGAGTCCGCGGGGTACTTGGGGGCCTTCAGCCAGTACTGGTGGCTTTGGGCCCCGCCGGGCGCGGCCATCACCCTCCTTTGCTTTGCCTTCTACCTTGTGGGCCGGGGTCTCGACACCGTGGTCAACCCCCGGCTGCGAAAGAGGTGAGCCATGGCCCTTTTGGGCGTACGCAACCTCACCATGCACCACGTGACGAAGATGGGGGACGTCCACGCCGGGGACGACGTCACGTTCGCCATCGAGCATGGGGAGGCCATTGGGCTCGTGGGCGAATCCGGCTGCGGAAAGACCTCCATCGCCCTCACCCTCCTCCGGCTTCTGCCGGACAACGCCAAGTTCCTGGGCGGCCAGGTGCTGTTTGAAGGCGTGGACCCCACCCGTCTCCCCGCGGGCGAGATGCGCCGGATCCGTTGGCGGGGGATCTCCATGATCTTCCAGGCGGCCATGAACTCCCTGAACCCTGTGTACCGTGTGGGCGACCAGATCATCGAAGCCATGCAGACCCACATGAACGTGAGCTATGCCCAGGCCCGCAGGCGCGTGGCGGAGCTCTTCGACCTCGTGGGCCTTGCGCCCGAGCTCATGGATCGCTACCCCCTGAGTACTCCGGCGGGATGAAGCAGCGGGCGGTGATCGCCATGGCCCTGGCCTGCGCCCCCAAGCTCGTCATCGCCGATGAACCCACCACCGCCCTCGATGTGATCGTGCAGGACCGCACCCTCCGCTGAATTGACGAGGCAAGAAAACAGCTGAACATGGCCATGATGTACATCTCCCACGACATCGCCGTGATCGCCGAGGTGGCCCAACGCATCGGCGTCGTGTACGCCGGGAACCTCGTGGAATTCGGGGACACCCTGACCATCTTCCCGCGCCCGGCCCATCCGAACACGATCGCCCTCATGTCCGCGTTCCCCTCCTTGGAGGGGGAGCAACGGAGGCTCCGAGGACCTCTGGGGGAGCCCCCGGATCCTCTACGGCCTCCTTCGGGTTACCGTTTCCACCCCCGTTGCGCCTTCGCCACCCAGGTCTGCACCGCTCAGATGCCCCCCTATGAGGAGATAGAGCCCGACCATTTCGTGGCTTGCTGGCATCCCCAACCGAGGAGGTCCTGATGCCCCCTCCCGTCTTGGTTGAAGGCCTGACCAAGCTCTTCCCGGTGAAGCCGCGGGTGTTCGCCCTGCGGGTGCGGCAGTACGTTCACGCTGTGGACGGCGTCTCCTTCTCCGTGGAGGAGGGGGAGATCCTCGGGCTGGCCGGGGAGTCCGGCTGCGGAAAGACCACAACCGGAAAACTCCTGGTGAAGCTTCTGGAGCCTACTGCAGGTCGAATTGCCCTTGAGGGTCAGGACACCACCAGCATTCGTCGGGGCGAGGCCATGCGCACCCTCCGGAGCAAGGTTCAGATGATCTTTCAGGACCCCTAAGAGTCCCTGAACCCCCGGTTCACCGTGTTCGACACCATCGCCGAGCCCCTTTTGATCCAGGGGGTGCGGTCGCGGGCGGAGCGGGAGGCCCTGGTGGCGGAGATCCTGGCCCAGGTGGGCCTCACCCCGCCGGAAACCTTCATGTTCCGCTACCCCCATGCGCTTTCCGGTGGGCAACGCCAGCGCGTGGCCATCGCCCGGGCCATGGTCATCCGCCCGAGGTTCGTGGTGGCCGACGAACCCACCTCCATGCTCGACGTCTCCCTCCGCGCCGGGGTCATGGACCTCCTCCTGGGATTGCGGCAGGAACTCGGGGTGGGCTATCTTTACATCACCCATGACCTCGCGGTGGCTCGGTACATGTGCGACCGCTTGGCCGTGATGCACTTGGGAAAGATCGTGGAGGTCGGTCCCACGGAGGAAGTGCTGCAGAATCCTCTTCATCCCTATACCCAGCCCCTCATCGCCGCGGTTCCCGTGCCCGACCCCACGTACAAGCGGGAGCCCCCGGAGATCAAGGGGGACGTGGTGGCCCCCATCAACCCTTCGCCCCAATGCCAGTTCCTTCCGCGCTGTCCGAAATCTCGAGAAATCTGCCAAAGGTCGCCCCATCCTCCCCTTGTGGACCGCCAGGGCCATGGGGTAGTCTGTTACCCTGGCGTGAACATGGCCGAACGCTACCGCGTGGGCGACCTGGTCTGGGCTAGGGTCCTGGAGATCTTGCCCAACGGCGCCCTCCTCTACCTTGATGGGGAGACCCAGGGCTTTTTGCACCTCTCGGAGATCGCCGAGGAGCCGGTGAACCGGGTGGAGGAGCGCCTGCAAGAGGGGATGGAGGTTTTGGTGAAGGTGATCGGTTACGATCGGCTGGGGAGGCCCACGGTTTCCCTGCGCCGGGTGACCGAGCTGGACCGGGAGATGGCGGAGTTCCATCGGGAGGCCGTGGAGTTCCGGGCCCTCCTTTCCCAGCGCGTGGTGAGCCTGCCCGAGCCCCAACGGAGCGAGGAGCGCCTGGAGTGGCGGCTTGGCCGGTGGCTGGCGGAGGCCGAGGCCGCCCTGAGCAACATCCGCCGCCGGCGCAACGAACGCCTCTCCCGCGCCCTAGGAGAGTGAGATGCCCAAAGGGATGGTGGTGATCGACAAAGACCGGTGTAAAGGCTGTGGGCTGTGCGTGGAGACCTGCCCCTTCGGCGTCCTCGTGATCTCTCCGGAATTCAACCGCTACGGTTACAACGTGGCCACCATGGGTGCCCCCGAAAAATGCACGGGCTGCGGCATGTGTGCCCAGATGTGTCCGGACGCGGCCCTCGACGTTTACCGCGCGGTGAAGGAGGGGGTATGAAGGTCCTCCTGCGGGGGAACGAGGCCATGGCGGAGGCGGCCATCCGTGCCGGTTGCCGCTGCTACTTCTGCTACCCCATCACCCCCCAAGGGGAGCTCGTGGAGTACATGGCCCGGCACCTCCCTCGGCATGGCGGCGTCTTTCTTCAGGCGGAAAGCGAGGTGGCCGCCATCAACATGGTGTATGGAGCCGCGGCCGCCGGCGTGCGCACCATGACCTCCTCCTCCTCCCCAGGGATCTCCCTCAAGATGGAGGGGATCTCCTACCTTGCGGGGGCACGGCTCCCCGCGGTGATCGTGAACGTCATGCGCGCCGGCCCGGGACTCGGGAACATCGCGCCCGCTCAAGGCGATTACTTCCAGGCCACCAAAGGCGGCGGGCACGGCGACTACCGCCTCATCGTCCTTGCCCCCTCCACCGTGCAGGAGGCGGCGGAACTCGTGATGCTCGCCTTCGATCTTTCGGATCGCTACCGTGTTCCCGCCATGATCCTTGCCGACGGCATGCTGGGGCAAATGATGGAGCCCGTGGAGCTTCCCGAGCCGATCCCGCCGGGGAGGATCCCGCCCAAGCCCTGGGCCCTCACCGGGGCCAAGGATCGCGCCCCAAACGTCGTCTCCAGCTTCGACCTCGACCCTTACCGCTTCCGGGAGATCCTGCGCGCCCTCTGGGCCGTTTACCGGGAGATCGAGCGCAACGAGGTACGGTGGGAGGAGTACGCGACGGAGGACGCGGAGCTCGTTCTTGTGGCCTACGGAACGATGGGGCGGATCTGCCGAACGGTGGTGCGGCGGGCGAGGAAGGAAGGGCTGCGGGTGGGCCTCTTTCGCCCCATCAGTCTTTGGCCCTTCCCCTATGCGCCTCTGCGCCGGCTTGCCGAGCGCGTTCCGGTCCTCCTCACCGTGGAGCTCTCCGCGGGCCAGATGTGGGAGGACGTGCGCCTGGCCGTGGAGGGGCGGGCCAAGACCCCGTTCTATGGGGAGCTTGGGGGCGTTGTGCCCACCCCGGAGGAGATCCTGAGCGAGGTGAAAAAGCATGTCCGTGGTTGAGACCAAAGTGCCGGCCGGTTTCGTTCCGGTTTACACCCGGCCTAAATCCCTCTCGGACAAGCGCTTCACGTACTGCCCCGGTTGCCATCATGGGATCATCACCCGCCTTGTGGCCGAAGCCATCGACGAGCTGGGGATTCAGGAGCGCACGGTGGGGGTGGCCCCCGTGGGCTGCGCTGTTTTCCTCTACGAGTTCTTCCGCTGCGATTTCGCCCAGGCCGCCCATGGCCGGGCCTGTGCGGTGGCCACGGGGATCAAACGGGCTAACCCTGATCTCATCGTGTTCACTTACCAGGGCGACGGGGACCTTGCGGCCATCGGCACCGCGGAGACCATCCACGCCGCCAACCGCGGAGAGAACATCACCGTGATCTTCGTGAACAACCAGATCTACGGGATGACCGGAGGGGAGATGGCGCCCACCACCCTTCCTGGGATGCGCACGGTCACCACGCCCGAGGGCCGGGATGTCCGCACCACCGGCTACCCCCTTAGGATCTCGGAGATGCTGGCCCAGCTCGATGGCCCGACCTACATCACCCGTCAGGCCGTGTTCGACGTGCGCCATGTACAGATGGCCCGGAAGGCCATCCTCAAGGCCTTCCGGAACCAACTGGAGGGGAAGGGGTTCTCCCTCGTGGAGGTGGTGGCGGCTTGCCCCACCAACCTCCGGATCCCGCCTGCGGAGGGGAACCGGTGGGTGAAGGAACAGGCCCTCAAGTACTTCCCCTTGGGCGATCTCAAGGTGCGGGATTAAAGGGGAGGCCATGGAGATCGGGGTGATCTTCGCGGGTTTTGGGGGGCAAGGGATCCTTCTTGCGGGGAAGGTGCTGGCCCAGGCCGCGATGGAACGGGGCTTCGAGGTGACTTGGCTCCCGAGTTACGGCCCGGAGATGCGCGGCGGCACCGCCAACTGTACCGTGGTCATCGCCGATGAGCCCGTGGGCTCGCCCATCGTGGACCGGCCGCAGATCCTCGTGGCCATGAACGGCCCCTCCCTCGAGCGGTTCGGTCCCCGCGTGGCCCCGGGGGGCATGATCATCCTCAACTCCTCCTTGGTGAAGGAGCCATCGGTCCAAGGGAATGCCCGCCTGTTGCCCATCCCCCTGAACGACATCGCGCAGGAGCTTGGGGAGGTGCGGGCGGCCAACATGGTGGCCCTGGGCGCAGTGGTCAAGGTGCTAGGCCTTTTCCCCTTGGAGGCCGCGGCGGAGGCCCTGGCCAAGGAGTTGGGGGCCCGCGGCCGGGAAAAGCTCCTTGAGGTCAATCGCCAAGCCCTTTGGCGCGGTTTCGCCTTGGCCTAGAAGAGCTTCGCCTCTTGGTCTTTCGGCTTCGGCCGCGGATGCGATCGTCAAAGAAAAGCGATCCCTTGACAGCAACCCTGGTTTCTTGCTAAAATGAAAACCACCGGGAGGTGGTCATGCGAGGTAAACTGCTTGGGGCCCTACTCTTGGGCCTGCTCGTCGGGGTAGTCGCCTTGGGGAAGGTGGAAGCGCTTATCCCCGAGGTGGGCTACGAGGTGAAGCCCGGCGCTCCAGGGTACCTGCTCCTTGTGATCCCCAACACCTACGGGGTGTCCCTGAACAGGTTTGGGATCTCCCTTATGGTGGAGGGGACGGTGACGGGGGCGTTGGCCCTGCAGGGCACGGGACCGGCGGTCATTGAGGGCGGCCCCATGTACTGGGTGGTGACCCTTCCTGGCGCGGGCCTCGCGCCCAAGGGCATCCTCCTTGTGAGCGTGAAGGTCCCGGCGGGGACGGACCTCAAGGCCGTGGTGGCCCGGATCGTCGGGTATCGGGTAAGCTAGACCAGGAGGTGGAGCCGAAGCGAGTTCGTTCGCTTTCCGGTCCTAAATCCTCATGCCGTACGGGAGGGAGGATATGCGGAAGTGGTTAGTGTTGGCGTTGGTTGTGACGTTGGCCTTGGGCGCCTGGGCGCAAGTGCGCCGCGGAGCCCTGGTGGACGAAGTGGTGTTCTTCGAGGAGCCCACGCGGGCCAAGGGCATCGACATGCTTATTGCCGGTGCCGCTGATATCTATGCCTTCGCCATTCCCGAGCCCGATCTCGTGAAAAAGATTCTGGCCAACCTACACTACTATGTGTCCTACGGATCGTACAACGAACTCACCTTCAACCCCTACGGGCCGGAGTTCCGCGATGGCCGCTTGAACCCGTTCTACCTCAAGGAAGTGCGTGAGGCCGTGAACTGGCTCATCGACCGCGATTACATGGTTCAGGAGTTCTACGGCGGCGTGGGCGCAGTGCCCCGGTACCTCGCGATCACTCCGAGCTTCCCGGACTATGCCCGCTTGGCCGATGTGGCCCGGGCTTTGGAGCTCAAATACGCCCCCAACCCCGAGAAGGCCAAGGCCATCATCTTTGAGAAGATGAGGGAGCTCGGGGCGGAGCTTGTGGACGGCAAGTGGTACTACAAAGGCCAGCCCGTGGTCCTGACCTTCCTCATCCGCGTGGAGGACGAGCGCCGCCTCATCGGCGACTACGTGGCCACGCTGTTTGAGGGCCTGGGCTTCGAGGTGGAGCGGCTCTTCAAGACCGCCCGCGAGGCTTCCCCCTTGTGGATCGGCGCGGACCCCGCGGACGGCACGTTCCACGTGTACACCGGCGGTTGGGTGACCACGGCCATCTCCCGCGACCAGGGCGGGAACTTCAACTTCTTCTACACCCCGCGCGGCCGGCCTGAGCTCCTTTGGCAAGCATATAAGCCCGATCCCGAGTTCGACGAGATCGCTGACCGCTTGGCCCGCCGCGACTTCAAGTCCATCGAGGAGCGCAACCAGCTCTTCGCCCGCGCCCTTGAGCTCTCCATGAAGGACTCCGCCCGTGTGTGGTGCACGAACCTTGTGGGCTACAGCCCGGTGGGCAAGAACGTGCGGGTGGCCGCGGACCTCGCCGGCGGCGTGTACGGGGCCTGGCTCTGGAGCCGCACGGTGCACTTTGTGGATGCCGCGGGCAAGCCCGTCCCGGGCGGCACCCTCCGCATCGCCCAGCCCTCCATGCTCACGGAGCCCTGGAACGCTGTGGCCGGCACGAACTGGATCTTCGACATGATGATCATCCGGGGTGTCTCCGACTACGATACCTTGCCGGATCCCTATACGGGCTTGTATTACCCGCAGTTGGTACAGAAGGCTGAAGTGTACGTGAAAGAGGGGCTCCCGGTGATGAAAACCTTGGACTGGGTGGAACTCAAATTCCTTCCCGAAATCAAGGTGCCGGAGGATGCCTGGGCGGACTGGGATCCTGTGGCCCAGCGGTTCATCACCGCTGCAGAACGGTTCCCTGAGGGCGCCACCGCCAACACCAAAGTCGTATGTTACTACCCTGAGGACCTGTACGAGCGTCTCTGGCACGACGGGTCCAAGTGGTCCCTGGCCGACGGCCTGCTGGCCTTCATCCTGACCTTCGAGCGGGCCAAGCCGGAGAGCCCCATTTACGATGAGGCTGCAAAACCCGCGTTTGACACGTTTATGCGCCACTTCAAGGGCCTCAAGATCCTCTCCGTTAAGCCCCTCGTGTTCGAGGTCTACAGCGACCTGTGGTACCTCGACGCGGAATGGATCGCTGCCGGGCGCACGGGTTACCTCATGCCGCAGTACGCGCAGGGTGTGTCTCCCTGGCACGTGATTGCTCTTGGCATCCAGGCCGAGGCTGCTAAAGAGCTCGCGTTTTCTTCGTCCAAGGCGAAGAGGCTGGGCGTGGAGTGGATGAACTACCTCGCCGGGCCAAGCTTGGCCATCCTCACCCGCTACCTCGAGGAGAACCTCGCCACTGGCTACATCCCGTTCGAGAGCGTTCTTGGCCAGTACGTGTCCAAGGACGAGGCCATCGCTCGTTACCAGAACCTCAAGGCCTGGTACGAGGCCAAGGAGCATCTGTGGGTGGCCAACGGCCCGCTGTATGTGGACACGGTGAAGCCCGTGGAGAAGGTGGTCGTCCTCAAGAACTTCGAGGCCTTCGCGGATCCCGCGGACAAGTGGCTGGTCTTCGCTGAGCCCAAGATCGCCGAGGTGGAGGTCGCGGCGCCTGCGCCGGTTCTCCGCCGCGGCGCCCCCTGGGACTTCCTCGTGGAGGTCACCTTCAAGGATCAGCCCTATCCGCTGGGGGAGATCGACTTCGTGACCTACCTCCTCTTCGACGCCGAGGGGAACCTCGTGCTTTCTGGGCGGGCCGAACCGGTGAAGGACGGCCTGTTTGTGGTGAGCGTGCCGGCGGACAAGACCGCGGGCCTGCCGGTGGGCTCTATCCGCATCGAGGTGGCCGTGGCTTCCAAGGTCGTGGCCATCCCGTCCTTTGCCCAGGCCACGTTCACCGTGTTCTAGGTCCGATAACGGAAGTGGAGAGGGCGCCGGTTGCACCCGGCGCCCTTTTTCTTTAGGATCGCCCGCGTACGGAGGCGAGCGGTAATGTTGGAGAACTTGCGGCGTCTGGGCTCGTATATGATGGTGCGAGGACTCCTCCTTTTCCTCACGGTGGCCGTGGCCATTTGGCTCATCATCATCATTGCTAACCTGGGCGGGGCCATGGACAAGGTCATCGAGTCGGAGATCAAGGAGCGCGTGGGCGCCATGCTCCAGAACCCCGACATCCAGCAGCTTCCGGCGGCTGAGCGTCTTCGGATCTATGAACAAAACGTGGAAATCTTGCGGCGTCAGTACGGTCTGGACCGCCCGTTCATCGAGCGCGCTGTGCGCTACCTTCTCAACGGCATCACCCTTAACTTCGGATATGCCGACCGCCTCACGAGCGACACCGGTTCCAAACAAGTGAAACTGATCCTCCTTGAGCGCCTGCCGCACACGCTGCTTCTTTGGGGGACGTCCCAAGTCATCCTGTTCTTCCTCTCGGTGTTCATCGCCTTGATGCTTTCCCGCCGCTACGGCTCGCTGGCGGACCGGCTGGCGGTGGCCCTGGCCCCCACCTCCGCGCCCCCGGCCTGGTTCTATGGGATCCTCCTCATCCTGATCTTCGCTTCCATCCTGCGGGTGCTCCCCTATGGGGGGTTCGTGGAGGCCCCGCCCCCGCCCACCCGCCTGGGCTATGCCCTCAGCGTCCTCAAGCACATGACGCTGCCCGTCCTCTCCGTCATCATCGGCGGGATTTTTTCGGCGATCTATAGCTGGCGCACGTTTTTCCTCATTTACTCCAGCGAGGATTACGTGGAGCTGGCGCGAGCCAAGGGGCTGCCGGGGCGGGTCATCGAGCGGCGCTACATCCTGCGCCCCACCCTCCCCCCCATCATCACCAACTTCGCCATGATGCTCATCGCGGTGTGGATGGGCGGGATCATCACGGAGACGGTGTTTGCCTGGCCAGGATTGGGTCGTCGCCTCTATGAGGCCATTGGCGCCAACGACACCGCCGTCATCGTCGGCGCCAACGCCCTCTACGGGTACCTCCTGGCCATCAGCGTGTTCGTCTTAGACATCCTCTACGCGGCGCTGGACCCGCGGGTGCGCGTGGGTGCCGTGGGAGGGCAGCGGCTATGACCCTGTGGATGCGGCTTAAAGAGCTTCGGCGTTATCCCTCGGCCCTGATCGGCGTGGCCGTCATCGCCCTCCTTTTGCTCATGTCCGTGTATGCCGTCATTCGCTACCCCTATTCCCAGGCGATCTCGTTGTGGCGGGCGGGGGAGCGCACATGGATCGAGAACCCCCGCAACGCCGCGCCGTTTTGGTACAACTGGTTCGGGGCCGATCTGCCCCTCACGGTCAAGGTGAACTTGAACGAAGCTCGCCTCGTGGACCAGCAGGATCTGGGCGGTGGGGTGCGCCGACGCCTCCTGGTGCTGAGCTTTGATTACCCCTGGCGGGGGGGGTTCCCCACGGAAATCGCGCTTTTCTACGACACGACGTTCCAGCGGGCGGCGCCCCAGGCGGTGCTCTCCTGGCGCACGCCCGATGGCCGAGAGGTTCCGCTGGGGACGCAGACCTTGCGCGGATCGGGGCGCTACCTCCTTTCGGGCGATTCCACCCTGGCCCGCCGCCTAGGTGCCCCTCCCCAGGAGGCTCTGTTCCGGGACGTGCGCCTGGGGCCGAACGGGGTTAGGGCGGACCGCCCCCTGCCCGGCCGGTACGAGCTTTACGTGGACCTGTACACGTTCGAGCCCGACACCAAGGTGGACCTTAGGCTCGTGGTGTACGGGCAACTCCACGGCTGGGCCGGCACGGACCACCTCCGGCGGGACATCACCATCGCCCTCCTTTGGGGAGCGCCCATCGCCATCGCCTTCGGGATGAGCGCGGCCCTCACCCTGACCCTTTGGTACCTGTTCATCTCCGCGCTCGGGGCGTGGTACGGGGGCTGGGTGGATGCCCTTGTGGATCGGCTCACCGAGCTGCGCATGATCCTCCCCCTTTTGCCCATCCTGGTGATGGTGGGCATGTTCTGGAGCCGTAGCATCTGGCTGATCCTTGCGGTGCTCATCCTCTATGGCCTCATTGGCGGAAGCAAGGGGTATCGGGCCATGTACATGCAGGCCCGGGCCTTCCCGTACATTGAGGCCGCCCGGGCCTACGGCGCCAGCAACTTCCGCATCGTCCGGCGTTATCTCGTGCCGCGCTTCCTGCCCCTGGCCATCCCGGCGTTCGTGAACGCCATCCCTGGGTACGTGTTCCTGGAGGCCTCCCTGGCCATCCTGGGCCTGGGCGACCCGCTCCTGCCCACCTGGGGCAAGCTCATTCAGGACGCGTACTCCCGGGGCGCGCTGTACCTGGGCTATTACTACTGGATCCTCATCCCGGCGGCCATGCTTTTCCTCACTGGCGTGGGCTTTGCCTTCGTGGGTTTTGCCCTGGACCGCGTGTTCAACCCGCGCTTGCGGAGCCTCTAGGGGTGAACGATGATGGAGCGCACAGAGCCTCAAACCAGCTCCGGTGTGGTGGGAACAGCCTCCGAGGAGCCCCTGCTTCAGGTGAACAACCTCCGGCTCTACTTCCGCACGACGAAGGGCGTGGTCCAAGCGGTGGACGACGTGTCCTTCGTGTTGGGCCGGCGGCGGTCCCTGACCATCCTCGGGGAGTCCGGCTGCGGCAAGACCTCCTTGGCCCGGGCCCTCTTGCGGCTTTTACCCCGCAACGTCCACACCTTCAGCGGCGAGATCGTCCTTGAGGGCGTGGACCTCATGAAGATGAACGACGAGTGGTTCCGCAAGGAGATCCGCTGGCGCAAGATCTCCTATGTGCCCCAGGCCTCCATGAACGCCATGAACCCTGTGCTGCGCGTGGGCTACCAGATCGCCGAGCCCTTGATCCTGCACCAGCGGGCCTCCCGGGAGGAGGCCTACAAGCGGGCCGAGGAGGTGGCCCGGTTCGTGGGCCTGCCCGTGGACTTCCTCAACCGTTACGCCTTCGAGCTTTCGGGCGGGATGCGCCAGCGCGCCATCATCGCCATGGCCCTCATCACCAATCCCCGGTTAATCCTTCTCGATGAGCCCACTTCGGCCTTGGACGTGCTCACCCAGGCCAACATCATGAACTCCTTGAAGCACATAAAGCGGGTGTTTGATGTGACCTACATCCTCATCACCCACGACATCGCCACGTCCAGCGAGCTTGCCGATGAGGTGTTGGTGATGTACGCCGGGCACCTGGTCGAGCACAGCCCGGCCGAAGTTTTCTACAAGAGCCCCTCCCACCCCTACGCGCAAAAGCTCATGGCCAGCGTGCCCACCCTGCGGGAGGACAAGGCCCTGGAGTTCATCCCTGGCCGGCCGCCCAGCCTCATCAACCCACCCAAGGGTTGCCGCTTCGCCCCCCGCTGCCCCAAACGCTTCGACAAGTGCGACCAGGAGCCCCCGCTTTTCGCGCTCGACGGCGGGCGTGTGGTGAAGTGCTGGCTGGCGAGGTGAGGTCATGGCCCAGGAAAACAATCTGCTTCTTTCGGTGAAGGACCTGCATACCTGGTACGAGCTGCGGAAGTGGGGGTTCATCCGGGTGGGCTACGTGCGCGCCCTGGACGGGGTGAACTTCGCGCTCCGCTACGGCGAGGCCCTGACCATCGTCGGGGAAAGCGGCTCGGGCAAAACCACGCTGCTCAAGACTATTCTGGGTTTGGTTCCTCCCACCAAGGGGGTCCTGGAGTTCGCGGGGAAACAGGTTACCGCGCGGAACCTGAGTTGGCTGCGCCGCCAGGTGGGCTATGTGCAGCAGGACCCCTACGGCGCTTTGCCCCCGTTCATGAATGTACGGCGCATCCTCCTGGAGCCTTTGCTCATCAACAAAGTGGGCACACCCTTGGAACGCGAGGAGCGCATCGTGGAGGTCTTGGAGGAGGTGCGCCTCACCCCCGTGGAGGACTTCCTTCCCAAGTTCCCCCATATGCTCTCCGGAGGGCAACAGCAACGCTTGGTCATTGCCCGTGCTCTGGTCCTGCGCCCCAAGCTGATCGTAGCCGATGAGCCGGTCTCCATGCTCGATGCCTCGGTGCGCGTGGAAATTTTGGACCTCATGCGGCGGGTGCAGCAGGCCCATAACCTCGGGGTCATCTACATCACCCACGACCTCTCCACCGTGCGTTACTTTTCCGAGCGGGTGTTCATCATGTATGCCGCCAAGGTGATCGAGAAGGCGGGTGTGCGGGAGATCGTGCACAACCCCTTGCACCCCTATGCGCGGGCGTTGCTCGCGGCCATTCCTGATCCTGACTACGAGAACGCCCTCAAGTTCAAAGACGTCCCTCCCGGCGAGCCCCCAAGCCTGGTGAACCCTCCGCCTGGATGCCGCTTCCATCCCCGTTGTACCCAGATGATCAAGGGCCTCTGCGACCAGAGGGAGCCCCCGGAGTTTGAGCCTGTCCCGGGGCATCTTGTCGCCTGCTGGCTCTACCAATGAGGGATCGCCCGCTCATCTTCATCCTGCTTGGGTCCTTGGGGCTCGTGGTGGGGGTGGTGTTGCCCTTCCTTATGGTGCTGAGGATCTTGGCCTCCACCTTTGCCCTGAACTTTTTGGCGTTCGCTTCGTCCGTGGGCGGGCTCTTTTTAGGGATGCTGGGTCTCGCGGAATATGTGCGCCCCGGCCGACGCGGACCGGACTGAAGTCCTCTTTTCTGGACGATTGTTCCGCGTCCTTCAACGCCGAACCCCCCAAGGGACACGGGAGGTCGTGGACCATCCCGGAGCAGTGGCCGTCCTCGTCACCGACGAAGATGGCCGCGTGCTCCTGGTGCGTCAGCACCGGGAGGGAGCGGGACGCGCGCTTTGGGAAATCCCTGCAGGCACCCTCGAGCCTGGGGAAAAGCCCTATGCCTGCGCCCAACGCGAGCTCCAAGAGGAAGCAGGCCTGTCCGGAAAACTTCGGTTTCTAGGGGTCATTTACCCTACGCCCGGCTACTCCACGGAGCGCCTCTTCCTCTTCGGGTTAACCGAACCACAGGCAAGGCCGAAGGCTCAGGGTGAGGTTGAGGAAGCGCGCTTTTTCACTGCGGAAGAAATCGCGGAACTTGCGCGGAGGGGTAGCGGGGACGGCAAAACCTTGGCCGCTTTGGCCCTCCTTTTTCTCGCCCGCCCCACAAAACGCCCTGCCCGCTAATCCTCGAGTTTAGGGATGCGAATGCCTCGCTCTTTGGCCACGCGGATGGCCTTTTCGTAGCCGGCGTCGGCGTGACGGGCCACACCCAGGCCGGGATCCACGGTGAGGACGCGCTCCAAACGCCGATCCGCGGCCCTGGTTCCATCGGCCACAATGACCATCCCCGCGTGGATGCTCTTCCCAATCCCTACCCCGCCGCCGTGGTGCACAGCTACCCAGGTGGCCCCACACACGGCGTTGAGAAGGGCGTTGAGGATGGGCCAATCCGCGACAGCATCGGAGCCATCCCGCATCCCCTCCGTCTCCCGGTAAGGAGAGGCCACGGAACCCGAGTCCAGGTGATCCCGGCCGATCACAATGGGCGCCTTCACCTCGCCCTTGCGCACAAGTTCGTTGAAGAGGAGCCCGGCCGCGGCGCGCTCGCCGTACCCCAGCCAACAGATGCGCGCAGGAAGCCCCTGGAACCGCACTTTCTTCTCGGCCTTTTCGATCCAGCGACGCAGGGATTCGTCCTTGGGGAAGAGCTCCACCACCGCCCGGTCCGTGCGGTAGATGTCCGCGGGGTCGCCGGAGAGGGCCACCCAGCGGAACGGACCCTTCCCCTCGCAGAACATGGGGCGGATGTACGCTTGGACAAACCCGGGGAAGGAGAAGGCGATCTCGTGGGGGAGGCCACCTTTTTCCGCCTGGGCGCGGATGGCGTTCCCGTAGTCGAACACCACGGCTCCCGCTTCCTTCATCTCCGCCATGGCCCGCACATGCCGCACCATGGACCGGTAGGAAAGCTCAATATAGCGCTGGGGATCCTCGCGCCGAAGCCTTAGAGCTTCTTGGTACGTCATCCCACCGGGGACGTAGCCGTTGAGCTCGTCGTGGGCAGCGGTCTGGTCGGTGACGACGTCGGGGATGATCCCGCGCCGCAAAAACTCGGGGTAAATGTCGGCGGCATTCCCCAAAAGCCCAATGGAGATGGGCTCGCCCCTGCGCTTGTGCGCCAAGGCCAGGTCCAGGGCCTTATCCAGGGAGTCCGTCCAGGTGTCGAGCTGGCCCAGGGCGAGACGACGCTGGATCTTCTCGGGGTTGATCTCCACGATGATCCCCACGCCCTCGTTCATGGTGATGGCCAAGGGCTGAGCTCCGCCCATCTCCCCCAGGCCCGCGGTGAGGACGAGCTTCCCCCGCAGGGTCCCATCGAAGTGCTGGCGGGCGCACTCCGCCAAGGTCTCGTACGTGCCCTGCAGGATCCCCTGGGTGCCGATGTAGATCCAGGATCCCGCGGTCATCTGGCCGTACATGGTGAGGCCGAGCCGCTCCAGCTCCCGGAACTTCTCCCAGGTGGCCCACTCCGGAACGAGCATGGCGTTCACGATGAGCACCCGCGGCGCATCCTCGTGGGTTTTGAAGATGGCCACAGCCCTTCCGGATTGCACCACCAGGGTCTCGTCGTTTTCAAGCGCTCTAAGGCAACGCACGATGCGGTCAAAATCCTCCCAGGAGCGGGCGGCCTTGCCGGTTCCGCCATAGACGATGAGGTGGGCGGGGTCCCCGGCCACCTCGGGGTCCAGGTTGTTCATGAGCATGCGCAACGCGGCTTCCTGGAGCCACCCCTTGCAGGTGAGCTTCGTCCCCCGGGGCGCCCGTACCTCCCGCACGCCGATCGCGTCCCCCATATGCCCCTCCGACCGTATGTTAGGGGTAAAGCTTCCCTGGGCCAAGGGAACCAGGAGCTTCGGGGCGCTCGGCGCGGTTTGGTTACAATGGCTCATCCTCAAGGGAAACGGAGGGAAAGGAGCCATGCGGAGAATTTTGGCAAGCGTGCTTTTGGCTGCGGTTTTGGGGACGATGAGTGGATTCGCCCAGAACCGTTTAGGTGTGGGCGGAAGCTTCGCCCTGGGCACCCCCGTTTTGGACGTCTTCCTTGAGCTTCCCGCGAAGGACACCGCCACCCGGTTCACCCTGGGCATTTGGGCCATTGCCCCGGGCGGCAACATGGCGTTTTCCGTGGACGCAAGCTTCTTGTTTACTCCGGTCTTCGGCGGTTTCCATACGTATTTCGGTGGCGGAGTCGGCGGGGTAGCTGTGGTCGCCGGAGGCCTGGGTGGGGTCGCGTCCATAAGCCTCACCGTCAACGCCCTCGGTGGGGCGTACTTCCCCGTCACGGAAACGTTCGCCCTTTATGGACAGGTCAAACTTTTGGGCGTGATCAATCTCGCGGTCATGTCCATCAACGCCCTCCTCATGCCGGGGTTCGGGATCGCCGTGAATTTCTGAGACGTCCATCCCGCCATTGCATGGGAAGGAAAAGGGGCCATGGTGGCCCCTTTTTCTTCGTCCCAATGCTCCGCTGTCCTTGTGCATGATCCTTGACCCTCTCACACTCCTCCCGTGAAGTGGGCGCTGGCCATCCTTGTGGGAGGAGCCCTTCTTTTGTTGTTCTGGGGGTTGAGCCTCCGATCTCCCGCGGAGCTTGCCCCCTACGAGAGGCTTTCCCTGGCGTTGACCGCGCCGGAAACGCACCTCCCTGAGCTTTGGGAACTTGCAACGCGCAAGGACGCGGCCGGTTGGGTGGCCCGCGTGGAGCTCGCGCGGGTGCTTTTGGCTCAAGGGCAAGCCGTATCGGCCGCACGGCTTCTGCGGGAAGCCCTGGACCTGCGCGAGGCTCGGGAAGCGCGAAGGCTCTTGGCTCGGGCGCTGGAAACCTCTGGCCAAATCGCCGAAGCCTTGGCCGAGTGGAAAAAGCTTCTTCCGGACCGCGAGGCTGCGGAGGCCGTCCTGCGCCTAGAGAGGGATGGGCTCACCGCGGGCAAAGTTTTGGTGGACGCCGGTGCGTATACCCAGGCTTTGCAAGCCCTCAACAGGCTCAGCTCTTCCAACGCTTGTCTTCTGCGCGCCCAAGCCCTGGCGGGCTTGGGCAGGCTGCGGGAAGCCGCTCAGGAATACGAGAAATACCTCGCGTTGAACCCTAAGGATGCACAGGCTCAGGTTCAGTACGGCCAAATTTTGGAGCGGTTGGGAGAGGTGGGAAAGGCGGAGGCGGCCTACCGGGCCGCGGGCGAAGCGGGAGCCTACCGATTAGGGCTCCTTCTCGAAAGCCGGGGGCAAACCCCGGAGGCCCTTGCGGCCTATCTGCGCTCGGGGGAACCCGAGGCTCGTTGGCGGGCTGCCCGCTTATTGGAAGCCCAAAATCGTGTTCAGGAAGCGCTCGCCATCTATCAAGAGCTTGCCAAAGGTTCGGCGCGCGTGGCCGACGACGCTGCCCTGCGCTGCTACCTTCTTCTCTCCCGCCAAGGGCGAATCCTAGAAGCCAACGCCTTCAAAAATCGTCTTCCTCCTGCGTTCCTCTGGCTTTTGGGTGAGGAAACCCCGCCGCTTCTCGTGCCGGATCCGCGGGACGACCTCCCGGACGCCGTGGCGCTGGCCGAGGCCTTGGTGGCACGTTTTCCTAAACATGGCAGGGAGTGGGCCCAGATCGTCCTCGAGATGGCATTGAACAGGGCTTCTCCTGCGGAGGCCCTGGCCATTGGGGAGTGGTATGCGCGACACGGGGATTGGCGCCAAGCTTTCGCCATCGGCGTGCGTGTCCTTGCCCGGCTTCCTTGTCCGCGGGCCTACCGGTTGGCCTATCCGCGGGCCTGGGAGGAGAGCGTCCGGCGCTGGACTAGCGCATATAACGTCGATCCCCTTTTGGTCTGGGCGGTGATGCGCGAGGAAAGCGGATTTCTCGCGAGCGCCGTTTCCCGCTCGGGGGCCTGCGGCCTCATGCAGCTCCTGCCTTCCACCGCCCGCTGGATTGCCGAGGATAAGCTGCGCATCCCTTACCAGGAGGATCTCCTTTTCGACCCGGACTACAACGTCCGTCTAGGCACCTGGTACCTGCGCCATCTCCTCGATCAATTCGGGGGGGATGTAGTCTGGGCGGTGGCGGCTTATAACGGCGGACCAGGGAACCTGCGCCGCTGGACCGCCGGTCTTTCGGACCCTCTGGATCTCCCGGCCGCCTTGAACTCCACGGAAACGCGGGAGTACCTGGTGAAGGTGCTCAACGCCTGGCTCATTTACCGCTGGCTCTACCGGTAAAATGGGATCGTGGGAAGGGCAAAAACCGAACAACGCCTCCTTTGGGCTTTGTCCCTCGGCCTTTTGGTGTTCGCGGCGGAGCTCCTCACCGGGCTTTTCGTCGGCAGCTTGGCGCTTCTTGCGGACTCCGCGCACGTTTTTTTGGATGTGGCGGCTTTGGGGCTGGCCTACCTGGGTGCCCGTCTTTCCCGCCGGCCGCCCACCGCCCGCTACACCTACGGCCTCCGTCGGGTGGAGGTGCTCACGGCGGCGGTGAATGGGCTGGCCCTCCTTCTTCTTTTGGGCTTCGTGGGCAAGGAGGCCCTGGCGCGGTTGAGCATGCCCCGCGCGGTGCACGCCGAGCCCATGCTTGGTGTGGCCGTGGCCGGTCTTTTGGCCAACCTTTTCATGGCCGGGCTCCTTCGCCATCACGAGGAAGAGGATCTCAACATGCGCGCGGCTTTCCTTCACGTCCTGGGCGATGCGTTGGGTTCGCTTGCCGCCATCGCCGCGGGGTTCGTGATCCTCCTCACGGGTTGGAGCATGGCGGACCCGCTGGCCAGCTTGGCCATCGTGACGGTGGTAGGGATAGGGGCCGTGCGCCTCCTGCGCCGTGCGTTCCGCATCCTTGCCGAAGGGGTGCCTGAAGGTCTGGATGCCCACCACATCGCTCAACGTATCCTTGCGGTTCCGGCGGTAAAGGACGTGCACGATCTGCACCTCTGGTCCATCGGGCCAGGCTTTCCCGCGCTGAGCGCCCATGTCGTGGTGGACGCGGAATCCATGGACGAGGCCGACGCCCTGGCCGCCCAATTGCGCCGGCTCCTCCGGGAGGAATTCGGCCTTGCTCATGTGACCATCCAGCTGGAAAGAAGCCTCTGCGATGCGCCGTGCTGCAACGGGGTGAAGGGGGCTTAGTGCGTACCGTCATCCTTGCCGGAGGGTTTGCCACGCGCCTTTGGCCCATCACTTGGGAACGCCCTAAACCCCTCTTGCCCATCGCAGGCAGACCCCTTTTGGACTACATCCTGGAGTTGATCCCGGCCGAATTCTTTCCCGTGATCGTCTCCGTGAACGAACGTTTTTCTCTGGCGTTTCAGGCTTGGGCTCAAGGCAAACCCGTAGAGCTTGTGGTGGAGCCAAGCACCCGGGAGGAGGAAAAACTCGGAGCGGTGCGGGCCTTAGCCTGGCTTGTGGAGCACCTCTCCCTTCGGGAAGACCTTTTGGTCATTGCCGGCGATAACTGGCTGCGTTTGGATCTGCGCAGGTTCGTGGAGCGGGCAAGGGGGCGAGCCACGGTGGCCCTCTTTCCCCTGGGGGACCCGGCCCGGGCGCGCCGGCGCTACGGCGTGGCCGTGCTCCGAGGCGAGCGCATCCTCGCCTTTCAGGAAAAGCCCGACGAACCCTTTTCTGATCTGGTGAGCACGGCCTGTTATTTCTTTCCTCAAAGCGTGCTTCCGCTGCTTTCGGAGTTCGTGCACACGGCACCCGTGGGGCACGACGCCCCCGGCTACTTCTTGGCCTGGCTTTTGGCGCGCCAGGAGATCCGGGGGTTCACGGAGGTGGAGGAGTGGCTGGACATCGGGGATCGGCAATCCTATCTTGAGGCCAACCTCCGGGTGACCGGCGGACGGAGTTGGATCCACCCGGAGGCGGAGGTACGGGACTCCCTTGTGGAACGCTCCGTGGTCCTCGGCCCAGCCCAGATCTTCCGTTCCCGTCTTTGGGACTGTGTGGTGGACGAAGGCGCTCGTCTGGAAAGCGTGGAGCTTCGCGAAAGTCTTGTGGGCAAGGGAAGCTGGCTTCGCGGTTAGATCTCGCTCCAGTTGCGGCCGACTTTCACCTCCACCTTCAGGGGCACGCGCAGCTCCCACACCCCCTCCATGAGCTCGCGGATCGTGTTCCCGGCGCGCTCCGCCTCGCCCTCCTCCACCTCGAACACGAGCTCGTCGTGGATCTGGAGGATCATCTCCGCGGGGAGCTTTCCCTCCCTCCAGGCGCGGTGGATGCGGAGCATAGCGAGCTTCATGAGGTCCGCGGCGGTGCCCTGGATGGGGGTGTTGATGGCGTTGCGCCGGTCCTGGCCGATCCCGCGGCGCTCGGGGTTCCGAAGGCCGGGAAGCGGGCGTTTCCGCCCCAAAAGGGTGCGGGCAAACCCCGTGGCGCTCGCCTCCTCCACGAGCCTCTCCACGAACTCCCCCACCCGGGGGTAAGCCTGGAAGAACCGCTCGATCAAGGCTTTGGCCTCCTCCTGGGGGATGCCCACATCGCGGGAAAGACCGTAGGGGGTGATGCCATAGATGATCCCGAAGTTCACGCGCTTGGCGATGGTGCGCATGCGGGCGTCCACGGCCTCCAAGGGGACACCGAAGAGGACGGCCGCGGTGCGGCGATGCAGGTCCTCCCCGCGCTGGAAGGCCTCGATCAGGGCCTCGTCCCCGGACATGTGGGCCAGGACCCGCAGCTCGATCTGAGAGTAGTCCGCGCCCAGAAGGACCTTTCCCGGCGGGGCCACGAAGGCCCTCCGGATGTCCACCCCCACCTCCGTCTTGGCCGGGATGTTCTGGAGGTTGGGCTCGGAGGAGGAAAGCCTCCCTGTGGCCGTGCCCGTTTGGTTGAAGGAGGTGTGGACCCTCCCCGTCTTGGGGTGAACGTACCGGGGAAGCTTCTCCACGTAGGTGTTGCGCAGCTTCTCCAGCTCCCGGTAGGCGATCAGTTTGGCGGGAAACTCGTGGTACTGGGCCAAATCCCGTAGGACCTGGGCGTCCGTGGAGGGCCCGGTCTTTGTGCGCTCCAAAACCGGGAGCTTCAGCCGCTCGTAGAGGATCTCCCGCACCTGCGGGGTGGAGTTGGGGTTGAAGGGGCCGCCGGCGAGCGCAAAGAGCTCGGCCCGCGTCTTCTCCAAAAGGATCTCCAGCTCCTTCCCCTGGGTCCGAAGCTCGTCCACATCGAGGAGCACTCCCCGCCGCTCCATCCAGAGAAGGACCTCGATCAAGGGGATCTCCAGGTCCTCAAAAAGCCGGAGGAGCTCGGCCTCCTTGAGCTTTTTCGTGAGGGGGGAGCGCAGACGCACCACCATCTCCGCGTCCTCCCCGGAGTAGCGGGCGGCCCGCTCCACCGGCACCTCCCGGATCTCCCGCTCCCCCCCGAGGGCAAGGAGCTCCCGGTAGGTCTGGACTTGAACCCCAAGCTCGTCCTTGGCGATGGCCTCAAGGCTATGGGAGGGCGCATCGGGCTTGAGGAGCCAGTGGGCGAGCATGGCGTCGAAGGCCACGCCCCGCACCTCGATTCCGTAGTTGAGGAGCACCTGCAGGTCGTACTTCAGGTTCTGTCCGATCTTTCGTGGCCGCTCAGCCCTGAGGAGCGGGGCCAGGTGCGCGAGCACGTAGTCCAAGGGGAGCTGGTTTGGGGCACCGCGGTAACGGTGGCCCACGGGGATGTAGTAGCCGTGGAAAGGTTCCACGGCCACGGCGATCCCCACGATCTCCGCGCTCAGAGGGTCCTCGCTTGTGGTTTCCAAGTCCAGCGCGAATTCCCCGGCCTGCGCCAGCTTCGCCACTAGGGCCCAAAAGGCCTCCTCG
The DNA here is from genome assembly GCA_030550535.1 of Candidatus Bipolaricaulota bacterium. Taxonomy (GTDB): domain Bacteria; phylum Bipolaricaulota; class Bipolaricaulia; order Bipolaricaulales; family Bipolaricaulaceae; genus DTER01. Next base: position 75,956 of record JAUQPF010000046.1, read on the forward strand.
GTGAGGACGGCCTCGTACACGGGCGCCCTCGCTTCCTTCTCCTCCAGCTTCAGCTCGGCCAGGATGGACTTGAACTCCAACTCCTCCAGGACTTGGCGGAGCTCCGCAGGGTCGATCGGGCGGGGAGCGCAATCCCGGGGCCCAAGGATCACCGGAGCCTCCCGTAGCCTCACGAGCTCCCGCGACAGGAGCGCTTCTTCCTTGTGCTCCTGAAGGGCCTGGGCCACGCGGCGGTTCCCCAGGCGCGGGGCGGCGTTCAACACCCCCTCGAGGTTTCCGAATTGCCGGAGGAGCTCCACGGCCGTCTTCTCCCCCACCCCCGGAACCCCCGGCACGTTGTCGATGGAATCCCCCTCGAGGGCCAAAAGATCCACGATTTGCTCGGGCTTCACACCGAAGAGGGTCTCCACGCCCGCGCGGTCCACGAGGGTCAGGCGGTCCGAAGGCTTTCGGCCCGGCCGGAGGAGGAAAATCTTGTCCGAAACGAGCTGGGCCATGTCCTTGTCGCCGGTGAGGAGGAGGGCCGGGATGCCTTGGGCTTCGGCCCTCTTGGCCAGGGTGGCCATGACGTCGTCCGCCTCGTAGCCGGGGCATTCCACATAGGGGATGCCCAGGGCCGAAAGGAGGGGCTTCACCCGGGGGAGCTGGCGGGCCAGGGCCTCCGGCATGGGCTTGCGCGTGGCCTTGTACGCGGCGAACGTCTCGTGGCGCACCGTTTTCCCCTCTGTGTCGAAGGCCACGGCCACGTACCGTGAGGGGTACTCCCGCAGGGCCATGAGAAGCGTGCGCACGAACCCGTAAAGGGCGTTCACCGGCTCGCCCTTGGAGGTGGCGAGATCCGGAATGGCGTAGAAACAGCGAAAGAGAGCGGAATGGCCATCGATGAGGAGGAGGCGTTCCGGTACCTCTTTGATCCCCAAGGCCTCGTAGATCGTCATGTTCGGGCCTCCAACAGGGCGCAGAGGGCGAGGGCCGCGGCATCGGCGGCGTGGTCCGAGCCCGGCCTCCGCCCCAGAAGATGGGCCACCATGTCCCAGACTTGCTCCTTAGGGGCGCTTCCGCTCCCGCAGATCCAACGCTTCACCGCGCGGGGCGCGTAGTGGAAAACCTCCCGGCCTTGGGCCAAAAGCAAGATTACGCCCGTGACCTGCGCCGTGTACATGGCGGAGGGCGCGTTCCGCGCCAGGTACACCTCCTCCAGGGCCACGCCCCAGGGGTCCCAGGTTTCCACGACCTGGGCGAGCGCCTGGTAGATGCGCCCCAGCCGCAACGGCAAGGGCTTCTCCGCCCCGGTGCGCACGGTCCCCTCCGCGAGCAGCCGGAAGCCGCGCCCGTCCTCAGCGACCACGGCGTAGCCCGTGGCCGCAAGCCCAGGATCCACGCCCATCACCCTCCTCATCGCCTTTCCTCAAGGAGCTCGGCGAGTTTGGCCAAGCGGGGGTCGCGGGGGAGACGGGGCCGACGGCAGTCGGGTTCATGGTCCTCGTGGTTCAGGTCCGCCCCGCAGTAGGGGCAGATCCCCCGGCAATCCGGCTTGCACAGGGGTTTGGCGGACAGCCCCAGCCGGGCCCCCGCCTCGATGAACGGCCGAAGCTCCAGGTACTTCCCCTGCACCTCGTCCGGATAAACCTCGAGCTCCTCCTCCCGATCGAACTCCTCCACCACATCCGCCAGGCACCGGGAGCAGCGGCGGTGGGCTCTACCCCGCACGTGCACGGTGAGGACCACCTGGTTCGTGGTCCCCTCGAAGAACGCGGCGGCCTCGGCGTGCACGGGGCCTTCCATGGGCACCTCCTCCCCGCGCCAATCCAAGGTGGGGATGTCCTCATCGCCTTCCACCCGAAAAAGCTTTCCTGGCGCCGCGCGCATGGCATCCAAATCGAAGTGCATCGTCGCCTCCCGGCCAAAGTATAGCTCCGTTGAGCCCAACGTCGGGGCCCTCTACCATTGCCTCGGCCAAAGGAGGACATCATGAAGGTGCTGCTCGTCAAAGAGGTTCCGGGTCTCGGCACACCTGGGGATGTGGTCGAGGTACGGGATGGCTTTGCCCGCAACTACCTTTTTCCCAAAAAGCTCGCGGTCCTTCCCACACCCCATGAGCTTGCGCGCTTCCAGAAGCTCAAGGCCCGCTACCAGGCGGAGGTGGCGGATCGGCGCACCCGGGCTCAGGAGCTTGCCGCCAAGCTCCAGGGCGCGGAGTTCGTGTTTGGCCGGCGCGTGCACGACAAAAACAAGCTCTACGCGGCCGTGCGCGCCCAGGACCTGGCCCAGGCCATCGCCGAGCGCTTCGGCGTGGACATCCCCGTGGATCACATCCACCTCGAGCCCATCCACGAGGTGGGCACCTACGCCGTGGAGATCCGCCTGTACGAGGACATCACGGCCACGGTGACGGTGAAAGTGGAGCCCACCGCCTAGGCCATGCTCCTGGGGCGGGTGGGGCGCGCGGCCCTCGGGACCCTCGCTTCCCGTCTCAGCGGGTTCGTGAGGGACGCGGCCATCGCCTATGCCTTTGGCGCCTCCGCCAGCTACGACGCCTTTCTCGTCGGCCTTTTCATCCCCCAGGCGCTGCGCCAAGTGATCGGAGAGGCCGGACTCGCCACAGCCTTCGTCCCTGTCTACGCCCAAGCCCGCGCCCGCGGCCAGGACGTGGCCCTCCTGCGCGCGTTCACGAGGGTGCTCCTTCTTGCCCTCGTGCCCATCGTGGGGCTCGGCTGTGCTCTGGCCCGGCTCTATGTCCCTGTTTTGGCCGCGGGCTTCCCGCCGGAGAAGATGCGGGAGGCCATCTCCCTGGCGGCCTGGCTTTTTCCCCTCATCGCCTTTGTGTCCCTCTCGGCGCTCCAGGCGGCCGTGCTCAACGTGCACGGCGCCTTTTTCCTTCCCGCCCTGGCCCCGGCCCTTCTTAACCTGGGCATGGCCCTGGGCGCCCTTTTCCTCTCCGCGCTCTTCCGCCCCCCGATCTTCGGCCTCGTGGCGGGAACCCTTCTTGGCGGTCTTTTCTCCGTTCTTTTTCTGTGGCCCTCGTTTCGCCGACATTACCGCGGTCCTGCGGGGGCCAACCCCGTCCCAGCCCCGGAGATCCGCCGCGATTTGGGGGTAGTGGGGTGGCGGCTTTTGCCAGCCCTGGGGGGCCTCCTTGTGGCCGAGGCCAACACCCTCGTGGACAACCGCCTGGCTTCCTACCTGCCCGATGGATCCATCGCCACCCTTCAATATGCCATGCGGCTTTTTCAGTTCCCTTTGGGGGTTTTGGCCGTGTCCGTGGCCACCGTCGCCCTGCCGGCTTTGGCCGATCACGTGGCCCATGGGGACACCGAGCGGTTTCGCCGTACCCTGGAACGCGGTTTTCTGCCCACCGCGGCCCTCATGGTCCCCGCCGCCCTGGGCCTTGGGCTTTTGGCGGAGCCCGCGGTGGCCGTGCTCTTTGAGCGGGGGGCCTTCGGGCGCGCAGATACCTTGCGCACCGCGCGAAACCTGCAGGGCTACGTGGTGGGGCTCTGGGCCTATGCCCTGGTGTACCTCTTTTCCCGGGCCTTCTTTGCCCTCGGCCGGCCGACCCTCCCCCTCCTGGGCGGGGCGCTGGCCCTGGGGGTGAACATCGGGCTCAACCTCTGGTGGGTGAGGCTTTGGGGCACCTTTGGGCTGGCGTTGGCCACGGGCGTGGCCGGCTGGGTGGACGCCCTTTTCCTGGGAGCCCTGCTTTGGCGGAAGGCGCCGGGATGGCTGGTCCCAAAGGACCTGGTCCGGTCTTTTTTGGCTGCGGGGCTTATGGCCGCGGCCGTGTGGGGGCTGCGGGAGGGCCTCGCTCCTTACGGAAGCTGGGCCCAGGTCCTCGTGGCCGTGCCCGTAGGCCTCTTCCTGTACCTTGGGCTTGCGCGCGGGTTGGGCCTCTGGACCCGGCTTAGGGCCGAAGGATGAGGCCCGGCTCCTCGGAAAGAGGTGGGTAGGTCCCTAAGAGAGCGCGCACGAAGCGCCGCTCGTCCTCCAGGATTCGCCAAGAGGAAAGCCAGTCGGCCAGAGCCCGTGCTGCCGACCGCAGCTCCTCCCGGCTCACCTTCCCCTCCTGGGCCAGGCGCACAAGGGTGGAGCTCAGGGCCCGCCCCAGGGGGGATGGCGCCGCGGAAACGAGGACGATGGGGCTTAGGGCCTGATCCAGGTCCCGCAGGGCTCGCTCCACCTCGGCATCCGTGGCGAACGTCCTGTGCAGGAAGTCCGCGAGGATCTTGGCCAGAGCATGAAGGTAGGGCCAGGGAAGGTCCGGTTGCTCCCGTTGCCAGGCGAGCCAGGCCTCCGCGAGCTCCCGGCTGCGGCGGGCCCGCCAGCGGGCCTCCGCCTCCACCAGGAACCGGCAATCCGGGAGACACCGCACGGACCGGCCGCGCTCCTTCCCGCAGCACGTGCTGCAAATAAGACGATCTAGGGCAGGGCAGCGGCGGTCACCGGCACGCTGGCCGCAGAGGGAACAGCGTTCGCCCTTCACCGGCCGCCCAGCATCTCCCGCGCCTCTTTGGACATGCGCTCCGGCGTCCAGCGGGGCTCCCAGACGAGGTTCACCTCCACGTCGTAGCCTTCGAACCGCTCGCGCAGGGCCTGCTCCACCTCCGCGGGCAAGGTGGCGGCCAAGGGGCAGGCCGGCGTGGTCAGGGTCATGTCCACCACGATCCGGCCCTCCTCCACCTCCACGTCATAGATGAGGCCCAGATCCACCACGTTGATGCCCAGCTCCGGGTCGTAGACGCGCTCCCGGAGCACCGCGCGCACCTCGTCCGCGGAAGGCCTCACTTGCCCCCCCTCTTGCTCAGGGCGATGAGGTCGGCCAGGGTGGCCTCCTCCAGCTCCCTGAGGAACTTCTCCTCCAGCCGGTTCCAGAAGGGCCAGGTGGGGCAGGACTTGGGAAGGCTCACGGCGCCCGCCCGGCCGCCCAGCTGGGCGAACCCCAGCTCCAGCCCCTCGGGCTCCAAGGCCCGGATCACCTGGGCGATCTTGATCTCCTCGGGCTTCTTGGCGAGCTTGTACCCGCCGATCCGCCCCTTTTGGGCCTCCACAAAGCCCGCACGCCGAAGATCCATGAGGATCCGGCGCAGGAAGGTCTCCGGAACCTTGTAGGACTCGGCCAGGACGCGGGCCGACTGGAAGTCCTCGGCGTTGACCGCTAGGTCATAAAGCAGCCGCAGACCATAGCCAATCCGCTTGGTCGTGAGCATAGCACGCGATTTTATATCCTCCGGAAGATCCCGTCCACGAACTTCTCGGCCTCTTCCCGGGCCCAGCGATCCGCCACGAGCACCTCCTCAAGCGAGCTGGCCTCGGTCTTCGTGTGCCGAGAAAGCACGTGTTCCAGGCCCGCGGCGATGGCCGTGAACGGGATCTTTTTGGCCAGGAAGGCGGCCACGAGGACCTCGTCCGCGGCGTTGGCCACGGCCGGAAGCGTGCCCCCTTCCTGGCCGGCCCGAAGGACCAACCAAAACGCGGGATACCGGTCCCGAGGGACCTCCTGAAACACGAGGGTGAGCGGGGCCAAGGGGAGCGGGATCGCCGGCGGAAGCCGCTCCGGGTAGGTGAGGGCCGCCCGAATGGGAAGCCGCATGTCGGGGTAGGCGAGCTGCGCCAGGATGGAACCATCCACCAGCTCCAAAAGCGCGTGCACCTTGGATTCGGGATGCAAAAGGACGCCGATTCGGTCCCAGGGAAGCGCAAAGAGGCGATGGGCCTCGATGACCTCAAAGGCCTTGTTCACCAGGGTGGCGGAGTCCACGGTGATGCGGGGGCCCATCCGCCAGGTGGGGTGGTTAAGGGCCTCTTCGGGCGTGACGTCCTTCAGCTCTTCTTCGGATCGGTGGCGAAAGGGGCCGCCGGAGGCGGTGATCCAGGCCCGGGCCACCTCCTCCCGCCGCACCCCTTGAAAGAGCTGCCAAAGCGCGGCGTGCTCGGAGTCCACAGGGACGATCTGGTCCGGATATTGCCGGGCGTGCATGACGAGCTCCCCAGCGACCACGAGGGATTCTTTATTGGCCAGGGCCAAGCGTTTCCCCGCGCGCAGGGCGCTCAAGGTGGGGAAGATCCCCACCGCCCCGACCACGGCGTTCAGAACAAGGTCGACGTGGGGGAGGGCTGCAAGCTCCGCTAAACCTTGCGGCCCAAAGCGCACGCGCGCTCCCGGAACAAGCTTTTGGAGCTTGACCGCATCGGCCTCCTCCGCCACGCAGAGTTCACGGACCCCGAAGGTGCGGGCTTGCTGGGCCAAGAGCGCCACGTTTCGGCCGGCGGCCAGGGCCGCAAGCTCAAAACGGCCCGGAAAGCGCTGGATCTCCTCTAGGGCTTGAAGGCCGATGGAGCCGGTGGAGCCAAGGACAGCGACCCTCATCCCACCGGCTGAGGAGCGAGGTCCGCGAGGATCCTGTCCACGTCCTCTTTGTCCAGGGTCTCGCGGCGCAGGAGCTCCTGGGCCAGGCGGTCCAAGGCCTCCCGGTAGCGCGCCACGAGGTTCTTCGCGCGGTTATAGGCCTCGAGGACCACGCGGCGGATCTCCCGGTCGATGGCGGCCGTGAGCTCCTCAGAGTGCTCGTCGCTTTTCACGATCTCCTCGCCCAGGAAAATGTTGGTCCGCTCCTTCCCTAGGCTCAAGGGGCCGAGCTCCTCGCTCATCCCGTACTCCACCACCATGCGCTTGGCGAGCTCCGTGGCCTCCTTGAGGTCCTCGGCCGCGCCGGTGGTCTGATCCCCAAACACCACTTCCTCCGCGGCTCGCCCGCCCAAAAGCACCGTGAGGCGGTCCATGAGCTCGGACTTCGTGCGCAAGTAGCGGTCCTCCGTGGGCATCTGCAGGGCATACCCCAGGGCGCCCACCCCGCGGGGCACAATCGTGACCTTGAGGAGGGGATCCGCATTGGGCAGGAGCTTGCTCACCAGGGCGTGGCCGGCCTCGTGGTAGGCGATGCGCTTCCGCTCCTCCTCCTTGATGTACATGCCCTTGCGGGCCAGACCCGTGATGAGGCGCTCCAGGGCCTCCTCGAAGTCCTCCATCTCGATGGCCGGCTTGTTCTTTCGCGCCGCAAGGAGCGCGGCCTCGTTGCAAAGGTTCTCCAGATCCGCGCCCACAAAGCCCGGGGTGCGGCGGGCCAGGACCGCAAGATCCACGTCGGGAGCGAGTTTCTTATTGCGGGTGTGCACGCGCAGGATGGCCTCGCGGCCGTGGAGGTCCGGCGGGGGCACCACGATCTTCCGGTCGAACCGTCCGGGGCGCAGAAGCGCAGGGTCCAACACGTCCGGCCGGTTCGTGGCCGCTAGAACGATCACCCCCGTGTCCCCCTCAAACCCGTCCATCTCCGCAAGGAGCTGGTTCAGGGTCTGCTCGCGCTCGTCGTGGCCGCCGCCGATCCCCGCCCCGCGCTTGCGCCCCACCGCATCCAGTTCGTCGATGAACACGATGCAGGGCGCGTTGGCCTTGGCCTTTTGGAACATGTCGCGCACCCTCGCCGCGCCCACGCCCACGAACATCTCCACGAAATCCGAGCCGGAGATGGAAAAGAAGGGAACCCCGGCCTCGCCCGCGATGGCCCGCGCAAGCAGGGTTTTTCCCGTTCCCGGCGGACCCACAAGGAGGATGCCCTTAGGGATCTTCGCCCCCAGGCGCACGAACCGACCCGGGTCCTTGAGGTAGTCCACGATCTCCCGCACCTCTTCCAAAACCTCGTCGATCCCGGCCACATCCTTGAACGTGACCTTGGTGTACTCCTTGGTCACGAGCTTGGCCCGCGACTGGGTGAAGGTGAAGGCGTTCGTGCCCTGCATGCGCCGCATCATCCAGCTCCAAAAAAGGACGAGGAGAAGGAAGGGGAGGAGGTAGCTCAGGACCGTCCAGAACCAGCCGGAGGAGGAAGCGCTTTCAAATTGCAGCAAAACGCCTTGGCCATCGAGGAGGGCGATGAGCTCGGCGTAGGCGGGGGAGTTCTCGGGAGGGCCCTGGGTGACGAAGCGCTCGCCGGTGCGGAGGATGCCCTCGATTTTGGCCCCGCGGATCACCACCTCGGCCACGCGACCTGCCCGCACCAGGTCCAAAAAGTGGGAGTAGCTGAAGGAATTGGTGCGGCTGGCAGTGCTCCCTTGGAAGAGTTGCACCACCATGAACACCACCAGCCCCACCACCAAAAGGAAGGTGAGGAGGCGCAGGTTCCAAGGCGGTCCAATCGGTCGCTTTTCCATCGCTTGGCATTTTAGCCCGCACGGGTTGCGGGCTCAATTGCGCCCTCTACCGCCAGATCCCGGCCAGGGCGGTCCCGCAGTGGGGACAGGCCCCCTCCACAAGATCGTTCTGCAGGACAAAGAACCCGTAGCGGCGGATGAGCGTCCGGCCACAGCCCGGACAAAGGGTGTCCTCCCCCTCGCCGGGGACGTTGCCCATGTAGACGTAGCGCAGGCCTGCGGAAAGCCCAATCTCTCGGGCCCGCCGCAGGGTGCTCAGGGGCGTGGGCGGAAGGTCCCAAGCCTTGTAGGCGGGGACGAAGCGGGAGACGTGCCAAGGAATGTCCGGAGAGATCCCCACGAGGAACTCCGCGATCCAACGCAATTCCTCTTCGGAGTCGTTGCGTCCGGGGATGACGAGGGTCGTGACCTCCACCCAGATCCCCGCTTCCCACATGCGGGCGATGGTCTCCAGCACGGGCTGAAGGGAAGCCCCGCAGAAACGGCGGTAGAAATCCTCGGAAAAGCTTTTCAAGTCCACGTTAGCCGCGTGCAGCCATCCGCGCGCCTCCGCCAGGGCCTCCTCGGTCATGTAGCCGTTGGTGACGAAGACGTTGCGCAGCCCCTCTTCGGCCGCCAGCCTTCCCACATCGCGACAGAACTCGAAGAACACCGTGGGCTCGGTGTAGGTGTAGGAGATGGAGCGCGCCCCCGTTTCCTTGGCGGCCTCCACGGTCTCTTCGGGTTCCACGGGCTCGCCCACGATGCGCCCCCCGTGTTCCCGGGGAAACTGGGAGATCTCGTGGTTCTGGCAGAAATCGCAGCGGAAGTTGCAGCCCACGGTGGCCAAGGAGAGGGTGCTCGTGCCCGGAAGGAAGTGGAAGAAGGGCTTCTTCTCCACGGGATCCAGGGCCTGGGAGACGAGGCGCCCGTACACGAGGGAGTAGAGTTTTCCGTTCCGGTTCTCGCGGACCTGGCACACGCCCCGCCCTCCCGGCGGGATGGTGCAGCGGTGCGCACATAGGACACAGCGCACCCGCCCCTCCCCCAAGCTTTCCCACAGCATCGCTTCCTTCATCGCGGCCATCCTACCCACCCTTTCCCCAGGGAGCCAATCGGGGACATCGGTCACCAAGTATTGACACCCCTGTCCCTGTCGCTATATACTGCGCAACACAAGGCCTAAAGGAGGTGGTCAGCGGAAGAAAAAGCGTCTATTGAGTTCCACGGGCATGAGGAAGGAGGTCGAATGGCACGGCGATTTTTGCTTGCTTTGATTGTTTTCAGCGGATTGGCTTTCGGGCAGGCCCTGTCCGGCAGTTGGTCCGCGAAGGTTGCCCTCCTCCCCCCACCGGTTGGTCTGGACTCCATGGAGCTCACGCTGAAGGGAACGCTTTGGGACTGGACGGTGGGCGGGACGGCGGAGTTCTTCGGGACCGATGGCTGGGTCTGGCAGACCTTCACCGCCCAGGGTGCCCTTGGCCCCCTTAATTCGGAGTGGACCTTCCTGTTCGGCCCTCTGGCCCCGGCCTTCCTCTACGCCTACGGCAAATACAGCTTGCTCCTTTCCGGGATGGACCTGGTGGTGCATACGGCCATGGTTGGCCCCAATGGCCCCTACGTGTTCACGGGCGGTCCCTCGGGTGGAACCGTGCTTGAGGCTGGCCTCAAGCTCGACGGCATAAAATTTGCCGCGGAGATCGGCCTTGGCGCCCGCAAGCAGGACTTCACCCTCCTCTACTCCGGAGTGGGCACCTATGCGAAAGTCTTTCCCATCGACCCCTTCCCGGGCGGCCTGGAGTTCCGCTACCTCAAGCTCGGCGCGGAGGCCATCCCCCTCTGTTGCGGGATCACCTTGGACCTCGGCTTTGCTTTCGTCAAGGAGGGCGGGTTCGACGCCCTCACCGCGACCTTGAAGGACATCCCCCTCTGTTGCGGCATCTCCTTCGATGTGGAGGTCACCTTCACCACCACGGCCAAGGCCGTTGCGGTGAAGCCCAAGTGGGCGGGGATCGAGGGTTGTCTCACCGTTTACGGCGACGTCGGCTTCACCGGGAGCATTTGGCAGGCCCTCGAGCTCTACGGGTTCAAGATCCGCTGCGACCTTGGGGACTGCACCTACGCCGAGTTCCTCACGGCCTTCAACGTAGCTAAGATCAAGGAGATCCTGGGCGCCGACGTGTTCCAGGGTGCGGAGTACGAGTACGTGAAGCTTGGGTTCTGCGGGCCGGGCTGCTGCGGCGCGAATTGGACCCTTGGGATCGGTCTGTACTTCAAGCCCTCGGGCGCGCTCTTTGGGCTGAGCCGGGTCCTCTTGGACGCGCAGGTTCCGCTGTTTGCCAACTTCACGGTCAATCTGGGCCTCTCCGCCGTGGTGGGCGGCCAGGCCGGCCTCACCGTGGGCTGGACCCTCGCCTTCTGAAGGGGTGAGCCATGCTCAAGCGTCTGCTCTTTGCGGCCCTGGTCTTGAGCGCCTTTGCCCTCTCGGGATGTCTCTTCGTGCGCGCCCCCGCCACGGGCGTCATCGAGGGATACGTGACCAACCACCTCGCGGGCGAGCCGGTTGTGGGAGCGGTGGTGAAGGCTTGGCCCATGGACGGCGCGGCCCCGAGGTACGGCGTCATCTCCGACTACTACGGCCCCATGGCCGTGACCAACGCCGACGGGTACTTCCGCCTGGTTGTACCGGAGGGCCTGTACGTGGTGGAGGCCCGAAAGGAGGGCTATGCCACCTCCCGGGTAGAGGGGGTGAAGGTGGCCAGCACCGCCCGCCTCCACATCGTGCAGAAGCCCGTGGCCAACCCCAAGTGGTCCCTGGAGCCGCCCAAGGTGACGGTGACCGGGGTCACCGAGGGGATGACGGTCTCTGGGCCGATCAGCGTGAAGATCGACGCCGAGGGCCCGAACGACATCAACCTGATCTACGCGAGCTTCGGCAAGATGGGTGGGGCGGCGTTCCTCACCTCCCCGCGGGCGGTTTACGCCAACACCTACACCACAGGCACGTTCACCATTGACCCCGCCACCTACGGGGTTTCCGGCTGGACGACGTTCGAGGTCGTGGTCTACGACTGGAACGATAACCGGACCCACGTGATCTACCGGGTGTACGTGGAGCCCGCCACGGACCCGGTCTCCGTGGACCCGCCGCTCCCGCCCACGGCTGCCATTCTCACGGACGGCGTTCACGGTGTGCTCATCCCGGCGCGGACGGCCCTGGCCGTGACCTTGGCCCGGCAGGTGGGCTACTACAGCCTTGACCCCCTGGCGGCTCCGCCCGGCACGAACCTCTACGTGGAGCTCCGCTGGCGCCGTTCCGCGAGCGACACCACCGTAGGGGCGATCACGGGGTACCGGATCTACCGGAGGCTCGCCGGTGAGGCCGACTTCCGGCTCTTGTACACGGTGCAGGCCACGGGAGCCGCCACCTACCTCTACCGGGACAGCACGCCCGACTTGCAAGTGGGGCGCGAGGCCACCTACCGCATCGTGGCCTATCGGGGGAACGTGGAATCCGCCCCCTTGGAGGCCTCCTGCATCCCGCTTCCGCCTTGGGACGTGCGCCTCCTCTCCCCGGAGGACGAGGCGGAAAACGTGCCCCTTTACCCCACGTTCACCTGGGCGCCCACGGTGGTGGTGGGCACGACCCAGTTCTACCGGGTGCGCCTGTGGGACACCCCCCACGGCGGGTACACCATCGCGATCACCCCGCCCCTGAACGCCACCTCCGTGACGTACACGGGGATCCCCAACACGGGGTTTGAGCGGCTCCAGCCCCACCGGATGTACCAGTGGGAGATCCAGGCCGCCCTCGCCATCGACCTTGCGGCCAACGCCGTTTCGGTCGCGGCCAACAACGGCTACACCGGGGTTTTCCCGACCCAGGTCCATCCGGACGTGCGGGCGTTCACCACCGCGGACTGGTGAGGAGGTGCACGATGACCAAGAGGATCGTGATTGGGTTGATGAGCCTAGCCGGGCTTTCCCTCCTTCTTGCCGGGTGTGCGGGGCTTCTCCCCAAGGAGGTGCGGGCCCCGGTGGCCCAAGTGGCGGTGCCCCTCGTCCCCGCCGATCCCTCCGCGGCGCTCGCCCTGGACCCCCGCGTGTTTGGCGAGGGCCTGATCGAGCCCGCCGAGGAGTACCGGCCCGACCGGATCATCGTGGGGTACCTCGATACCTCCGAGGGGAGGTCCGCCTTCCAAAAGGTCCTTCAGCTCCTCCAAGGGAGCCGGGGGAATGAAGTTGTGCTCGGCGAGGTCATCGTCGCTGAGGTCCTCCTTGGGGGCGGGGTGGATGTTCCCACCGCGTTGGGGTTGATCGCCCTGGCCCGGCGGGGGCTTCTGGACCCGATCCCTGCGCCCCCCACCACGAAGCCGCAAGCGCCAAGCGCCCGGATTCGTCCTGCCTCCCGCGGCCAACCCCTGGAGGGGCTCCTGTTCGCCGAGCCGGATTACGTCTACCCCACACCCGAACCCGTGCCCGCGCCGGATCTCGGGGTCAAGGCCCTCGATCCCCTGGTTTACGACCCCAACGCCGATCTTCGCCCGTTCCAGTGGGCGCTGGACGCCGTAAACGCCGAGGCCGCCTGGGCCCTGGGGTACACCGGGCAGGGGGTCGTTGTGGCCGTGTTCGACACGGGGATCGACTCCACCCATCCTGACCTCGTGGGTCAGGTGGTTCGGCGCTACAACACCCGGACGTTCACGGAGGTGGATCCGAACATCAACTTCGACGCGCATGGCCATGGGACGCACGTGGCCGGGATCATCGCCGCCAAGAACGATGGGAAGGGTGTGGTGGGGCTCGCTTACAACGCCAAGCTCTTCGACGTCAGGATCTTCGACCCTGGTTTCATCGGGACTGTGAACTTCTTGGCGGGCGTGAAGTGGGCCGTGGACAACAGGCCCCCTGGCACGCGCATGGTGTTCAACAACTCCTGGGGGGGTGCAGCTTACTCCCAGGCGGTCAAGGCCGGAATCGACTACGCGCTGGCGAATGGGGTGGTGGTGGTGGCCTCGGCGGGCAACAGCCGGAACACCGTGTGGTTCCGGCCAGCCAGCATCGCCGGGGTCATCGCTGTGGCTGCCGTGGACCCCCACCTCCGCAAGGCCGACTTCTCCACCATGGGGACCTGGCTTTCGGTGACCGCGCCCGGCGTGCGCGTCCTCTCCAGCGTCCGCTCCCAGACCATCCAGGATGGTACGGGGCTGCCCCTCCTCTACGACTACTGGGATGGCACCTCCATGTCCGGCCCCTACGCCGCGGCCCTGGCGGCCCTGATCCTGGAGAAGTACCCCACGGCCACGCCGTACCAGGTGCGCCGACTCCTGGAGGGGACGGCTCGGGACCTCGGGGCCCCCGGGTTCGACACCCACCACGGCTACGGCCTCATCCAGGCGGACAGGGCCCTCACCGCACCGCTTCCTCCCAACGACGGGGCGGCCCTGCGGGTCCACGTGGTCACCGCAAGCTCGATGCCCCTTTGGGGCGAGTGGACCCCCACGGTGTTCATGGACGTCACCTTGCGCCGGGGCGGCCGTATCATCGAGCGCGGCCAGACCGACCTCGTAGGGTTCATCAACATCGGGTTCCCCGCGGGCGATTACCCGCCGTTCTACGGCCTGGCGTACTTCCCCGTCCTTGAGCCTGGAACCTATGAGGTGGTCGTGGGCGGCGACGACGCCACGCCCATGTGGGGCAACTACCGCACGGCCAACCGCGTGACCGGGAAGACCACGGTCACCCTCACCCCAGGCGGCGTGACGACGATCAACGTTCAGGTGAACACGACCCTCGAGGTGACCCTCTCCTGGACCGGCGGCGGCCCGGACACGGACATCGACCTGGCCGTCTACGAGCCGGGTGTGGGCTGGACCTTCGCCTGGGATCCTGGGTTCTGGGGCACCTGGTCGGCGGACGAAAGCGGCCCGTCGGGCACGGAAACCTACACGTTGGGCTTCCCCCACTACGACGACGATGTCTACCCCTTGGCCGTGGTGTTCTGGGGCGGAACCCCGGCCACGGTGACGGTCACCGTGAAGCAGAACGGGGTCACCGAAACCTACACCTTCGCCGTGACCGATCCGGGCGTGTACTACGCTTACACACCCGGCCCGCCGGTCTCCCGCTGGCCGGGGTGGTGGAACAACTACCCAGGCCCGTGGGTGTTCTAGGCTGAGTTTGGCCTGAAGCGAGGGGCCGGGGAAACCCGGCCCTTTTCTTTTTAGGAAACCCGGGGAGGCAGATCAGGGTAGATAAAGAAGAAGGAGGTGAGGGGGATGCGCAATCTCCTGTGGGCCCTCGGGATAGGGATGCTGAGCCTCTCCACCCTGGCGCAACCGATGTCGTGGGCCACCGTGGACCCGCCCCCCAATCCCTACGGCTGGCACAACACCACCGTCACCGTGATCCTCCAAGCCTCGGGCGGTCAGAACCTGCGCGTTTGCTACCAGCTGGACGGCGGAACCCCTTCATGCCAATTTCCCCCGGTCGCACTTTCCATCTCCTCCGAAGGAATCTATACCCTTAAGTACTGGGCTGAGGACGACACGGGCCAGGAGCCGCCCCATACGCTGACCCTGCGTATAGACTTGACCCCTCCCCGGATCGTGGTCCATACGCCCATCCGCGATGCTTCGTATCTTCTGCACCAAAACGTTGTCGTTGACTGGCTTGCCTACGACCGCCTTTCAGGTCTAGAGCTCGTGGAAGCCAGCGCTCAAAGCGGAAGCTTTTTGGATACCTCCCTACCCGGCCATCAAACGTTCTGGGTCTTCGCCCGGGACCGCGCAGGAAACACCGCCCGCGCGGAGGTGGACTACCGCGTGCTTTGCGTGATTGAAACCGTTCTGCCTTCAGGGTTCTACCTCAATCGCCTTCTTCCACCCGAGGAGAGATTCCTGGCTTGGAAATTCCCCGTCTTGGCCCGTTACACCCGGGGCGAGACCATAACCATCGCCTTCCGCCTTTTGGACGCCCAAAGAAGAGCGGGACCTTGGACGCGCCCCACTCTCCTCGTCACCCAGGTGCGGCCTGACCCGGAGTTTGGCGAAAAGCACACCATCTGGGCTTGGCTTTCCATTCCCTATGACCAGGAGGTCGGCTTCTACAAGCTCGTCTACGACACGAGCGAGCGGGAACCCGGTATCTATGACCTTTGGCTGAGCTTTGGCGACAGCCAAAGCGAGCGCCTGAGGGTTGAAATCCTCCCCACGAAGGAGGGAAAGGAGGGGAAATGAGGGGGGTTGTCGGCGTCTTCTTCGTGGTGTGTGCCGGGTTGGTGGTGGAAGCCGCTTCTTCCATTTCCATAGGCCCATCTCCCAACGCCTACGGCTGGAACAACACTCCCGTCACCGTGACCATCAACGGCGATTCTCCTGTTTATTGGCAAGTGGATGGCGGGCCCATATCGTCCGCACCCGCGCCTGTGGTCTTCCTCCTTGCCGAGGAGGGCGTGCATGTGGTGAGGTACCGCGACAATTCCGAGCCAGCCTTCAAGCAGGCCACGATTCGCCTGGACTTCACTCCGCCGGAGATTCACGTCCGTGTTCCCGAGCCGGGCGGGGAGTACATCATCCACCAGCCTGTGCTCGCGGACTGGTCCGCATGGGACAGGCTTTCCGGCTTGGCCGAGGTCAAAGCCTCTGCGGGAAACGGCGAGCCTGTGGACACCCGCTCCCCGGGCCAGGCCAAGTTCACGGTGTGGGCCAAAGATCGTGCGGGAAATGAGGCTCAGTCCACCGTTATGTACTTTGTGCGCGGCCTAGTCCAAGCCGTTTTGCCCAGCGGATTTTATTTGGACCGTGTGCTACCCCCTGAGGAGACCATCAAAGTCGGCAAATACCTTTTGCGTGCTCGCTACACCCAGGGCGAGGACGTGGTCTTTGCCTTCGTCATGAAGGATTACTTTGGGCGCCCCTTCACCCGCGCGGGCTCAGAGATCAGCGTGGTGCGTGTGCGCTTCGTAAACGAAGAAGAGGAGTATCCGCTCGTCAAATGGCTTCGCGTTCCGTTTGACGCGGAAAAAGCCGGCTACTTGGCGAGCTTCCCCGCGAAGGAGCTTGAGCCCGGGTTCTACGACCTTTGGGTTCTCTTCGGCGACGGAAAATTTGAACGCATCCGCGTTGAAATCTTACCCAAATCCTAAATGAAAAAGGCCGCCCCTCCCCGGCGGGGAGGGGCTTTTTATTTTTGGGTAAGCCCTATAGACTCGGCGGAAATGGAGTTTCGCGAAATCGTGGACCGCTGCCAAGCGATCCTGCGGCGGGTGCCACCGCATGTGACGGTGGTGGCGGCCACGAAGGACCGCACCCCGGAGGAGATCCGGGCAGCCCTCGCCGCGGGGATCCAGCACATCGGCGAAAACTACGTGCAGGAGGCGGAGCGGAAGAAGCGGGAAATCCCTGAGCCCGCCGTTTGGCACATGATCGGCCGGCTTCAGGCGAACAAAGCCACCAAAGCCGCGGTTCTCTTCGACTGGGTCCAGACCGTGGACTCCTTGAGACTTGCCCAAAGGCTGGAGGCCGCGGCGTCCCGCGCCGGGAAAAGGCTGCCCGTGCTGATCCAGGTGAACATCGGCCGCGAGCCCCAGAAGGCGGGGGTCCTCCCCGAGGAGGTGGAGCCATTGGCCCAAGCCCTTCGAGAACTTCCTCACCTGGAACTGCGGGGGCTCATGGCCATTCCTCCGCCCCCCGAGAGGCCCGAGGACTCCCGCCCCCACTTCCGGGCCCTGCGCCGGCTTTTTGAGGCGCTCCGCGCCGAAGGGTTCCCCCTGGACACCCTCTCCATGGGGATGAGCGCGGATTGGGAGGTCGCCGTGGAGGAGGGGGCCACCATGATCCGCCTAGGCACGGCCCTGTTCGGCCCGCGTCCCTCCCCTTGAGCGAACCGACCCTCATCCCAATGGGGTGGGGGACGATCATCACACGAAGACCTGGTGGAGAAGGGAACCGTGAAGAACGGTTGAGCCTAGCCCGCGCAAGCCTTAAACGAAGCAAGTCCTCCGTTCCCTGGCCGCGGGAACCCCCTCTCGGCATGTTCAACAGGTTTTTCCGCTTTTCTTCCCACGCCCCGCTGGGGGAGAGGGCTAGGGTGAGGGGGAAAGGATCCGCTAAAATTGCCCCGTTCCTCGGAGGAAAAAATGCCCAAATTTTTCGGCACCGATGGCGTGCGGGGAAAGGCCGGAGAAGAGCTCACCGTAACACTCGCCCTTTCCTTGGCGCGTGCAGCAGGTCTGGCCTTTCGGCCGCGCCGGGTGCTTCTTGCGCGGGATACGCGTCTTTCCGGACCGGCTTTGAGCGCGGCCTGCGCCGCCGGCCTCGCCGCCACCGGGGCCCAAGTCCTCGATGCCGGCGTCCTCCCTTCCCCCGCCGTCTCCCACCTCGTGGTCCACGAAAAGTTCGACCTCGGGGTTGTGGTCTCCGCCTCCCATAACCCGCCTGAGGACAACGGCGTTAAATTCTATGACCCCGCGGGCCTGAAACTCGCCGTAGAGGAAGAGGAGAGGGTGGAAAGCCTCCTTGGCCTGGATGGCTTGGGACCCGGCTTCGGTGCGATTCAAGGATTCCCGGAAGCGCGGGAGAAGTACCTGGGCCTCCTCAGGGGCTGGGTCGGGGGGCTCCGGCTTCCCGGGGTCAAACTTGTCTTGGATTGCGCCTTTGGTGCCACGGCGAGCGTGGCTCCCGAGGTGTACGGGGCGATCGGCGTGGAGCTTTTCCTCCTTGGGGCCGAGCTCGACGGGGCCCGCATCAACGCCACGGGTGCCGCCGCCCCCGCGCTCCTCCAAAGGACCGTGCGCGAAAGCGGGGCCGACTTGGGGATCGCCTTCGATGGCGACGGCGACCGCGCGCTCTTCGTGGACGAAAAAGGGGAGATCGTGGAGGGCGACCGCCTCATGGCTGCCCTGGCTCCCCACCTCTGGGAGTGGGGGGAGATCCGGAAGCGGGCGGTGGTGTTCACGGTGTTAGGGAACCTGGGGGCGGAGATGTACCTGAGGGACCGGGGTTTTGAGGTGCTGCGGGTGCCCGTGGGCGACCGCCACGTGGCCTGGGCCATGCGGGAGCATGGGGTGGATCTTGGGGGCGAGCCTTCCGGCCACCTCGTGTTCCGCCGGTACACGGCCACCGGCGACGGCCTCCTCACCGGGCTCCTCTTGCTCTCCTACCTTAAGCGGTTGGACAAAAGTTTAGCGGAGCTCGTGGCTTCGGTGCCCTTGTACCCCCAGGTGCGGGAGGACCTGCCCGTGCAGGACCGCGAGGGGGTCCTGCACGATGAGGGGGTGCATCAGGCCATCGCCGAGGCCGAGCGGCTCCTTTCCGGCCGGGGGAGGCTTGTGGTGCGGCCCTCGGGGACGCAGCCTCTCGTACGCCTCATGGCCGAGGGCCCTGAGGAAAGGCTTCTTCGGGAAGCTGTGGAACGGGTGGCCGAGGCCGTGCGCCAGGCAGACGGGCGGCTCAACCCCGGCAGGTGAACCACCGCCTCCACCAGGGTCTCCGCTCGCCCGCCCTTCCGCCCGTTAGGTAGCGCTCGGGGTCTTTTTCGAAGGCCTTCTTGCAGGCCGGGGCACAGAAATAGTAGGTCTGGCCCTTGTACTCGGCCTTGGCCGGGGCCGTCTCCGGGTCCACTTCCATCTTGCACACCGGGTCCACGACCTTCTTCGCCATGCCGCCTCCTTTGCGCGGGATTGTATCTCTCCGGCCTGCCTTCGGCCCGTGCGCGGCGGCCCCCTCATCCCTGCCCTTCTCCCCCGGGGGAGAGGGGAGGGCTGAGCTGGCACCGTGGGGGGGCAAGGCCCATCTTCCTCTGCTCCCCCATGGGGCGACATCCCCTTTTCCCCTCTCCCCTGGGGGCGAGGGAGGGGGTAAGGGAGCCCTAATCCAGCCTTGCCCGGCGCAGGAGGTTGGCGTTCCCCACCACGGTGACGGAGGAGGTGGCCATCGCGACCTCCGCCAGGACCGGGTGCATCCAGCCCATCACCGCCAGCGGGATCATCACCACGTTGTAGAAGAAGGCCCAGAAGAGGTTCTGCCGAATCTTGCGAAAGGCCGCGCGGGAAAGCCGCATCGCCCGCACGACCCCCATCAGGTCCCCGCGCACCAGCACGATGTCCCCGGCCTCGATGGCGATGTCCGTCCCCGTCCCCAGCGCGATCCCCACGTTTGCCTGCCGCAGCGCCGGCGCGTCGTTGATGCCATCGCCGACAAAGGCCACCGTCCCGAACGCCTCCTGCAGCCGCCGGACCTCCGCGACCTTCCCGTCCGGAAGGACCTCCGCCAGAACGTGGTCAATCCCCACCCGGCGCGCGATGGCCTGTGCGGTCCGCCAGTTGTCGCCCGTGATCATCGCTGTCCGGACCCCCATCCGGCGCAGTTCCTCGGCCGCCGCGACGGCGTCCTCCTTCAGGGTGTCCGCGATCCCCAGGACTCCCAGCGCGCGCCCGTCGGCCGCCACCACCACCACGGTTTGGGCCTCCTCTTCCAAGCGGGCCATGGCCTCCGCCACGGGCCCCAGCTCGATCCCCTCCGCCTCCGCGAGCCGCCGGGAGCCCACGAGCACCCGCTTCCCGTCCACGGTGGCCAGGACGCCCAGCCCCCGCCGGGCCTGAAAACCGAGGGGGTCCGTCAGAGGGAGCCCCTCCGCCTCGGCGCGCGCCACGACCGCCCGGCCCAGGGGGTGTTCGCTCCCCCGCTCCGCCGACGCGGCCAGCCGCAGAACCTCCCGCCCGTCCACGCCGTCGGCCGGGACGATGTGCGTCACTTCGGGCTTCCCCTTCGTCAGGGTCCCCGTCTTGTCAAAGACGACCATCCGAACATCCCGCAGGGTCTGCAGCGCTTCGCCGGAGCGGATGAGGATGCCCCGTTCGGCCCCCATCCCACTGGCGACCATCAGTGCGGTCGGCGTCGCCAGCCCCAGCGCGCAGGGGCAGGCGATGACCAGCACAGCGACCGTGGAGATGATGGCCAGGGTGAGGGTTCCCAGGTTCGGGTTCACCCAAGGCAGGAAGGAGCCCGCCGTCACCAGCGCCCGCATCGTCCCCGGAAAGGCGAGCCACGCGGCGAAGGTCAGGAGCGCGATGGCCAGGACAACGGGGACGAAAACGGCGGTCACCCGGTCGGCGAAGGCCTGGATGGGGACTTTGGAACCCTGGGCCTCCTCCACCATCCGGATGACCTGGGCCAGGAAGGTATCTTTCCCCACGCGCGTGGCTCGGACTTTCAGGAGCCCCTCCTGGTTGACCGTGGCGCCGATGACGGGGTCGCCGGGTCGCTTGTTGACGGGCATGGACTCCCCGGTGGCCATGGACTCGTCCACGGCGCTCTCGCCCTCCACAACGACGCCGTCGGTGGGGATTTTCTCGCCGGGGCGGACGACCATCACGTCCCCCACCTGAACGGCCTCAACAGGCACCTCCACTTCCAGGCCGTCCCGGACCACCCGCGCCGTTTTGGCGCCCAGTTCCAGGAGCCGCCGGATGGCCTGGGACGCGCGCCCCTTCGCCGTCTCCTCCACGTACCGCCCGGTCAGGTGGAAGGCCATAATCATCGCCGCAACACCCGCGTAGTTGGCGATGGGGAAGAAGAAGGAGAGGGGACCGGTCAGGAAGGAAACCCCTGTCCCCAGGGTGATGAGGGTATCCATGTTTGGGTAGCCGTGGAGCGCGGCGGTGAGGCCACTGCGGTAGGTCCGGCGGCCCACCCAGAAAAGGACGGGCGCGGCCAGGAGAATCATCCCCAGGTTGAAGGCCAGATGGCTGGGCCACATCAGGCCCCAGAGCATCTCCGGGAGCATCCAGAGGATGATGGGGATGGTGAGGGCCCAGGCGACGCGCATCCGGAAGCGGGCCTGGCGCATTTTCCGTTCGGCCTGGTCCTCCACGGGAGCGGCCACTCCCTCCGCAGGAGCCTCCAGGACCTCGTATCCGGCCTCCGCGACGGCCCTCCTGAAATCGGCCAGGCCCACCGTGCCGGGGACGTAGGTCACGGTCGCTTTCTCCGTCGCCAGGTTGACGACGACGGAGACGACGCCGGGGAGCGCGCGCAGGGCTTCCTCCACGTGGGCCGCGCACGCGGCGCAGGTCATCCCGCCGATGGGGAGCACGACCGTCTCGGTGGGAACCTCGTAACCCGCGTCTTTCACGGCACGGGCAAGCTCGATCCAACGAAGGCCAGGTTCCGCCTCCACGAACGCCTCCTCCGTGGCCAAGTTCACCATGGCTCGCTGGACCCCGGGCACGCGGGAAAGAGCCTCCTCCACGCGGGCCGCGCAGGCCGCACATGTCATCCCCCGAATCGGCAACTTTCGGCGCTCCGCCATCTATCCAAACCTACCGGGGATGGAGGGGGTTGGCCACGTCCCCCTCGCCTTTCTCGGGGAAAGAGGACGAGCAGGCTCGCCTCCACTCCTTGCGCATGTCAAAATCACGCGGAGGAGGTCAAATGCAGCTTGGAAAGATCCCGCGGATTCGGCTTGGCGAGTACCCCACGCCTCTGGCGGAGCTTACGAACCTCACCCGAAGGCTCGGCGGGCCGCGCCTTTTCATGAAGCGCGAGGACCTCGTGGGGATTGCCCTGGGCGGGAACAAGGTGCGTAAGTTGGAGTATGCCCTTGCGGAGGCCTTGGCCCAAAGGGCTACGGCGATCGTCACAAGCGGCGCGGTTCAAAGCAACCACGTGCGCCTAACAATCGCCTGCGCCAACCGCCTGGGCCTCAAGACCTACGCGGTTCTCCGGGGCGAGCGGCCCAGCGCGCCCACGGGGAACCTCCTTCTCGACCACATCCTGGGCGCGGCGGAGATCCACTGGGTGGATCCCAAGGCTTTCTCCACGCGGGAGGAGCTTGTGCAAGCCACAGAGGCGCGGGCCCAGGAGCTCGCGGAGGAGCTGCGGCGGCGGGGAGAGCGGCCTTACGTGATCCCCAACGGCTGTAACCCCCTCCATTCGGCCCTCGCCTATGCGGGGTGCGTGCTGGAGCTTTTGGAGCAGATGCGGGCCTTGAACCTTGCGCCGGATGGGATCGTCACCGCCTGCGGCACCGCCGGGACCCAAACCGGGCTCATCCTGGGCTCGCTTCTTTTCGCCCAGGGGCAGATCCGGGTGGTGGGAGTGAGCGTCTCCGCAAGGGCCGAGGTTCTGCGGGAGCGCATCCGTCGGAACCTCGAGGAAGCTCTGCGCTTCCTTGGACTGGACCTGCCTATTCCGGAAGAGGCGATCGAGGTGCACGACGGCTACGTGGGGCCCGGCTACGCGGTTCCCACCCCGGAGATGAAGCGGGCCGTGGAGCTTTTGGCCCGTACGGAGGGGATCCTCCTCGATCCCGTGTACACGGGGAAGGCCATGGCCGGGCTTTTGGATCTCCTGGAGAAGGGCGTACTCAAGGGCATGGAGAACGTGGTGTTCCTGCACACCGGCGGGGTGCCCGCCCTCTTCGCCGACACCCAGGCCCCCGCGTTTTACCCTGGGCCGGCCTAGCCGAACCCCCACTTCCCGTGTGGGGGATGGGGTCGAGGGGTGCAAGGGCGGGGGCCGGGGCCAGAGAAAACCGGACATCGACCTCCGGTGTAGATTCCCTTGCGACGAAAGGAGGACATGTGCGAAGGGTTGGGCTGATCATTTCCGCGTTGGGCCTTTTCCTGTTCCTCGGGGGCTTTGCCGCGGGTCCTGAGCTGGTTTCCGAGCTCCGGGCGGAGCTCATCCCCCAAGAGGGCCAACGCACGGCCTACGGCATCCCCCTATCCCTGGGGAACGCCCAAACTTTTGCGGATTGGCACGACGCGATCGTCCTCACCCCCGAGGAGGAGGCCGTCTGGTACGAGGCCCTGAGTTTTCCGGCCCCGTGCTGCGCGGACTACCCCGTGTACCACTGCTGCTGTCAGGACCACGGGCTCATCTGCAACCTCGTGCGCTCCGCTCAGGGGTTAGGGAAGTGGTTGATCGTGCACCGAGGCTACGGGGCGGTGGAGGTGCGGGCAGCGGTGGCGGAGTGGCTGCGGTTTTTGGCTCCTAACTACTACCTTGCCTTGGCCTTGGAGGAGCGGGGGCTCGAACCCGCGGCCTTCGGGATGGAGCCCTCGGAGGCCTACCAGGCCTGCTACCGCGGTTGGTGCAACGTGCCCTTGGATGAGGGGGGCTGCGGGGGCATGGGCCAGGAAGTGAAACTCGCCAAGCCTCCGGCCGTGCCGCCTTGCTGCCTCCCCCAGGATTGAGGATGGGGTGAAGAGGGTGGCTATGGACCGCAACGTAGCGATCCTCCTCGTGGCCTTGGGCCTGGTGGTGGGGGGGTGCTCCTGTGGTGGACGGAGAGGGTGCCTCCCCCGGCCCTTTCCCTGGAGGCCCTCCGGGCGGAGGTCATCCCCCAAGAGGGCCAACGCACGGCCTACGGCATCCCCCTATCCCTGGGGAACGCCCAAACTTTTGCGGATTGGCACGACGCGGTACGCCTGACCCCGGCGGAGGAACGGATCCTTTGGGAGGCCCTGCACCCCGTACCCACGCCCTGTTGTGACGACACCCGCCTGACCCGTTGCTGTTGCGAGGAGGGCGGGCTCATCTGCAACCTGGTGCGCAGCGCTCGGGGGCTTGGGGCCTGGCTCATCCGGGAACGGGGTTTTGGCGCGGAGGCGGTGCGGGCGGCGGTGGAGGAGTGGCTGCGGTTCGTCCACCCGGGCTACTACCTGGCCGGGGAGCTCCGGCGCTTGGGGCAGAACCCCGCGGCCTATGGGCTTCCCTCGCGGGGTGCTTGCTACCGGGGGGCTTGCGAAGCGGGGTTTCGGGAAGGCGGCTGTGGCGGCATGGGCTGGCGGGTGAGGCTCTGAGCCCCAGGCCGTTGAGGGCCAGGGGGTCTGTCTTTTCCTAGCGCGGTGGTCTTGACATCGGATCGCGGTTCGCCTAAAATTTGAGAAAACTTCTCAAAATTGGAGGTGCGGCATGCCCTTCTTGCGTTTGGTACTGGTCCTCGTCCTCGGGTTGGGTGCCCTGGCCGGTGCCCAGGAGCTCGTGGTGTACTGCGCCCGTTCCCGGGCCTTGGTGGAGCCCCTCATCTTGCGCTTCCAGGAGGAAACGGGCCTCCGCGTGCATGTCCGCTACGGCACCCAGGCCGAGCTCGTGGCCCTGCTCCTGGAGGAGGGCGCGCGTTCCCCCGCCGACGTGTTCTGGGGCTACGAGGCCTCCCTGGCCACCTTGGCCCGGCGGGGCCTGCTTCAGGAGCTCCCTGCGGAGTTTCGGGAACGGGTGGCCCCGGCCTACCGGGTCGGGGACGAACGCTGGGTCCCCACGAGCATCCGAGTTCGGGTCCTGGCTTACGCTCCCGCCCGGGTGACCCCCGCGGAGCTCCCCGCAAGCGTCCTGGAGCTTGGGGACCCGCGTTACCGGGGGCGGGTGGGCTGGGCGCCGCCCAACGCCGGCTTCCAGACCTTCCTCACGGGGCTTCGGCTCCTGGTGGGCGAGGAGGGGGCTCAGGCCTGGGTCGAGGCGCTGCGCCAAAACCAAGCGCAACCCTACCCCAACAACATCGCCCTCCTCCAGGCCCTCGCCGCGGGGGAGATCGACTTCGCCCTCACCAACCACTACTACCTCTACCGGTTCCGCGCTGCGGACCCTGCGTTCCCGGTGGAGCAGATCCTGTTCGCCCCAGGGGACCCGGGGAACCTGCTTTTGGCCTCCGGCGCGGGGATCGTGAGGACCGCACGGAACCCCGTGGCGGCTCAGGCCTTCCTGGCTTTCCTCTTGGGTGAGGCCGGGCAGACGTTCTTCACCCACGACCTCTTCGAGTTCCCGGCGGTAGAGGATGTCTCCCCACACCCGGCCTTGGCCCCCTTGGCCGAGGAGCTGGCGGCGCGGCGGCCCGCGGTGGACCTCGGCGACCTCTGGGACCTCCCGGGCACCCTGGAGCTCCTGCGCCGGGCCGGCGTGCTCTAGGGAGGCGAAAGCGGTGCAGGCCGCGGTGCTCCGCGGGGGGGCGGCGTGTGCGGGGCTGGGCGCCCTGGTGCCCGTGGCGTACCTGGTGCTGCGCGCCCTGGAGGGGGGCGAGGGGCTCGTCCAGCTCCTCCAGCCGCGGCACCTCACCCTCCTGGGCAACACCCTGGCCCTGGTGGGCACCGTGCTCGTCGCGGACACGGCCCTGGCCCTCCCCGCCGCCTGGCTCCTCGGCCGCAGCGAGCTCGCCCGGCGCCGGGGGCTGGTGGCTTTGGTGGCCGCCCCGGTGGTGATCCCCGGGTATATCGTGGCCCTGGCGCTGTTGGGGCTGGGGGGCGACTACGGCCTCCTGGCCCGGCTCGTGGGGTGGCGCCTGCCCCGGCCCCAGGGGCTCTGGGGCGCCACCCTGTGCCTCACCCTCTACACTTACCCCTACGTGTTTCTCAGCGCCCGTGCGGCTCTTTTGGGCCTGGACCCGAGCCTGGAGGAGGCCGCGCGCTCCCTGGGCCTCTCCCCCTGGGGGGTGGCGCGGCGCGTGGTCTTGCCCCAGCTCCTCCCCGCGCTCCGGGCCGCGTGGCTGGTGGTGGGGCTCTACGTCCTTGGGGACTTCGGGGCGGTGAGCCTTCTTCGCTACGAGACCTACAGCTACGCCGTGTACCTGCGGTATGCGGGGGCGCTGGACCGCACGGGCGCGGCCGCCCTAAGCCTGCCCCTCCTGGGGCTGGCCGCGCTGGGCTGGGCGGCCAGCCGCGCCGGGGGCGGCCGGGGCGTGGGGTACCGTGCGGGGAGCGGCGCGAGCCGGCCGGCCCCCCGGGCCCGCTTGGGTTGGGCCCGGCCCCTGGCCTTGGGCTACCTCGCCCTCCTCGTGGGGCTGGGGGTGGGGCTGCCGTTGGGAACCCTCTTTCTTTGGCTTCTCCAAGACCCACAGGCCGTAGGCGGGCGGGCCTTGGCCCACGGCCTGGGGGGGACGGCGGTGGCTGCCGGGGGAGCGGCGCTCCTGGCCCTGGCCCTGGCCTTTCCCCTGGCCCACCGGGCGACGCGCGGGCACGGTTGGGGCACAGCGGTCCTCGTTAGCTTGCCCCATCTGGGCCATGCTTTGCCGCCCTTCGTGGTGGGGCTGGGCTGGGCGTTCCTCGGGCTGCGGGCTCTCCCTTTCCTGTACGGGCGGCTCGTCCTTCTCCTTTTGGCGCTGGCCCTGTACTTCGTGCCCTTGGCCTTTGGCCCGTTGCGCGCGGCCTGGGCCCAGCTCTCGCCGCGCCTGGAGGAGGCGGCCCGGTCCTTGGGCCATGGGCCGCTCGGGGCGGCCGTGCGCAGCGCCCTGCCCGGTCTTGTGCGGGGGGCCGTGGCGGGCGGGGCCCTGGTCTTCCTGCGCGCGGCCACGGAGCTCCCCCTCACCTTTCTCCTTTCCCCCTTGGGCTTCTCCACCCTGGCCACCCGCACGTTCGCTGCGGCCAGTGAGGCCCTGTTCGCCCAAGCTGCGCCCTTCGCCCTCGCGCTGCTGGCCTTGGCCCTGCCTTCGTTGGTCCTCCTCCTCCGGATGGAGCGTGAGACATGAGCTTTCTAAGCGTGCAGGCGCTCCGCAAGCGGTTCGGTCCGGTGGAGGCCGTGCGCGAGGTGTCCTTCGCCGCGGAAGCCGGGGAGATCCTGGTTCTGGTGGGCCCCTCGGGCTGCGGCAAGACCACGACCCTGCGGCTTTTGGCGGGTTTTGACCGGCCGGACTGCGGCCGGGTCCTCGTCGGCGGCCGGGACATCACCCCCCTGCCCCCGGAGCGGCGGGGCATCGGCTTCGTCTTCCAGGAATACGCCCTGTTCCCCCACCTCTCGGTGGAGGGGAACGTCGCGTTTGGGCTACGGGGGCTCGCGCGTGCCGAACGCCGGGAGCGGGTGGGGGAGCTTTTGGCGATGTTGGGCATCGCCGAGCTGGCCCCCCGATTCCCGCACGAGCTTTCCGCGGGGCAGCAGCAACGGGTGGCCTTGGCGAGGGCCTTGGCCCCCCGGCCGCGCCTGCTCTTGCTCGACGAGCCTTTCAGCGCTCTCGACGCGGCCTTGCGCCGGGACCTGCGCGCGGAGCTCCGGAACTTCCTCAAGGGCCTGGGCCTCACCGCCGTGCACGTGACCCACGATCGGGAGGAGGCCTTGGCCCTGGCCGACGTCCTCGCGGTGATGCGGGCCGGCCGGGTGGAGCAGGTGGGGCCGCCGGAGGAGGTGTACAACCGCCCGCGCACCCCGTTCGTGGCCGCGTTTCTGGGGAGGGCCAACCTCTGGCCCGGGCGGGTTTTGGCGATCTTGAACGGACGGGCGGAGGTGGAGGTGGCGGGGCAGGTCCTTTGCGCCGAGGCCGCGGGCACCGCCCCGGGCGCGCGCGGCGTGGTGTTCTTCCGCCCGGAGTGGGCGGAGGTCGGGCCGGGCCCCTTCGTGGCCCATGTGCAGACGGCCCTGTTCCTCGGCGACCATTGGGAGCTTCACGCCTCTTGTCAGGGGCTACCGGTTGTGCTTTCTGCCCCATGCGCTCCGTGTGCGGGGGTGGTCCCGTTCGCCGTGACGCGGGCGCTTTGGCTTTCCGGGCCGGAAGGCTAGGGGACGAGAAGATCGGGGTTGCCCCGCGGGGAAAGGGGCGTGGGGAGCCTCTTTCCCCCGCGCAAAGCGCCGGCCAAATCCGCCCCAAACGGGTCGCTTAAGGGGCTCGCGGCCCAGGCGGGGGCCTTTTCGCGGACCTGCCGGTGGGGAAGCGCCAGGACCTCCCCGGCGTGAGCCCAAAAACGCGGCGGTTCCCTGCATCCCCTCCCGTGGACCTCCACGGGGGTCCTGGCCTCCTTCTCCGAAGAGACCTGGGGAGCCCCTCTTGTGGTCTTCGAGGGCGTGCGGCCATGCGCCGAGGGCCTCCTGAGGGGGGGACCCATGGCCAAATCGGACCTGGTGCTCGTGCGAAGCTGGCCCGGGCCTCGGGCCGGAGCTCCAGGGCTGCAGTCCCGCGGCGCCCCCCCGATGAGGGGAGCGCGGTCACCTCCCTGTTCGCCCTCTCCCACCGCGTGGTCGAGCTCTGCTCCGCCTACGTCCAGGGGTTCCTGACCTTCGCCGATCCTAGGCTTCCGGCCTTTGTCCGCGAGGCGCCCGTGGAAGGGGGGCGCCAGGTGGTCCGCGCCCCTCCTTCAGCTTGCCGCCCACGCCACCCCAGGATCCATCCTTTAGGACCTCGTGGTCCAGGGCTTCCTCCACCCGCTTCTGGCCTGGATCGCTCTGGCCGAGCGCCTGCACAAGGTACCCCAGGAGGCGATCAGGCTCGGCCTGGAGGGGAAACCGTTCGTCGTCACCTCGGGAATGGGATCCGGAAAGAGCCTCACCTACGGGACCCCGATCCTCCACCCCATTCAGACCGACGCTCCGGAGCGCCGCCCCGCCCTCGCTTAGCCCATGATGGGGGACAGGAAAAGCGAAACCATGGTGAAGTAGATCATGAGCCCCGTGATGTCCTTGATCGTGGTGATGATGGGATCCGCTCCGGCCGCCTGATCCAACCCCAGGCGCACGAGGAGGTAGGGGATGAGGAACCCCAAGCCCGCGGCCACGGTGATCGTCAACGCGAGCGAGATCCCCACGACCAGTCCCAAGGCCAGGTTGCCCTGCCAGAAGTAGGCCCCCAGGCCGCCGAGCGCCCCAAGCAAGAGCCCCATCCCCAGTCCGTAGAAAACCTCCCGACCCAGGTGCCGGAAAAACCTCCGGATGCTGATCTGCCCAAGCACGAGCCCTCGGGTGAAGATCGTCGAGGACTGGGTTCCCACGTTCCCCCCCATGTCCATGATGACGGGGATGAAGAAGGCCAGCGCCGTCACCGAGGCGAGGAACTCCTCGTACCGGCCGATCACCATCCCCGCCAGGATCCCCCCAATCAGGGTGACCACG
>JAUQPF010000046.1:105311-126344 GCA_030550535.1 Candidatus Bipolaricaulota bacterium
CACGTAGACGCGCGGGAAATCCCGCGGCGTTCCGTTGGTCTTTTGACGGATTCGTTCGGCGGCTTAGGCCACCGTCATCGAGGCCTTGACGTCCACGAAGTCGGGGGACATGCTCCGCCCCACCGTACCTCGTTCGTACCCCAAAAGGATCGTTGTGAGCTCGCGCTGTGCGGCGGTAAGGTTCGCCATGAGATGCTTGGCCACCCGGGCGGGAAGCTCGTCCAGGAGCCGGACCCGGTCCTGGGGCTCAAGAGACGCGAAGAGTTCAACGGCCTCGTTGCTGGTGAGGGCTTCCAAAAGCCACCGCTGCTCCACCACGTCCATGGCATCGAACACGGCCACGGCCGTGTCCTTGGGGAGAAGCCGGAACACCACCCCCTGATGGGCCTTGGGAAGCTCGCGCAGGAGGGCAAGGACCTCCTCCGCGCTCATACCCTGCAGCCCGGTCTTGAGAAGGTCAAAGTCCCTCTCCGCGAGTTGCCTCTTCACCTCCTCCACGGTGAACTTTCGATGGGTCATAATGCCTCCCTTGTCCTCTTTTGGGCACAGAGACCCAGCAGGCTTTGGCCGGAGCGCATGAGCCCCGACCCTTCCTCAGGAGCCGGGGAGGCGGAAACGGGGACAGGTACGTTAGCGAGGCGAACCGATAGCAACCGCGTACGCCTGCCCAGGCCCCTGGCCTGGCGCGCGGCTTCGGCCTGATCTACCCAAGGGGTCCTCGGACATACGCGGTCACCTCCGAAAGGGGAGAGGCTCTTAGCCTAGCCCCACCGCGTGCTCAAGCATGAGGCCGAACCAAACGGAAAGGGCGCCGGCGAAGCGCCGACGCCCCTCTTACCCCAGGGGTACTGGGGTCAGCGGACCAGGGTGATCGAAACCCAGCCGTACGCGGTGTGCCGCACGGTGAAGGAGGTGGCGGTGGCGTGGTAGGAAAGGCTCACCCAGTAGGACTCCCCAGGGACGAGGACCACGTCCTCGGGGTCGTTTGGGTCCAAGGGGTACACGAACTCCACGAGGACCCGGTTCCCCTCGCGCGCCCCCCTGGCCCAGAGGATGTCCTCCCGGGCGTCCCGGTTGTGCACGATTCGGGTCACGCCGTGGTGGTCCTCGTAGACGGTGGTGCCGTCGGGGAGGACGGCGAACATGAGGATGTTGGCGCCCGGTTTCCCTTGGGTGGTGTTGAAGAGGACGGAGACGTAGCCCGTGCCGGGGCTCTCAAGGGCCCCGTAGAGGACGACGGTCCCGTTGCGAAAGCCGAAGCGGATCCCCGTGGTGGGCTCCTGCACCACCTCGACGTATTCGCCTGCGCTCCAGACCCCATCGGTGACGGGACCAAGGGGTTCCAGACCTTCCTCCACCACGTAGTCGCTGGCCCAAAGCCGCCCCTCCTCGTCGAAGCGGTGGAAGTGCCGGAGGATCAGGGGGCCGGCGGCCGTGGCGAGCTCCACCCGGGCGTAAACCAGGCCGGCCTCGGCGATCGCCCGGGGCTCCTCCAACGGGCGCAAGCCCTGGATCCCCAGGGCGGAGAAGACCGTGGCCCAAAGCTCCTCAATGGCCTCCCGACCGTGGTAGAAGCCGTCCACAGGGCCGCCCAGGAAGGCCACCTTGGCCTCGGGGGCGAACCGCGCCGCCACCCGGGCCGGGTCGCCGCTGGCGAGGTCTGCCCAGTGGGCCTCGACCCAAGCCTCCAGGGGTTGGGCCAGGGCCGCCGTGCCCAGCACCGCCAGGCCGATCACGACGAGCGTCTTCCGCATGGTTCCTCCTTTTCGTGGCTCCCGCCTCGAAAGCGACCTGATTATCCGATTTTAGCAGGGGGGCCCGCCCCGCTCAAAGGGGTGGTGCGCCCGAGGCCTTGGGAAGCCAGTGGCCTTGGGCCAAAGAGTCTGGTTCCCTTGCCGCCGGGGATCCCCACGGGCTAGAATGGCCCATATGGCGCGCACCCTCGCGGAGGGACCGGGCATTCCCGGCCCCCACCTCCACGCCGGGTTCACCAAGGACCGCTGGATGGTGGGCACCTTGGGGGCGATGGCCCCGCTGGCCCTTCTGGCGGGCCTGGCCTTGGGCCCGCGGGCGGCGGTGCACCTGGCCCTGGGCCTGGGCACGGCCCTCCTCCTCCACCTCGGGTTGGCCCTCGGGGAACGGATCGTCCGCGGCCGCGTCCTTCACCCCTCGTGGACCTCGTCCCTCGTGGCCGGGGCCATCGCGGCCTTGAGCTCCCTGGCCGTGGCCCCTTATGCCGTTACCGCGGGCATCGCCGCCCTCGCGGTCGCCCTCAAGTTCGCCCAAGGCTGGGTCTTTGGCCGCAAATACCTGAACCCCGTGGCGGCCGCCAAGGTCCTGCTCCTGGGCCTCATGACCGCGACCCTGGGGTTGGAGCGCGGCCTCATGTACCACCCCCACCACCTGGACTGGATCGACATGTGGACCCGGGAGGGCTTCGAAGGAGGTCTGTGGTTCTTGGCCTGGGGCGACTGGGGGCCAGGGCTGAGCCTCCTCCTTTGGAAGACCCACACCTGGATGGGCGGGGTCTCGGGTCTCGCTACCCTCCTTATTGGGTCCCTGGCCACCTGGCTTCTTCGCTACAAGTGGCGGATCTCCGTGAGCTTTTTGGGCACGATGGGCTTGCTCGCCCTGCTCTTGGCGGGGCTCACGCGGGGCGATCCCCTCCTGCGCCTGGCCTTCCACCTTTTCACGGGAAGCGTGATCTTCCTCGCGTTCTTCATGGCCACTGAGCCCCAGTCCACCCCCATGAGCGCCGGCGGCCAGTACCTGTTCGGCGTGGGCCTGGGGATCCTCACCTTCCTCCTGCAGCAGCTCAACGTGCTGGGGGGCTCGGTGCTGGCCCTGGTGGCGATGAACCTCTTCACGCCCCTCCTGGACCGGGTGGGCTTGGGCCGGCCCGTGGGCCTGGAAAGGAGGAAGGATGCCCGCTGAGCGGTACCGCGAGCGGGGAGGGTTCTTCGTGGACGCCCGGATGAAGCACGGGCTGGAGGAGCTCCCGTTCCAGGAGGTGTCGGCCCCGCCCGAGGTCGTGCTCTTCCTGCGCCAGCACATCGGCCCGGCGGGGAAACCCTTGGTGCGGGAGGGCCACAGGGTCCGGGCCGGCCAGAAGGTCGCCGACAGCGACGACCCCCTGGGTGTGCCCGTCCATAGCCCCGTGAGCGGCACCGTGGTGGGCCTGCGGGAGCTCCCCCATCCCATGTCGGGAAGGCCGGAGCCGGCGCTCCTCATCCGCACCGAGGACGAGGGCATGCCCACACCTGCGGATGAACAGGACCCGGATAAACTCCCGCCGGAGGAGATCCTCGCGCGGGTGCGGGAGGCGGGGGTGGTGGGGATGGGCGGGGCGGGGTACCCCACCCACGCCAAGCTCCGAAGCGGCCGGGGCGCGCGGTTCCTCCTCATCAACACCAAGGAAAGCGACCCCAACGTGGCCTGCGATGTGCGTCTTTTGCGGGAACGGGCAGAGGAAGTGGCGGCGGGCATCGGGGTCCTCGCGCGGGCCCTGGGCGAGCCCCAGGTCCTCGTGGCCACCCGCACCGCCCCCGGGGAACTCCCCGAATTCGAACGCCTTGCTCAAGAACGGGGCTTCCGCGTGGTCCATATCCGTCCTTGTTACTCCGTGGGGAGCGAGCGGCTCCTCGTCCCCGAGGTCCTGGGGTTCGAGGTGCCCCTTGGGCGCTATCCCCCGGACGTGGGGGTGGTCGTGCACAACGTGGCTACGGCCTATGCCGCCGGACAGGCCGTGCGGTACGGTCTCCCCCTGGTGAGCCGCGGGCTCACCTTCTGGGCCCAAGACGCCGGCGGTAGGAACCTCTGGGTGCGGGTGGGGACACCTGTGCGCCACCTCCTTGCCTTCATGGGTTTGGCCGAGGAGCGGTTCAGCCGGTTTGTGTTCGGTTCTGCGCTCATGGGCTGGGCCTTCCCGGAGGCGGGGATCCCCGTGGTCAAGACCACCACCGGCGTGGTGGGGCTGGGACGGGAGGAGCCTTCGCCCTACGCCCGACCCCTGCCGTGCATGCGCTGCGGGTACTGCGACCGGGTCTGCCCGGTGCGCATCTACCCCTCCTTGATCCTGGCTGCGGTGAAAAAAGGGGATGGGCGGGCCCTGCGACGGCTCCATCTTGAGGCTTGCATCGAGTGCGGGCTTTGCTCCTACGTGTGCCCCGCGCGGATCCTGTTCACCCCACTGCTCCGCGACGGGAAAGCCTTCCTCCGGGTGCAGGCCCTCACCAAGGGGTAGGGTCCCCAAGCCACGGGAAAAACCCGCTGCGCCCCGGTTCCAAGGCCCCGGGGGGAGGGGCGTGCTAGGGCTCAAAGGAGGAGCAGGGTCAGGGCCATCACGGCCATTCCCCCGAGGAGCCCAAGGATGCTCTCGTGACCCCGGCCGTAGGCCCGGCTTGCGGGCAGAAGCTCGTCCAGGCTCACGTAGACCATGATCCCCGCCACCCCTGCGAACAGGGCCCCCATGACCGCGGGTGGGAAGAAGCCCGCGTTCCCCCCGAAGGCCAGGCGCAGCCCTAGGTAGGCGATCCCCGCCCCCACCGGCTCGGCGAGCCCGCTCAGAAATGAGTAGAGGAAGGCCTTCCTCCGGCTTGCCGTGGCGTAGTAGATGGGCACGGCCACCGCGATCCCCTCGGGGATGTTGTGGAGGGCCACGGCCACGGCGATGGCCACCCCCAGGGCCGGGTCCTGGAGCGCCGCGAGGAACGTGGCCAGCCCCTCGGGGAAGTTGTGGAGGGCGATGGCCAGGGCCGCCAGGACCCCGGTGCGCCAGAGGTGCGCCGGCGGGGCCGTCCCCGCCCGCAGGGCGGCCCGCGCCTCCTCCGCCGGGGGCTGGTGGGGGTTCTCCGGGCCGGGGACAAGGGCGTCGAGGAGGGCGGTGAGGGCGATCCCCGCGAAGAACGCGGCCACGTGGACCCAGGGCCCTCGCCCCGCCCCCAGCCCCGCCACCAGCGCCTCCCCCCCTTTGGCGAAGATCTCCACGAACGAAACGTAGAGCATGACCCCGGCGGAGAACCCTGAGGCGAGGGCCAGGAACCGGAGGTTGTCCCGGCGGACGAGGAAGGCCACGAGGCTCCCCAGCCCCGTGGCCAGCCCCGCCAGGAGGGTCAGCAGGAACGCCAACCCGAGGGTGGACATCGTTCCTCCTTTCCACCGAGTATACCGAGCGGGACGGTATCACCGGCGGTTCGGTCTTGGGAACACAGGATTCGTCCACTATCCTGGGGCGAGAAGGAGGGCGGAGACCTGGACGCCAAGGAACAGGGGAATTGGCATGCCCTGGATGAGACGGAGCTCCTGGAGCGCGCGTCCTCGGGGGAGGGGGGCTCAAGCCAAGCGAGGTCCCCCATCGGCTTTCCCTTTACGGGCCCAACCGCTTGCGCGGGGAGGAGCGTCCCCGGCCGTGGCGGATCCTCGCGGCTCAGCTCCACCCTCCTCTCATCTCCCTCCTCCTCGGGGCGGCGGCCCTGGCCGCGGCGGTGGGGAAGCTCCTGGACGCCGCGGTGATCGGGGGGGTGGTCCTCCTCAACACCCTGATCGGCGCGGTCCAGGAGTGGCGGGCCGATCGGGCCCTGGAGGCCCTGCGGGACATGGCGGCGCCCCGGGCCCGGGTTCTCCGGGACGGTCGGGTCGAGGAGGTCCCGGCCGAGGAGGTCGTGCCCGGGGACGTCCTCGTCCTGGAGACGGGGGACCGGGTGGCCGCCGACGCCCGGGTCCTGGGGGCCACGGACCTCGCCCTGGACGAGTCCGCCCTCACCGGGGAGAGCGAGCCGGTGGGGAAGTCCCCCGGGACCCTCCCCGCCGACACGCCTCTGGCGCACCGGACGAACATGATGTGGGCCCCCACCGCGGTGGTCTCCGGCCGCGGCCGGGCCGTGGTCGTGGCCACGGGGATGCGGACGGTCCTGGGGGAGATCGCCAGCGAGGTCCAGGAGGCGGGGGGGAGCCCTCCCCCCTCCAGCGGCGCCTGGGGACGGCGATCGGCCTCGGGGGGATCGCCCTGGCCGGGCTCGTGTTCGTCCTCGGCCTCCTCCGGGGCCATGCGGCCTTGGAGATGGTCCGCTTCTCCGTGGCCGTGGCAATGTCGGCGATCCCCGAGGGCCTCCCGGCGGTGGTGAGCGTGACCCTGGCCCTGGGGGTGCAGCGCATGGCCCGCCGGAACGCCATCGTCCGCAAGCTCCCTGCGGTGGAGACCCTGGGTTCGGTGACCGTGATCTGCTCGGACAAGACCGGGACGCTCACCCGGAACGCGATGACCGTCACCGTCCTCTGGACCGCCGCGGGGCCTACCGCGTGACGGGGACGGGGTTCTCCCCGGAAGGGGCGGTGGAGCGGGAGGGGGGCGGGGCGCGCGGCCCCGCGGCGGAGAAGCTCCTCGCCATCGGGGCCCTGGGCACGAACGCCCGCCTGGTGGAGGCGGACGAGGCCTGGCGGGTGCGGGGCTCGCCCACGGAGGGGGCCCTCCTCGTGGTGGCCCGCAAGGCCGGCCTGGACCCCGAGACCCTCGCCCAAGCGAGCCCGCGCGTGGCCGAGGTCTCTTCGCCAGCGACCGCAAGGACATGGCCACCCTGCACCGCGAGGGAGACGGGGCCGTGGCCCTGGTGAAGGGGGCCCCCGACCGGATCCTCTCCTTCTGTACCCGCATCCTGGCCGAGGGGGGCGCCCGGGAGATGACGGACGCGGACCGGGCCGAGGTGGAGGAGGCCGTGGCCGCCGCCCAGGGCGTGGGGATCCGGGTGGTCATGATCACCGGGGACCACAAGACCACGGCCCAGGCGGTGGCCCGGGAGCTCGGGATCCCCGCCGAGGAGCCGGTCACGGGCGCCGCGCTCAATACGATGGGCGACGCGGAGCTTGCGGACCGCGTTCGGGGGGCCCACGTGTTCGCCCGGGTGACGCCGGCCCACAAGCTCCGTGTCCTCCGGGCCCTCCAGGCCCAAGGGGAGCTCGTGGCCATGACCGGGGACGGGGTGAACGACGCCCCGGCCCTGAAGGGGGCGGACATCGGGGTGGCCGTGGGCACCGGAACCGCCGTGGCCAAGGAGGCCGCGGACATGATCCTCACCGACGACGACTTCGCCACCCTCGTCCACGCCGGGGAGGAGGGGCGCGCGATCTTCGCCAACCTCCGGCGGGTGGTGTTCTTCCTCCTCACCACCAACCTGGGGGAGATCCCGACCCTGGCCGCGGCCCTCGCCCTGGGTCTCCCCCTCCCCCTTACGGCGATCATGATCCTGTGGGTGAACCTGGTCACGGACGGCGCTTGTACGATCCCCTTGGGGATCGAGCCCCGCCAGGGGGATGTTCTTTCCGACCCGCCCCGGCCGCCCACGGAGGGGGTCCTCACCCTTCCCGTGGTGCGGCGGATCGCGCTTTTGGCCCCGATCATGGCCGCGGGGACCCTGGGGCTTTTCGCCCTGGGATGGGGGGACCTCGCCCGGGCCCGCACCGTGGCCTTCACCACCCTGGCTGCCTTCCCGTGGTTCCAGGCCCTGAACGCCCGCACGAGCCGGGGCTCGGTCCTCCGGGTGGGGCTCTTCTCCAACCCCTGGATCTGGGCGGGGATCGGGGCGGCGGTGGTCCTCCAGCTCCTCGTCCTCTACACGCCCCTTGGGTGGACCCTCTTCGGCACGGTCCCGTTGGGGATGCGGGAGTGGGCCCTCATCCTCCCGGTTTGCGCCTCGATCCTCCTCTTCGACGAGGTCCTCAAGGCCCTGGGTGTACACGGGCAACGGAGATAGCGCGACGGAGATGGAACGATGACGGAGCGGGACAACCGACACTACGTGTTGGATGCCCTGGCCGCGGACGCCTGGCGGATGTTCCGCATCCTCGGGGAGTTCGCCCAGGGGGTCGAGGCCCTGGCAGAGGTGCGAAAGGCCGTGACCGTGTTCGGCTCGGCCCGGGAGGTGCGCGATCCTCGGCACTATGCCCAGGCCGAGGCCCTGGCCCGGGCCGGCTACGCCGTGCTCACCGGAGGGGGCCCCGGGGTGATGCGGGCCGCCAACAAAGGGGCCGACGAGGCCGGCGGCCCAAGCATCGGCCTCAACATCGAGCTCCCCCACGAGCAGGAGCCCAACCCCTACCAGACCCTTTCCCTCTCCTTCCGCTACTTCTTCGTGCGGAAGGTGATGCTCGTCCGGTACGCCCAGGCGT
This sequence comes from Candidatus Bipolaricaulota bacterium, assembly GCA_030550535.1. Taxonomy (GTDB): domain Bacteria; phylum Bipolaricaulota; class Bipolaricaulia; order Bipolaricaulales; family Bipolaricaulaceae; genus DTER01. The sequence goes on from JAUQPF010000046.1 coordinate 113,472, forward strand.
TCGTGGTCTTCCCCGGCGGTTTCGGCACCCTGGATGAGCTCTTCGAGGCCTTGACCCTCGTTCAGACCCTGAAGATCCATCCCCTCCCGGTGTTCCTCGTGGGAAGCGCGTTCTGGGCGGGACTGGTGGGGTGGATGCGGGAAGGCCTCGCCGCCCAGGGGACGATCAGCCCCGAGGACCTTTCGCTCTTTCGGGTGATGGACGAGGTCGAGGAGATCCCCGCCCTGATCGAGGCCTACCACCGCCGGGACGCCACGCGGGATTTCACGTCCCCGCGGGATGAGGACCTCCCCGACGTCCTCCGGCCTCCGGGGGCTACAATCCTTTGCCCACTGGGCAAAGGAGGACCGATGCGCTACGTCTACGGGGCCGTGATCGTTCTCCTCACCGTGGCGGTGCTGGTGTTCATGGGGCAGAACATCGATTCGGTGAACATTTCCTTTCTCACCCTCAGGCTCACGATGCCCCTCTTCCTCGTCGTGGTGTTGGCCTACGTCCTGGGGATGGTCACCGGCGGGTCGCTCGTGGGGCTTTTGCGCGGGCTTTTCCGTCAAGCCACGGGCCGTGGGCCGGCGACGGGATCGAAGGGCTAGGTTGTCCCCAGGCCCAGCCGCCCCACACCATGCCCGATGTCCCCCGCGCGTTTACCCTCCTTTGGGTAGGGTTTGGTCCACGCGCGTCCCCCACGGGCGGGGGCACCTCGCCGATGCCGCGGTGGCCGGGGGGCTGGCGGCGAGCCTGGCCCTCTGGTGCCGGAAGGAGCATCGGATCTCGCTGGCCACCGCCGTGGCCGCCCGGGGGGAGATCGGGCGGGACATGAGCCCCAAGAACCGGGAGACCGCACCTGGGCGGTCTGCCCCACCTGTGCGGACCTGACCCCAGCGGATGAGCTCTGAGGGACCGCCTCCTCGTGGGGATGGTCCGCCGAACCCGCCCAGGACCCGGGCCACGGACGACCTCACGCCGGCCTGCGGATCCTCGGGCTCGCTTTCCCGCCCGAGGACCTCCCCTCCCAAACGCTTGGGCGAAGCCCGCTTTCGGATCTGCTTGGCGCGGAGCTCGGGGGTGGGGACCACAGAACCTTTCCCAAACGGCAAGGACAACTTCGGGGGGATCGTTCATCCCCTAAAGAACCCAACGGAAACACTCGGCCACATCAACGACGGTGGAATCCGGAATATGGGCGACGAAAGCGGAGAAGAGGATCGCCCAGTTGCGGAGGGGATGGCGTCCCGGCCGGTCCCGGGGAGAAGCCAGGGGAGCTCGCCAAGCGGCGAATCTTAGGAGAGCCGTAGCCTTCCCCATCGGCTTCGTCCACGCTCCGTTCCTGGGGAGTGCCCTCCAGGGCGGTGGCGCGGAACCACACGTCCGGGGCGGCGCGGATGCTCGCAGCTACGCTGCCTCAAAAGCGAGGGCAAAGCTTGGCGTCAAGAGGCGTGGGTGGGGAAGGTTTGGCCCATCCTGCCCTCAACGGGCGCGGCGGCGGGCCTCGGCGAGGATCCGTTGCGCTTCCGCAACCCCGGCCCAACCGTAGATCTCGGTTTCTTTGGCTTCGAGCGTTTTGTAGACCTGGAAGAAGTGCTCGATCTCGGCGAGGAAGTGCTTGGGGAGGTCGTCGAGATCGCCTACCTCCGAAAACCGGGGGTCCACCGTGGGGACGGCGAGGATCTTCTGGTCGCGTCCCTTCTCGTCCCGCATGTCCAGGACGCCCAAAGGGCGCACCGGGACGAGGCACCCGGGGAACGTGGGCTCGTGGGTGACGATGAGGACGTCGAGGTGGTCCCCGTCCTCGGCGAGGGTCCCCAAGATGAACCCGTAGTCGGCCGGGTAATGGAGGGGGGAGTAGAGGACGCGGTCCAGGCGGAGCTGCCCGGTTCGCTCGTCGTACTCGTACTTGTTTCGGCTCCCTTTGGGGACCTCCACCAGGGCCACGACGGGTTCATCGACCATGGTTCGATGGTACCCGATGGCGAACGGGGGAATGGACCCGAGCTCCTCCGGAGGAGGGCCGAAGACAACGGCCGAGGGCCCGCCGCGGGGAGCTTCGGCTGGGACGCGCCCGGAAGCCCCCTCGGAGGACCTCGGTTCAGGGGGTGCGGGGCGAAAGCCCCAGGGAGGCCACGCCGCCCGGCAGGAGATCGGCACGGTAGACCGAAAGCGTGTTTGGATCGTCCGCCACGAGCGCCACGAACTCCAGGTCCTGCACGAAGAGCAGGCCGGAAAGGCCCTCGGTCTGCACACGAATGCGTTGGAGCTCCACGGGCTGGCCGCGGAGGGCAACGGCCACCGTGCCCTCGGAGACAAGGTGGAGGCGGCCCGGGGTCCCCATCCGGCCCAGCCCCGTTCCGCCCCACACGGGGCTGAGGACGAGCCCCTCCTCCGCGGCCCAGGCCGCCCAAAGCAGGGGGAGGACGGCATAGGCCGCCCCGGTTCCGGGAAAGAACGCCAAGCCCGCGGGAACCGCGATCTCTTGTCGTTCCCGTCCGAAGGTCGCCCGCGCCACGGCGCCTTCCACCCGCACCTCCACCCGTCGGCTTCCTAAGCCCAAGGGCCCCCGCGTCTCCAACCGATAGCTTTGGGGTTGGAGGTCCTCCCCAAGGAGGACCTCTTGGCGGAAAGCCACGTTCACGGGAAAGGGGCCCAGGCGCACGCCGAACGACCCCTCCGAGGCCAGAAGCACTTCACCCTGGGGGCCCCGTTCCAGTCGGTAGCGCTCCTCCGCCAGGGCTCGTCCGTCCACCACATAGACGAGTTGGCCAGACCGGACCTGGCCCACGGGCAAAGGGGCCAAGGCTCGGGCCGGGGTGGGCAGGGGGAACACCGGCGGAAGGTCCGGAGGATCGGGCTCCACCGCCTTCTCCCGCGCACCCCGGGGCGCGCGATACTCCTCCTCCGCCCCAAGAACGCCCTCCTCCCCCAACGGAGAGCCTTCCTCCGAATCAGGGAGGTTCTCCCCGGGGGCCCCAGGCCATGGCCCAGGGAGCGGGGCCTGCCTCCACGCGCCAAAGGGTAACGCGCAGAGGAGGCCCACCGCGCCGAGGAGGACCCCGGCTGTGCCGAGAACGACCAGGGCCAATCCCCGATGTTTGGGCATTCCTCACCTCGTTTGGGATGAGGCTACTCCCAGGGAGCTCCTGCGCAAGGTGCCTGCGCGGACATAGGCGTTGCTTCTGGGCCTCCTCAGGGCAAAGAAAACTTGTTTCGGTCAGGGCGCGAAGGCGTACCCCAGGGCGATGGCCCCCCAGGGAAGGATCTGGCCTGTCCGCGGGAGGAAAAGGGGCGTGAACCCGATGCGGAAGAGGAAACCGCCCCCCGGCGGACTGAAACGGTAGCCCACGTGGGCCGCGAGGAGGACCACCGGCGTGGGAGGGTAGCCGGGGAGCGGCAGGGCGAACTCCCCCGGCGCGACGCCCACGCCAAATTCCAAGTGGTGCGGAGCGGAAAAGCAAAGCACGTTCAGGGCGATCGGGAGGGTGTAGCCCAAAAGGGCGAAGCCAAAGCCAATACGCAGGGCCAAAGCTTCGGCGATGCGATGTTCGTAGTTCAGGGAAAGAAGGAGGCCGGGCCCCCCGCCCTCGAGGTACAGGGCGGGACGGGCGAACCCCCCGGCTCCGCCCCACACCAAGGACAGGGTCGTAACGGCGACCAACCCCATGCCACGCCGGACCATGGATCTCCCTCCCTCACCCCTCCCTGCCGTTTTGCAGGGACGGGGCGGAAACGTGAGGGGGAGGCCAAGTCGCCCCCCATTCCCCAGGGCCATTGTACCAGGGCAGAGGGCGTTCCCATCGCCGCGGACTCACGCGGGGGGAGTCCTCGGCTCCGCCCGGAGGCCCGACGGGGTGAGGCGCGCCACCAGGGCCAGGATCTTGCGGTCCAGGGAGGAAAGGGGCCGCTTCCCCGGGTCCTCCGTAGGGCCCACCCAGGGGGCCCCGTACACCTCCACGGTGAGGCGGAGGTGGGAAAAGGCGTGCCGCACCGTGCCCAGGAACAACGCTTCCGTGAGGCCGAACCGGGATAGGAGCGCGGGGAGGGCCTCCGGACCCTCGGCCATGGGGAAGCCCCAAAGCCCGCCCAAAAGGCCGTCCCCGCGGCGCTCGAGGTAGACCCCCTCCTCCCCAACGAGCACGAGGGCCACGGCCTCCGCTCTCCTTTGGGCGCGCCTTCGGGGCGCGGGGTAGCGCGTCGGCTCCCCCTTTCCTGCGCAAAAGGAAGCCACCGGGCAGCACGCGCATTTCGGATCCCGGGGGGTGCACACCAGGGAACCAAGCTCCATCAGGGCCTGGTTCCAGGTCCCCGGATCCGCGGGGTCCAGGAGGGCCTGGGCGGTGGCCCGGAGGGCACGGGGGCGGGGGTCACGAGCGGCGAGGAGCCGGGCGAGCACCCGGCGGACGTTCCCGTCCACGGCGGCCACCGGTTCCCCGAAGGCGACCGAGGCCACGGCCGCCGCGGTGTAGGGCCCGATCCCCGGGAGCCCGAGGAGCCCGGCGTAAGTGCGGGGGAGGCCCTCCGCGGTCACCCGCTGGGCCAGGCGGTGAAGGTTCCGGGCCCGGCGGTAGTAGCCCGCGCCCGCCCAGATCCGCAGCACCTCCTCCTCCCGTGCCTGGGCCAAGGTTTCAAAATCGGGAAATGCGGCGAGGAACCGCGCGTAGTACCCGAGGGCCTGCTCCACCCGCGTCTGCTGAAGGAGCACTTCCGAAACGAGGATGGCATAGGGATCGCGCGTCCGACGCCAGGGGAGGTCCCGCCGGTGTTGGGCGTACCAGAACAGCAGGGCCCTCTGGAACCGCCGTAGTTCTTGAGGATCGTTGAGCCATTGGGCTCGCACGATGCGCCGTCCCATGGGAACCTCGGGGTTCGGGTGTACCCAAGTTCCCCATTCTGCCCAGATCCCACGGGTTTTCACCCCGCTCCCCACCCAAGGGGAGAGACGGTCAAGGGGACGGCCTCCCTCACACCCGAGCGCGATGGCCTTAGCGCCGCTTTCCTCTGAACCAAAGGAGGATAAACGGCCCAAGCAAGAGTTTGCGGTAAGCTCTCGCCCAAGGAGGGGCGGGGATGGAGCTTTGGGTCGAAGAGGATGGTCGGGTGGCCCTGGGCTGGGCGGGAAAGCCCCGCCTGTGGGGGTTCGAACGGCGCCTGTGGCTGCGGGGGACGCGCCTTGGAAACGCGGAGCTTGTGGCCACGCCCTGGGAAGAGGGAATAGGAGAGGATCAGTTTGGATCCTTCCGCTCCTGGAGGCGCCGTCTTTCTTGGGACGGCGAGGAAATCCTTGCCGAGGAGCTTTTCCTCTACGCGGGTTCTTTGCGCTACGAGGCCCGTTTCCTCCGGGACCTTTCGGGTCTGCGGGGATCCCTGGACTTTCTGGCCCCCGCCGTTGTCCTCCCTATCTTCACGGCGGACCCCGCGCTCAACTATTTCCTCTGCACCTTTGGGCTCGATGGCGCCGGCGGGGAGTACCCCGGAGGTTATTGGCCAGAGGCCAAATGGGGAAAGGTGGGAGAAGGTCTTCCGCCCAAGCCTTTCGCGCCCCTTGTGCTCTGCGATGGGGAGGGGGCGTTGGCCCTCGCGCCCGGGGAGCTCTTCCTCCTGAGCCCTTTGGGGGCGTTCGAGGGGAGGCTGGGCCGGGCCCTGGCCGGCGACTTTGGGGGGATCCCCGCGGGGACGGTCCTCTCCACCTGGTTCGTCCTCGGGAGGGATCCCGGGGAGGCCCTGCGGCGCCTGGGGGAGATCCTCCTCCGGGCGGGGAGAAAGGAACGGCCGGATCCGGAGGCCACCCCCCTCCTTTCCCGCTTGGGCTACTGGAACGCCTACGGCTCCTACTACACCGAGCTCATCCACCCCATGGAGGAGGGGATCCTGCGGGCTTTGGCCCTGGAGTTCCGGGCTAAGAAGCTTCCGGTGGGTTACGTCGGGCTCGACCTTTGGTACCCTTACGCGCGAATCGGCCAAGCCTTGGAGTTCCGGCCCGATCGGCGGAAGTACCCGCGGGGACTCCGGGCCCTCCGGGAGGAGACCGGGCTTCCCTTCGTCCTCCACCTCTCCGCCCTAAGCGGGGAGAACGCCTACGGCGCGGACGGAGCTGATCCCGCCGTTTACGAGGAGATCGCCGCGGAGCTCGTGGGCCAAGGGGCCGTGGGCGTCTGGCACGACTGGCTCCGCACTTGGCAATTCCTCACCCCCGCGCTTCGTTCCGACCCCTGGCGGGCCGAGCGCTGGTTCTCCGGGATGTGCCGGGCCTTCCGAGAGGTCGGCCTCCCCCTGCTCCTCTGCATGCAGACCATGGGGATGGTCCTCGCCTCCACGCGCGAGCCCAACGTCGTGGCCGCCCGGAGCTTCACGGATCACCTCTTTTCCCTGCGGCCGGCCCTGAGGCAGGCGGCCAAGACCGATCCGGGGATCGCCAAGGCCTGGCAAAGGCCGGTGGAGATCTGGCGCCAAAACCTCCTCGTGGGGTACGTCCAGTGGTGCTTGGGCCTCGCGCCCTTCCACGACCTCTTCCTTTCCCGGGCGCATCCGGGGTTCGGCGGGGAACACGCCTGGGAGGACGCCGTCCTGCGGGCCCTCTCCTGCGGCCCGGTGGGGTTCGGCGACGCCTGCGGGATGGCCGACCCCGCGCTTCTTTCCCGCCTCGTCCTCCCCGAAGGAAGCCTGGCCCAGCCGGAGCGGCCGCCGGAGCCCCTCTGGCCCACCCTCGGTTCCCCCACCCCCATGTTTTGGACGGAGACGCGGGCCGGGGACCTCCGCTGGATCTACCTCCTTGTTCTGAACCTCGGGGAGGAGGCGGCGCGGGTGGGCCTGGCCCCGCCCTGCCCGGGCGCGTACGCCGTTTGGGACCCCCAAAGCCAAGCCGTGGCGCCCGGGGAAGTCACCGTTCCCCCTGGAGGCCTGGCGTACCGGGTGCTCCTCCCCCGGGTGGGCGGTGATGCGCTCCTGGGCCGTCCCGAGCTCCTCGTGCCCCTCCCTGCCCGGGCCGGGATGGCCTTCCATCGCGACCGGGACGCGGTTTCAGCCCCCTCTCCTGGGGAAGGGGGCCTTCCCCCCTTTTTCGACCCCGCTAAAATGAAAGCGATGCGAATAACCAAAACCGCTTCCGTGTAGGGGTGAAAAAGGAGGTCCCGTGAGGAGAGCGATTCTGGCGCTCGCGGTCCTGGGGGTTCTCGGCTTTGTCGGGGAGGCCGCGAACTGCTTGCCCCCCAAGGTGCCGGTCACCTTCACCTACTCCCCCCTTCCCAACGAGGTGGTGACCTCGGTGAGCCTGCGGGGCTCGTTCAACAACTGGGGCGAGTGGCCCATGACCCCTAACCCCGACGGCACCTGGTCCCTCACGGTGTGCCTGGAGCCTGGGGTCTATCCCTACAAGTTCTTCATCAACGGGCGCTGGCCCCGGGACATGGCCACGGCCCGGGGCGGGGGGCCGGTGGACCCCGAGGCCGACTACTACGTGGACGATGGCTTCGGGGGCCAGAACGCCGTGCGCGTGGTGAAGCCGATCTTCACAGGGGTGGCCCCCCTCCACGATCCCGCGGACCCGGCCTTCCTTTGCGTGGCCGACGGCCGCCTCGTCGTGCGCCTGTGGACCGCCGCCGGGCAGGCCGAGGAGGTAGCCCTCGTCACCGACCGGGGGACCTTCCCCATGGTGCGCCAGGCCCGCTGGGACTGGGGCGAGGTGTGGCGGGCGAGCCTTCCGGAGGTGGAGCCGTTGCGGTACCGCTTCCAGGGCCGCGCCGTGGACGGCTCGACCTTCGCCTTCCCCGAGGACCCCGAGGCCTTCTTCACCTTCCAAGGCGAAGACCGGTTCCCTCAGCTTTCCTGGGTGAGCCGGGGCGTGGGCTACCAGATCTTCCCGGATCGCTTCTACAACGCCGACCCGGAGAACGACCCTTTGGCCCTGGAGACGGACATCTCCCGGTACATGGACCCCGAGTTCTGGGTGCGGCACTGGCTGTGGACGGGAGAGGTGGTGGGCGGGCCGTTCCTCTCCCAGCCCACGGACCCCATCTCCCCCCTCCACTGCTGCCACCAGTACTTCGGGGGGGACCTGCGGGGGATCCTCGCGAAGCTCGATTACCTGGCGGAGCTTGGCGTGACCGTCCTCTACCTCAACCCCGTCTTCCATTCCGGCAGCGCCCACGGTTACGACACCTTCGACTTCTACCGGGTGGCCCCCCGCCTGGGGACGGAGGAGGACCTGCGGGAGCTCCTCCAGGCGGCCCACGCCCGGGGGATGCGGGTGATCTTCGATTTCGTCCCCAACCACGTGGGGATCGGGTTCTGGGCCTTCCAGGACGTGGTGGCCCGCGGGCCCGAAAGCCCCTATTGGGACTGGTTCTTCATCTGGAAGTGGCCGTTCCGCCCCGGTGACCCCACGGCCTACGAGAGCTGGTGGGCCCTGGGGAACCTCCCCAAGCTCAACACCCTGAACCCCGAGGTGGCGGAGTACCTGTACGAGGTGGCCCTGCACTGGTTGCGCTTCGGCTTTGCGGGGATCCGGGTGGATGTGCCCAATGAGCTCCTCAACGCCCCCGCGTTCTTCCGGGAGCTCCGGGCCCGGGTGAAGGCGGAGTTCCCCGAGGCCTGGCTCGTGGCGGAGATCTGGCAATTGGAGCCGGCCTGGGTCAAGGGGGACCAGTTCGACGCCCTCATGAACTACGCCGTGGGCCGGGGCGTCCTCCTCCCCTACGCCCAAGGGCGGATGGACGCGGAGCGGGCATTCCTCGAGCTCTCCCGGTACCTGGGGTCGGTGGGGGAGAACGTGGTGGCCATGAACATGAACCTCGTGGGCTCCCACGACACCGGGCGGGTGCTCACGGACCTGGGCGGGGGCCGGTTCGGGGAGGAGCCCGCCCCCGAGGCCATCCAGCGCCTCAAGCTCCTCAGCACCCTCCTTTATGCCCTCCCCGGCCTCCCCATGACCTTCCAGGGCGACGAGCGGGGGATCCTCGGGGAGAAGGAGCTTTTCGACGCCCACCGCTACCCGATCCTCTGGGACCGGGTGAACCCCGAGATCTACGGGCACTACCAGGCGCTGGGCCGGCTGCGGAAGGACCTGCCGGCCCTCACCACAAGCGCCATGCGGATGTACACGGCCCTGGATGGGGTCCTGGCCTTCTTCCGGGGCCATCAGGACGAGGTCCTGGTGGTGGCCAACAACGCCCGCACGCCCGGGAGGATCGCCCTTCCCCCAGGGTTCTGGCGGGTGGTGGGGACGCCTCGGGTGGTGGTGCGGGAGCTCCTCGTGCCACCCCTTTCGGCCCTGATCCTGGAGCGGGTGGGCGGATGACGGGAAGGAGGCGAGGACGATGCGCAAGGTGCTGATCGTGGGGTTGGCGATGGTGGCGGTGGGGGCGGCGGCCAAGGGGCCGATCAACTTGGCGATCGTCTGGCACATGCACCAGCCCCTCTACTGGAACCGCCTCACCGGGGAGTACGAGCTCCCCTGGGTGCGGGTCCATGCGGTGAAGGAGTACGTGGACTCCCCGCGGATCCAATTGGAGTTCCCGGGGATCAAGGTGACCTACAACCTTCAGCCGAGCCTCCTTTGGCAGATCCTGGACTACGCGGAGATCACGGAGGAGGAGCGGGCCCGCGGCGGCCTCTACGAGCTCATTGGGGCCGTGGATAACCACCTCCTTTGGACCTGGACCCTTCTTCATGAGCCCGAGAAGCTGAGCCCGGAGATCCGGGCAGCCATGCAGGAGCAGTTCTTCTGGATCAACCCGTACATGCTCCGGCCGGGCGGGAGGTACTACGACCCTTACTATGCGGAGCTCAACGCGCTCAGGGGACGGCGAACCCTCACCGATCAAGAGCTCCTCGATGCTGCCGGGCTTTTCCTCCTCTGGCAGATCTCCCCGGAGCTCCACGGGGAGCTTGGGCTTTTGGACCTGCGGGGAAAGCGCAACTGGACGAACGACGACATCGTGCGGGTGATCCGCGCCCAGCATCGGGTGATCACCCAAGTGGTGGACTACTACCGAAAGGCCCAGGATGCCGGAGCCGAGCTCATCACCAGCCCCTTCTACCACCCGATCCTCCCCATCCTTGCGGACTATGGCTGGGACGAGGACATCTTGGCCCAGCTTGAGCTTGGGCAGGAGCAGCACGTGCGCCTGTTTGGGCGACCCGCGGCGGGTGTATGGCCGCCGGAGCAGGCCGTTTCCCAGAAGGCCGTGGCCCTCCTCGCCCAGGCCGGGTTCACGTGGACCGTGGCCGATGAATGGACGCTCGCGGCCGCCCTGGGCCGCGGCCCCAGCCCCGCCGAGCTCACCCAGCCCTGGCGTTTTGGCCCGATCGCCGTGTTCTTCCGGGATCACACCCTCTCCGACAAGATCGCCTTCGTCTACGGGAACGTGCCCACGGCCCAGGCCGTCTCGGACTTCCTGAACGAGCTGCGCAAGTACTGGACCGTCCTCCCCAACCCTGAGGAGCACGTGGTCGTGGTGGCCCTGGACGGGGAGAACTGGATGTTCATGGCCGGCTACCCCGACAACGGCCGGGAGTTCCTGCGAGCCCTGTATCGGGCGCTCCAAGGGGCGGACTGGGTGCGCACCGTGACCCCGGCGGAGTTCTTGGCGCGCGTCCCCGCGCGGGCCGTGCTCCCCCGGCTCCCCACGGGTTCCTGGGGCGGGGACCTCTCCACTTGGCAGGGCGAACCCGAGGAGGACGAGGCCTGGGAGCTCCTGGCCCAGGCCCGGGCCGCCGTGTTCGCCCGCGACCCCAACCCCGCGGCCCTGCGCGCCCTCTACGCCGCCCAGGGCTCGGACTGGTTCTGGTGGTACGGCGACGACCAGGACTCCGGGACGGACGACCTCTTCGATTGGCTCTTCAAGGCCCACCTGATCGGGGCCTACCGCGCCGCAGGCTACGCCGACGCGGAGATCCCTCAAAGCCTGTTCCTGCGTCTTGTGCTCCCCTTCCGGGCGAGCCTGGGCGAGGCCAAACCCACCTTGGACGGCCGGGTCACCTCCCCCGAGGAGTGGGCCGAGGCCGCGGTCTACCCAGGCAAGGGCGCGATTCGCGCCCTGGCCCTGGCGTTCGGCGAGGCCTACCTCTACGTGCGGGTGGACTTGGCGCAGCCGGCCCGGGAGCTCATCGGCTCGGACCTGCGCCTCGTCCTCTACGCGAGCGGCGCTCCCTCCGAGCCCGCGAACATCCGCACCCGCCAAAGCGCCGACCCGCTGGGCTTCGCCTTCGCCTCCGCTGTGGAACTCGACCTCTCCCGGGTCCGCGCCGACGGGGCGGGGTACGTGTTCCGCTACGGTGCGGACGGCCGCGGCGGGTGGCGCCTGACCTCGCCGGTGCGCACGCTCCTCTTCCGCCGGGCCGCGGTGGACGAGGTCGTGGAGTTCATGGTCCCCATGGAGGAGTTAGGGGTGGAGCCCGGGCAGAGCCTCACCGTGGCCGTAACCCTGGAGCGGCCGGGCGAGCTCCTGGGGCAGGCCCCGGAGCGGCCGCTTTTCGCGCGCATCCCCACGCTCATCCGGGGCGTGGAGATCTGGGCCATGGACGACCCCAAGGGCGACGACTTCGGTCCTGGAACCTACGTGTATCCCCTGAACCGGGTGTTCGCGGAGGCCCCGGGTCTCTTCGACCTCCTCCGCTACGCCGTCTACGACGCCGGGGATGCCTGGCAGCTCGCCTTCGACTTCCCCTCGCTTCCCAACCCCTGGAACGGGCCCCATGGCTTCTCCCATCCCATCATCTTTGTGTACCTGGACGTGAAGGAAGGGGGCCGCACCGACGTCCATGAGGAGGGCAAGGCGGCCCAGGTGGCCTTCGACCCCGCGCACCCTTGGGATTACGTTCTCAAGATCGCGGGCTGGCCGGGCTACGGCCGGCATCTTTGGACCGCTGCCGGCGAGGGCCCGTTCCTCGTGGACGTGGCCTCGGACCCCAAGCGGGGCCGGGTCATCGTGACGGTCCCAAAGAAGCTCGTCCCGGAGATCCGGGGCTGGCACTACGTGCTCGTGGGCTCCCAGGACGGGTACGGGCCGAACCACCTTCGGCCGATCGGCCGGGCGCCGGGGGAGTGGACGGGCGGCGGCTGCCCGGATCCCATGTGGGCGCCCCAGCTCTACGACGTGCTCGCGCCCACGGTGGAGGCCCAGATCCAGATGCTCTCAAGCTACGTGCCCGGCCGAAGCTACGCCGTGCTTCGGCCGGTGGAGGTGCGCTGAAAGGGGGTGAGAGCCGGAAAAGACCGCGGTTGGCGTGTGGTCACGGAGGCAAGAGAGAGGTTTAAGGAGGAAGGAGGTTCGATGCGAAGGCGATTGGCTTTTGCGGTGCTCGCCGTTTCGGCTTTGGGGTTTTTGGGGCAGGCCACGACCTGCCCGCCTGGGAAGTACGCGGTGACCTTCCGGTACGTGCCTCTTCCTGGGGAGACGGTGGGGTCGGTGAGCCTGCGGGGCTCGTTCAACAATTGGGGCGAGTGGCCCATGACGAGGCAGCCTGACGGCACCTGGGCCATCACGGTTTGTCTTGATCCTGGCGAGCACCAGTACAAGTTCTACATCAACGGGCGCTGGCCGCGGGACATGGCCACGGACCGGGGCGGAGGCCCGGTGGACCTCGAGGCCCATGGCTACGTGGACGACGGGTTCGGCGGCCGCAACGCCCTGCGCCGGGTGGGCCTGTACTTCACGGGCTCCTGGGACTTCAAGGTGCGGCTCGTGCCCTCCCCCCTCATCGATCGGAACCACCTCATCCTCACCTTCCCTGTGCACGCCTTCGCCCTGACGAGCCTGACCCGGATGGGTTGGGGCGGGGCTTTCGAGGAGCAGGGGTTTGAGCTCTCGGGGCTCCTCTTGGGCGCCACGGAGGTCAAAGCCGGGATGTACTTCGACCCCACGGCCATCAAGTACAAGCACACCT
>JAUQPF010000046.1:127048-141396 GCA_030550535.1 Candidatus Bipolaricaulota bacterium
CACGGCTACCGCTGGGGCGGAAACGCCGTGCGGTTCATCGGCGACCCCATGCCCGCCTACATGCGCTACAGCCTCTCCTTGGAGCTCGGGAACCTCGCGGCGTTCCTGCGTTTTGAGGACTGCTGCTGCGGCATCATGTTCAAAGACCTCACCCTTACCCTGAAGAACATCTCCCTCTGCTGCGGCATCTCCTTCTCGGGCGAGCTCCTCTTCACCAAGGCGGGGTTCCAGCACCTCAAGCTGTCCGCAGATAACCTCTTCAGCCCGTGCTGCGGGATCAACGTGGGCCTCGACGTGGAGTTTGGCGCCGCCTTCAAGAAGGTCTCCCCGCGGTTCTCCTGGGCGGGGATCACCGGCTGCTTCACCGTGTACGGCGACGCCCGGGTGAGCGGCACGGCCCTCCAGGGGATCGAGCTCTACGGCTGGAGGATCCGCTGCGATCTTGCCCCTTGCGGGTACCTCGAGGTCCTCACCGCCCTCAACGTGGGGAAGATCGAGGCGATCTTCCAGGCCGACATCTTCCGTGGGGACGAGTACCAGATGGTGAAGCTCGGGTTCTGCGGGGCTGGCTGCTGCGGCGGCTCTTGGAACCTCGCGATCACCACGTTCCTGAGCCCCACCGGTGGGCTCTTCGGGATCACGCGCGTGTGGATCGATGCGGAGTTCCCGATCTTGCCGAACCTGCGGGCGGTCCTGAACGTGTCGCCCACGCTCGGCGAGGTGTACGCCGGGTTCTTGTGGAACTTCTGAGGACACAACGCCGGGGTTTTGTTTGGGTAAAATGAAGGGGCCCAAGAGGGCAGAAGGAGGTCAGGGATGAAGAAGCTCGTGTTGGTGTTGGTGGCGGCTATGGGGGTTTGGGCCTGGGCGGCCCAGCCGGGGAGGATCCTGATCTGGGCCGACGACACCCGGGCTCCCGTGTTCCGGGAGATCGGGGCCCAGTACACCAAGATCACGGGCGTCCCCGTGGAGGTCGTGGAGATCCCGTTCGGCTCCATTCGGGATCAGTTCGTGACCGCCGCGCCCACGGGCGAGGGGCCGGACCTCATCATCGGCGCCCATGACTGGGTTGGGGAACTCGCCGCAAACGGCCTTCTTGCGGAGATCCTGCTGCCGCCGGAGCTCGCGGCCCAGTTCGACAAGGTGAGCCTTGAGGCCTTCACCTACGGGCGGCTCTATGGTCTCCCCTATGCCCGCGAGGGCGTGGGCCTTCTCTACAACAAGAAACTCGTGCCCGTCCTCCCCAAGACCTTCGAGGAACTCGTGGAACTTGCCCGCAAGCTCACGGACCCCACGGTGCCCCAGTACGGGTTCGTGGTGCAGAACCCTGACCCGTACCACGAGTTCCCGTTCCTTTCCGCCCTGGGTGGCTACATCTTCGGCTACGACGCCGAGGGCAAACTCAACCCCTGCGATGTAGGCCTGGATAGCCCGGGCGCCATTGCTGGGGCGGAGATCCTTCAGTCCCTGTTTGCGGAGGGCCTGATCCCGGCGGGGCTCGACTGGGACACCTGGACGAGCCTCTTCGTGGAGGGCCGCATCGCCATGGTCATCACCGGGCCGTGGTTCGTGGGCCGGGCCAAGGCCGCGGGGATCGACATCGGCGTGGCCCCCATCCCGCCCATTCAGGGCCAGAACCCCAAGCCCTTCGTGGGCGTGCAGGGCGTCATGATCTCCGCCTTCTCCCCCAACCTCCCGCTCGTGTACGACTTCCTGTTCAACTACTTCGCCACCACGGAGACGATGCTCGCCCTCTACGCCAAGGATCCGCGGATCCCGGCGTTCCTCCCGGCCTTCGAGGAAGTGGCCGAGGATCCCATCCTCAGGGGCTTTGCGGAGTCCATCGCCAACGGGGTTCCCATGCCCAACATCCCGCAGATGTCGGCGGTGTGGGGCGCTTGGGCCGATGCCATGTCCCTCATCGGGAACCTGGCCCTCTCCCCCGCCGAGGCCCTGAAGCAGGCCGCGGACAACATCCGCGCCACTTTGGGCTGCAAGTGAAAACGACGGGGGCGGGGCTTTCCCGGCCCCGCCCCCTCTTCCCTCCATGCGCCTGCCCCGCATAAGCGCCACCTCCACCACCCTCCTCAAGGTGGTGGGTTTTTCTTTGCTCGATGCCGTTGCCCTCTACTTTCTTGTGCTCCTCGCGTGGGAGAAAAGCTGGCTTTTTGTCGGGCTCATCGCCGCAGGGCTTTTAGGGCTCAACGTGCTGGCCTTCTCCCGCCGCCTTTATCCCCTGCGCTACCTCGCGCCGGGGCTTTTCTTCCTGGTCCTCATGGTCGTGCTCCCCCTCGTCTACACCGTGTACATTTCCTTCACCAACTACGCCACCGGCAACATCCTGAGCAAATCCCAGGTGATCGAGGTCCTCACCCGGCGCTATTACCTTCCTCCGAATGCGCCCACCTTCACGTTCCGCGCCTATGGGGGCGAGGGCGGACTCTATGCCCTTTTCCTCTTTGGCCCCGCCGGACAATATGTGCTCTTTCCGGACGGCCGCTTGAGCCGTGCCGAGGATCATGCCCTTCAAGATGCCGACAACGACGGCATTCCCGAGGCGATCGACGGGTACTCCCTCCTTTCCCTCGCCGAGGTGGCCCGCCTCTCCGGCGAGCTTCAGAAGCTTGAGGTTCCCTTTGGCGAGGGCGTCCTCCGCCTCACCACCCTCAGCACCATGCGGGTCTACTCTCCCCAGTACGCCTACGATCCCGTGCGGGACGTGCTCACGGACCTGCGCACCGGGAAGGAATACCGCCCCCAGGGGGGCAACTTTGTAGCCGCCGACGGAGAGAAGCTCGACCCCGGCTGGGTGACCTTCGTGGGCTTCGCCAACTACCTGCGGTTTTTACGGGACCCGCTGTACCACGGGGCGTTCGTGCGCGTCTTCACCTGGACCGTGGTCTGGGCCGTGCTCACCGTGGTCCTAAGCTTCGCCCTCGGGCTTGGGCTTGCCATCCTCCTCAACGACAAAACCCTGCGGTTCCGCAAGCTCTACCGCTCGCTCCTCATCGTGCCCTACGCCATCCCGGCCTTCATCTCCATCCTCATTTGGCGGGGCTTCTTCAACACCGAGGTCGGGCTTTTTAACCGTGTGCTCACCCAGGCTTTTGGGATCCGCGTTCCTTGGCTCACCACCCCGTTTTGGGCCCGCTTCTCCTGCATTCTCACCAACGTCTGGCTCACGTACCCCTACATGATGCTCGTCTCGTTGGGGGCCTTGCAGGCCATCCCCGAGGAGATGTACGAGGCCGCAAAAGTGGACGGGGCCACCGGTTGGCGTAGGTTCGTGCACATCACCTTTCCCCTCCTCCTCATCTCCGTAGCCCCCCTCCTCATCGGGTCCTTTGCCTTCACCTTCAACAACTTCACCCTCATATGGCTCCTCACCCGAGGGGAGCCCGTGGTGGAGATCGGAAGCCGCGCCGGCGCCACGGACATCCTCCTTTCCTACGCCTACAAACTCGCGTTCATGGGGGGGCGGGGCTCCGAGTACAACATGACCGCGGCCTTGGCCGTGATCATCTTCGTCATCGTGGCCCTCATCTCCGGGATCAGCTTCGCCCGCACCAAGGCCTTGGAGGAGGTGTCCCGTGGCCTTTAGGCGGAAGCCCCTGCGGTTTTGGGTGGGGCGACTTCTCCGCAACCTCCTGGCCTGGGTGGCCATCGCGTTTGCCCTCTTCCCCGCGGCGTTCGTCCTGGGCACCTCCTTCGATCCCGTGCAGAACCTGCGCACGGCCCGCATCATCCCTACCCAGCCCACGCTCGAGAACTACCGCTACCTCTTCTTGGAACGCCAGGAGATCAACTTCCCTCGCTGGCTTCTCAACACGGTGTACGTGGCGGGGATCACCGCGGCCACGGGGGTCTTCCTCTGTGCCCTTGGGGCCTATGCCTTCTCGCGGTTCCGCTTCCGGGGCCGCCGCACCGGCCTCCTCACCATCCTCCTTGTCCAGATGTTCCCTCAGACCGTGGGCATGGTCGCCATCTACCTCATCCTCCAGACCCTGGGGAAGCAGATCCCTTGGCTTGGGCTCAATACCCATCCTGGGCTGATTCTAGTGTACTTGGGCGGGGCCATCGGGTTCAACACCTGGTTCATGAAGGGCTACTTCGACACGATCCCGCGCTCCTTGGAGGAGTCCGCCCTGGTGGACGGGGCCTCGCCCTTCCAGGCCTTCTGGAGGATCGTCCTTCCTGTGGCCCGGCCCATACTGGCCGTGGTGTTCGTGATCCAGTTCATCAGCGTCTATTCCGAGTATTTGTTGGCGAGCCTGATCTTGAAGGGGATGGACAAGTACACGCTGGCCGTGGGCCTTCAGCTTTTCATTGGAGAAGCCTACAACCGGCGCTGGGGGAGCTTTGCGGCGGCCGCGGTGATCGGCGCAGCCCTAATCCTCCTCATCTTCTACGCCCTGCAGTCCCAGATCATCTCGGGGCTCACGGGCGGCGCCGTCAAGGAGTGAGTCCTACTGGGCCAAAACGCGCGCGAGCTCAAAGAGCTTAGGATCAAGGGGCTTCCTTCGGCCTGCAACCTCGGCAAGGGGGGTGGTGACCACCTCCCCCTTGATCTGGCCCACCAAAACCCCGTCCTCTCCGCGGGCCAGGGCCTCCACGGCGCCCGCCCCAAGGAGCGTGCCCAAAAGGCGATCGAAAGCGCCCGGGGCCCCGCCGCGCTGCACGTGCCCCAAAACCGTGACCCGAAGCTCATAGCCCAACTGCTCCCGCTGGAAATATTCCGCGAGCCTCTGGGCGTTGTACTGGGCGCCCTCGGCCACAACCACGATGGCATGAGGCTTTCCTCGTTCATAGGCTTCGCGGATGGCCTCGGCCACGGCCTCTGGGGAGACAGGAACCTCGGGGATCACCACGGCCTCGGCCCCGCCGGCGATCCCCGCCATGAGCGCCAAATACCCGCAGTCCCGGCCCATCACCTCCACCAAAAACGCGCGGTTGTGGGAGGAGGCCGTGGTCTTCAGGCGGTCGATGGCTTCCAAGGCCACGTTGAGGGCCGTGTCCACGCCGATGGTGATATCGGAGCCCACGAGGTCGTTGTCGATGGTGGAGGCCACGCCCACCACGGGCACCCCCTCGCGGGAAAGGGCATAGGCGCCCTGCTGGGAGCCGTTCCCGCCGATGACGACGAGGGCGTCGATCCCGTGTTTACCGAGGATTTGGGCGGCGCGGCGCACGCCTTCCGGGGTCTTGAACTCCGGGCAGCGGGCGCTTCCCAGGATCGTTCCGCCCAGCTGGATGATGCCGCCCACATCCCGGGCCCCAAGGGGTCGGAAATCCTCGGAAAGAAGGCCGGCATAGCCCCGGCGGATCCCAACGATCTCCCAACCCTGGGCCAAACCCGCCCGCACCACGGCCCGGATGGCCGCGTTCATCCCCGGCGCGTCGCCCCCGCTTGTGAGGACTGCGATCCTTTTAACCATGGCGGGAGAGGATGTGGCGGGCCGCGAGGATCCCGGTCACCGCGGCGAACACGATCCCCCGGGAGTGCCCCGAGGCGTCCCCGGCCACGTAGAACCCCGGAAGCTCCGTCTCCATGCCCTGACGGATGCGGTAACGCGTGTCGTAGAACTTGATCTCCGGGGCGTAGAGGAGGGTGCTCCCGGAGTCCACACCGGGCATGACCTTGTCCAGCATGGCGAGGGCTTCCACGAGATCCACCACCACCCGATGGGGCAGGGCCATGGAGATGTCGCCGGGGGTGAAATCCTTGAGGGTGGGCTCGATGGGCACGCGCCGGATGCGCTCCAGGGTGGAGCGCCGCCCCTGGCGCAGGTCCTTGAGGCGCTGAAGGATGGGCTTCCCCCCGCCGATGGTGGTGGCCAATTTGGCGATGGCCCGGCCGTATTCCGTGGTATCCTCCACGGGGTCCGTGAGCTCGATGCGCACAAGGAGGGCGAAGTTCGTGTTCCCGGTTTTCCTGTCGTTTTCGGCGTGGCCGTTCACGAGCACGAACTCCCCGTGGTCCTCGGCCACCACGAACCCCCGGGGGTTCGTGCAGAAGGTGCGCACCATGTCGTCGTAGGTGGGGGTGCGCACCCGGAACTTCGCATCGTACATGATGCGCTCGATGGGGGCGTAGATCTCCGCGGGGAACTCCACGCGCACGCCCACGTCCAGGGGCCCGAAGTCCGGGCCCACCCCGAGCGCCCGGGTGACCTCTCTAAGCCAGTAAGCGCCCACGCGGCCCGGAGCGGCGATCACCTGGCGCGCCTGAACCTCCTCCCCACCGCCCAAGTCCAGCACGAACCCATTCCCTTCTTTTCGGATGGTGTGCACGCGCTTTTCCAGGAGGAAAAGCACACCTTGGCGGAGGAGGTCCTGGTAGAGGTTATCGATGACCTCGCGGATCTTGGTGGTGCCGATGTGGCGCTGGCGGCCGGCGATGAACTCCACGCCGGCCTCCGCGGCCACCTTGCGCAGATGGGCAAGGGCATCCTCGTCCTCGCCGGAGTACTCCGCGGGCGCACCGTAGCGGGTGAACGTCTCGTCCACGTAGCGGATGAGGGCTTCCACCTCGGCGGGACCGAGGCCCAGTTCCTCGGGCTCCCCGCCGATGCGGGGGGTGAGGTTGAGCTTGCCGTCGGAGAAGGCGCCGGCCCCGCCCACGCCACAGGTGAGGCTTTTCCGTTCCCTGGGAGCCTGGCCCTTCTCCACCACCACCACCCGCAGCCCAGAGGGCCCAAGCTCCCGGGCGGCGAAGAGCCCTGCCGGCCCAGCTCCCACGATGGCCACGTCACATTCCCAGCGCACGGGCACTCCTTTTTTCGGGGAAAATGTGGAGAAAACCACGTAATCCTAGCGACCCGCACCAAGGATGCAAGCGGAACGGGTATGCTTTGAGCATGCGCATCATTGGTGGGGAACAACGGGGCCGGCGGCTCGTGCGCTGGCAGGATGCGGATATACGCCCCCTGCGGGACCGCGTGCGCACCGCGCTCTTTGACACCTTGGGTGAAGCCGTAAAGGGCGCTTTCGTTCTCGATCTTTTCGCCGGAACGGGCGCGGTGGCCCTGGAGGCCCTCTCCCGCGGGGCCACCCAGGCCACCCTCGTGGATTCCTCCCCTAAGGCCGTGCGCATCATCCGCGCCAACGCCCAGGCCCTGGGTTATGAGGATCGGGTAGAGGTCATCCGGGATGACGCGGTGAGGGCGGTGGAGAGGCTGGCCCGACGCGGCCGCCGCTTCGACCTCGTGTTCGTGGGCGCGCCCTACGCCCCTGAGCTTGCCGTCACCGCCCTCCAGGCCCTGGCCTCCCATCTCCCCTTGCGCCCGGGCGCCTGGGTGGTGGTGGAAACGTTCCACAAAGAGGAGCCCGGCAACGCTTTCCCGCCCCTCGTGCGGGTGGAAAGCCGCGTGTACGGGGAGACCCGCCTCACCTACTTCCGGTTTGGTGCGGAAGAGGACAAGCGGTAAACTTCGGGCCAACCATGGCCCCCTTGATCCTCCTCACCAACGACGATGGTTACCTTTCGCCCGGTCTTCATGCCCTGCGCCGGGCCCTCGCGGAGCTGGGCGAGGTGTGGGTTCTGGCCCCGGAAAAGAACTGGTCCGCGGCCTCCCGCACGCGCGTCTTCCACAAACCCCTCAGGGTGTACGCCGCACGCCTTCCGGATGGAACGACCGTGCGCGTGACCAACGGTTCCCCCTCGGATTGCGTGCTTTTGGGGCTTTTGGGTCTGGCCCCGCGGCGGCCGGACCTCGTGGTGGCCGGGATCAACGCCGGAGCTAACCTCGGCCGCGACGTGACCTACTCCGGAACGGTCTCCGCCGCCATGGAAGGGGCTCAGGCGGGCATCCCCTCCCTCGCCATCTCCCTGGACGTCTCCGGGGATCCCGAGGAAAGCCCGGATTACGAGACGGCCGCGCAGGTCGCGGTCAAATTGGCGCAGGTTGTGTTGAACAATCCTCTGCCCACGGGGATCCTGCTCAACGTGAACGTGCCCCGTGGTGTGCCCAAGGGCCTCAGGGTGACCCGCCTGGGCGGAAAGATCTGGTCGGAGGAGCTCGTGCGGGGAACCGATCCCCGTGGCCGCGAGTTCTACTGGTTTTCGGGGGAAATGCTCTCCCAGCCGCCCGAGGGCGAGGAGGACACCGACGTCTGGGCCGTCCTGTCCGGCTACGTCTCCGTGACCCCCTTGCACCTGGACCTCACGGCCTACGAGACGCTCCAAGCCCTGCGAAGCTTGGAGGAGCTGGACCTATAATCGGGCGTGGAGATCCGGGTGGGATGCTGCGGCTGGTCGGCCTTGCGGCCCAAGGAGTTCGAGACCAGCGATTGGCGCCAAAAATACCGGCATCGCCTGCAGCTTTACGCCGCCCATTTTCCCCTCGTGGAGGTGAACTCCACGTTCTATAAGCTTCCCCGTCCCTCCACCGCCGCCTCTTGGCGGGCCCTGGCCGATGAGGCCAACCCCGCCTTCGAGTTCACGGTGAAGGTCCACCAAGATGTAACCCACACCGACCGCTTTCGCGGGGAAGCGTCCCGCCGGGCTTTTTTGGACTCCATGGAGGTTGCGCGGGCCCTGCGCGCCCGCATCCTCCTCCTTCAGTGCCCGGCCTCGTTCGGCCCCACCCCCGAGAACGTCCAGGCTTTGCGCCGCTTCCTCGCGGAGGTGCCGCGAGACGGGTTCATCCTCGTGTGGGAGCCCCGGGGCGCTTGGGAAAAGGAACCCGAACAGGTGCGGGAGCTCTGCGAAGCCTATGAGCTTGTGCACTGCACAGACCCGTTCAAGGCGCGTCCCGTGCGCACGCAGCCGTTCGCTTACCTCCGCCTCCATGGGGCCCCGCCGGGAACGAGGATGTACCGCTACACCTACACCGACGCGGACCTTGCCTGCCTCCGCGAGCAGATCCTGAGCCTTGGGGTTGAACTTGTCTACGTCCTTTTCAACAACGACACCATGGCCCAGGACGCCCGGCGTTTCCGGGCCCTTCTCGGAGGCTAGGGTGGAGCGGTTCGTCTGCCCCCTCTGCGGCTGGGAAACGGAGCCCAACCCCGGGCTTTCCCCATGCCCCTCCTGCGGGGTTTCCCTGCGCTGGGAAAGGACGGATCTCCCGCGTGGGCCCGCTTTCTCGGGCCGGGGGGTGTGGCGCTACCGGGAACTTCTGCCCGCGGTGGAGCCGGTGAGCCTGGGCGAGGGCGGCACCCCCCTTGTTCCCGCGCCCAACCCTTGGGGGCTGGACCTTTGGTGGAAGCTGGAGTTCCTGAACCCCACGGGTTCGTTCAAGGATCGGGGGGCGGCGGTGATGGTGGCCGCCCTGCGGGCCTTTGGCGCCAAGATCCTTGCCGACGACTCCTCCGGAAACGCCGGGGCGGCCCTCGCGGCGTACGCCGCGCGCGCAGGCCTTAGGGCCAAGCTCTTCGTTCCGGCGTACGCCTCCGGCGCGAAACTTCGGCAAATCGAAGCTTACGGGGCCGAGCTTGTGCGCGTTTTGGGAACGCGCTCCGCCGCTACGCACGCCGTTCGGAACGCATGCACGGCCGAACCCCAATTGACCTACGCCTCTCACAACGCCTCCCCCTACTTCGTGGCCGGCCTCCAAACGCTGGCCTTCGAGATCGCGGAAGACCTGGGTTGGCGTGTTCCGGATCATCTGGTGGTGCCGGTGGGCGGAGGAGGCCTCTTTCTGGGGCTGGCCTATGGGTTCATGACCTTGCTCCGCTTGGGGTGGGTGAAGAAAGTGCCGCGGATCCACGTGGTTCAGGCCGAAGCTTGCGCCCCTGTCGTCCTCGCTTTGCGGCAAGGAGCGGTAAGGCCGGTGTCGGTGGAGGCGGGGGAGACGGTGGCGGAGGGGGTGCGTATTCCTGCTCCCGAACGGGGGCAGGAAATCCTGCGGGTGGCGCACGAGGTGGGCTCCGTCGGCGTGACCGTTTCGGATGCGGAGATCCTCGGGGCCCAGCAGGACTTGGCGCGTGCCGGCCTCTATGTTGAGCCCACGGCGGCCGTGGCTCCTGCGGGCCTCGCCAAGCTGGTCCAGGCTGGGGTGATCCCCTCGGGGGAGAGCGTGGTCCTCCCCCTAACCGGGTTCGGCCTCAAAGCGGGGTGAAAGGAGGGGGTCGTGTTGATTGGGGTGCTCTCCGACACCCACGACAACCTTGGGAATTTGCGGCGTTTTCTTGCCCTTTTCCGCGAGCGCGGGGTGGGACTGGTTTTGCATGCGGGCGATTTCGTCTCACCGTTCACTGCCGAGCCCTTCCGAGAAACGGGGCTTAGGGTCATCGGCGTCTTCGGCAACAACGACGGGGACAAGCTGTACCTTACGGAGCGCTACCGCGGGGTGGGCGAGCTCTTCGTTGGCCCCCACGAGCTGGAGTTAGCGGGACGAAAGATCCTTCTTATGCACGAGCCCCGGGCCTTGGAGGCCCTGGTGGCCTCAGGACGTTACGACCTCGTGGTCTATGGGCACACCCACCGGGCGGAGATCCGGGAAGGATGGCCGCTCGTGGTCAACCCGGGGGAGGCCGGGGGTTGGCTCACGGGCCAGGCCACTTGTGCCCTTGTGGACCTTTCTGCTCTCCGCGCCGAGCTCCTCTCGCTTTGAAAAGGCCCCCGGCTGCGAGGAGCCGCACAAGCGCCCAGTCCCGAGGTTCGAAGAAAAGAAAACCCCTCTCCCAGGGGGAGAGGGGCAGGGGTGAGGGGCCTCTCACCCCATGCTTTCCTGGACCACGATCTCCGAGAGGGGCAAGCGCTCCTTGGGTTCCGGCTCGTAGGCGGGCTTTCCCAAGGGCAGCAGGGCCACCATACGCATGGATCGCGGAACGCCCAGGAGCTTTTTGATCTGGCGCTCCACATCACCCCTCCCCGCGACGCCTGCCCAAAACGAGGCGTAGCCCAGGGCATGGGCCATAAGCGCCATGTTTTGGGCCGCCGCGGCCCCAGCCTCCAGGTGATGCAGAGGGTCCCGCGCGGGGTCCACCACCACGGCGATCACCACCGGGGCCTCACCCAAACCGGGGGAGGAGAGGGCCACGCGCCCTGGTCGGAACACCAGGATCCGTTCCACCTGGGCACCCAGGGCCTTTTTCCTCTCGGGGTTCCGCACAACGATGAACTTCCAGGGTTG
Organism: Candidatus Bipolaricaulota bacterium; assembly: GCA_030550535.1. Classification (GTDB taxonomy): domain Bacteria; phylum Bipolaricaulota; class Bipolaricaulia; order Bipolaricaulales; family Bipolaricaulaceae; genus DTER01. The sequence goes on from JAUQPF010000046.1 coordinate 138,127, forward strand.
GGTATTGGCGTAAGAGGGGGCCCAGCGCCCCGCCTCCAGGATCTTCTCCAGGTGCTCGTTGGGGATGGGATCCGGTCTAAACCTCAGCACGCTCCGCCGTCCTCGCATCACTTCCAGAAGATCCATCACGTTCCCTCCTTGGGTAGGCTGTTCCATCCTAAAACTGCGGAAAGGGGCTTGCGCACCCGCGGCCCAAGCTCAAGCTCCCGGTGCTTGTCGCTGAGCTCCCCTGGATCCCCAGGCCAGCCCAAAACCACGAGGGTGATGAGCACGTAATCCTTGGGGATCCCCAAGGCCTCCTTCACGGCGATGGGGTCATAACCGGCAATGGGATGGGCCACAAGGCCCATCTGCGTGGCCTGGACCATGAGGAACCCCACGGCCATCCCACAGTCGAAGAGAAAGTAGTCGCGGTTATCGGAGAGCCGACAATCAAGGTCCGGATGGGAGGCCACGGCCACGATGGCCGGGGACTTCAGGGCCCAATAGTTCCCGCCGGGAAGAGCCCTCTTCACGGCCTCAAGCTTCTCTCCTTGGACCACCACAAACCGCCAGGGCTGGTTGTTGAAGCAAGAAGGGGCCAGGTGCGCGGCCTCGATGAGGCGCTGGATGTCTTCCTGAGCGATGGGGTCAGGCCGTAGGGCGCGTTTGGCCCGCCGCGCCTGAATGAGCCCGTTCACCTCCCGGTCGGCCTGAGCGAGCGCCTCCACCGTGGCCAACACCTCTTCCACGTGACCTGGGACGAGCACCCTGCGCCAAGCCCAGCGCACGATGCCTGCCCGGTCCAACAGGAACGTGGACCGCTCCACCCTGCGGCCGTTCCGCACCCCATAAGCCTCGGCTAGAACCCCGTCTGCATCGGAAAGGAGCAGGAACTCCAAACCGTGTTTAGCACTGAACCGCTGCAAGGTCTGCGGCCTATCGGGTGAGACGCCCACCACCTCCGCCCCAAGCTCGCGCAAGCGCGCAAGGTGCTTCTGGAAGGCCAGGGCCTCTTGGGTGCACCCCGGCGTGCCGGCTTTGGGGTAGAAGTAGAGCACCACGTACCTTCCCAGGAGCGAGGAAAGCTCTACGAGCTGGCCATCCTTGTTCGAAAGCGCAAACTTCAAGCCAAATCGAAAAAGCACAGCCCTCCTTTCGCGCCATTATACTTGACCCCGGGAGGTCAACATGCGACGTGCATGGGTCTTAGTAGGTTTGCTGGTGGGCATTTCGGCTTCCGTTTGGTCAGCCCCTCGGCTTGCAGTGTCCGAACTTGTGTACGACTTCGGGGAGGTGAAGGAGGGCATCCTTGTGATCCACCGGTTCATTCTGCGCAACGAAGGGGACAGCGTTCTCAATTTCACCCGGCAACCGGGGGTGTCCTGCGGTTGCACCAGCGCTCCCTTGCCCAAGATGGCACTTGAGCCCGGGGAGTCTGTGGAACTGGAGGTCCGTTTCGAAACCACAGGATACGGAGGGCGCCGCACCATCCGCTACGTTTATGTCTATTCGGACGATCCGGAGCGGCCGCAATTGACCCTGTCCCTTCAGGGGTACGTGGCCCCGCCCGAACCCTACGAGAACACAGTGTACATGTTGAAGGCCCGCTACCGGGTGCTCGTGGACGTGCGGACGCGGGAGGCTTTCGCGCGGGGGCATCTCCTGGGAGCGGTGAACGTTCCCTTGGCCGAGCTGGCTCAGGCCACCGCTTGGCTTCCCTCCACCACCCTTTACGTTTGCGACGAAGCGGGGGAGGCTGGGCTGGCCGCTGCGGAAATGCTCCGGCAACGGGGCTTTTGGGCCACGCGTGTGCTGGCGGGCGGCCTCGCCGGCTGGGTTCAGAACTTCGGCACCTATCTCATGGTGGGCGAACCGCCCCAGGGCGAGCCCGTGTTCGCGCCCGCTGCCGTTCCTCCATCCCAGCTTGCTCAGGAATACGTGATCATCTTGGACTTCCGCGACTCGGAGGCCTACGCCCGGGAACACCTTGTGGGCGCGCTTCACGTGGGCCCCACCGGCTTGGACAACCTCCTGGAGTTCCTCCTTCCTGCGGCCTCGCGTCCCGTGGAACAGCAGCCCTTCATCTACTGCGTGGACGAGGGTGAGGGCCGGGCCCAGGAAGCGGCGCAGTTCCTTCAGGCCCTGGGGCTGCAGCGGGCCTACGCTCTTGTGGGCGGGCTTCCGCAGTGGCGCATTCGCTACGGCTCCGCGTTCATGATGGGCGTGCCGTGAAGCCAAAAAGGGGGCGGCCCGTCGGCCGCCCCCCCTCTCGAGCCTAGTTTACGGGGAGCGGTGTGCCCACGAGCACGTCCAGTTGAATCTGCACGATGACCTTGCCGCTGTACTTTCGGAAATCGGGTTTCCGACGCCGCAGACGATCCATGCCGAGGCGCACTAGGTTTCCAGGGGTGAGCCGCAGAGCCTTCATCTCCCGCCAGATGAGCCGCGCCCCAGCGTAGTACGCCCGTCCCCGGTTGGCCAAGGCGGCCTCCAGAACCCTATAGGCGTTGGAAACCACGTCCTCGAGGTTGGTTAGCTCGTCGGCGGAGGCCAGCATCCCCAAGGTGACGGGTTCAAAGCAGATGTAGCGGTCGGGGAGGTCGCGGCGGACGCGGCGCGGCGCACCCACAGGGCGAGGAAGCCCATAATCCGCGAAGAACGGGATTAATACGGTACCTTTTGGCTTGAGCTTCGCGAGGTCCAGCTCGAACTCCTTTTCCACCTCCGGACCTAGCTGCACAAGCCTTTTCACCACGAACGCAAACCTCCTTCGCCCAGCCCAAAGGGCAGGGCCAGACAACCCGGGACGTCCCGGGGACCCAAAGCACTCACACCTCACGCCTCGTGAACCCGGGAAAAGCAGGGATTGCGGGAGCGCGCCCTCTTGATTTCAGACCTAGGCGGTCTCAGCCTCGCTTGGGCGACGCAACTTTAGAAGTACGACACTCACCCTCGCCTGTCAAGGGGGTTAGCCCCAAGGACGCCCCTTGCCCAACGAAGGAAAGGCGGCCCCCTGTGCTAAGCCAAGCTTTTCCTCGATAGGCCTTCAATTCGAACGAACCCAGGGAATGGGGCCACGACCATTTTGTCCTCTCAATCCGCAACGTGGTTTCCGAAAAGCGGCTGCAACACTTGATTCGATTCCTGAGCTTCTTTCCCCGCGATGGGGTTCAAACCTCAGCCGATGCACGAAAAATTACGGGCACTCCAGCGCGGTGAAACCAGCTCTCGCGGTACCGCACCCCTAAGGTCCGCAAGGGTAGTGTCTCGGGAAGTGTGTCCACAGGG
>JAUQPF010000053.1 GCA_030550535.1 Candidatus Bipolaricaulota bacterium
CCAGTGACCCATTGCTGGGAAGGAACCAGCTTGGCGATCAGGGCCGTGCTGCCCGTGATGAACGGGGCCCAGGCTGAAGGCGCAAGAAACGCATAGCTCCAAAAGAGGCCCCCAGGCTGGGAAAGGAGGGCAAGGAGGAAGCCGAGGATGGCGTAGACCGCGGTGGACCAAAGCAAAAGCGGGCGGCGTTGGCCAAGACGTGGGGCGATCCGTCGGAGCCCCAGGAACACCGGCACCTCCAAAAGGGCAGGAACCGCGTAGACCAGCCCGACCAAAAGGGCGGAGCCGCCGGCCTGGGTGAGGCGCACCGGGAAAAACCGGGCGGCGGCGTTCAAAGCCAACGCGCTAGGAAGGAGTGTCAAGAGGAAAAGGCGCAGGTTGCGATCCTTGAGGAGGGTCACAGCGCCCTGCAGCTTGAGCTCCGCTAGCCCCGCGCGTTTTTTCTCGGGCTCCCTCAGGCGCAGGGCGCAAAGGAGGGCGATCCCTAGCAAGGCCCCGCCGTAGTAAAAAGCGCTGGCCGTGCCGGTTCTATTCACGATCCAGCCCGCGCTGGCCAAGCCTAGGGCCCACCCGAGCGAGCCCCAAAGGGCGAACGCGGAGTAGGCCGCGCCTCGGTCCTGAGCCGGGTCGCCCTGGAACAAGGCGGCCACGAGCAGTCCCTCGGCCGGGGGCGTGAACAGGGCCAGAACCGTCTGCACCCAGAGGAACTGCGTGAACCGAAAAAGGTGGGGCAAGACGAACGCCGAAAGAAGCCAAATCCCTGTGGCCTGGATCAAGAAGGGCTTGGTGCGGCCGAGGGCATCGGCCAAGGAGGCCCAAACCGGGGCCACCCCCAAGGCCATGAGGGTGAGGAGCGCGCTTAATATCCCGATCTGGGAGACGGACAGTCCTCGTTCCACAAGGAGCAGGGGGACGAACGCGGAAAAAGCCCCCAGGCCCGCCGTTTGAAAGAAACGGTAGAGCTGCAGGGGGCTAGGCCAAGCTTTTTGCTTCACCTGCGAGGCCCCTGCCGTTTTTGCCGGACCTCAGGAGACCACCGCGTTTTCGGCGATCACTTGCTGGTACCAAAGGGCGCTGTCCTTGAGGATGCGGCGCTGGGTGGGGAAGTCCACGTAGATGAGGCCGAAGCGTTTGGTGTAGCCATAGGCCCATTCAAAGTTGTCCAAAAGGGACCAGACGAAGTAGCCCAAAAGGGGCACACCCTCCTGGAGGGCTCGATGCGCCGCCAAAAAATGTGCACGCAGGTAATCCTTGCGATTCGCGTCGTGAACGCGTCCCTCGGGGGTGAACGCATCGGGAAAGGCCGCGCCGTTTTCAGTCACGAGGAGGGCCGGAATCTTGTACTCCCGGTGGAGGCGCACGAGAAGCTCGTAAAGACCCTGGGGATAAACCTCCCACCCCATTTCCGTGTAGGTGCTCCCCTCTACGTGCACGTAGCGCACCCCGAACTCCGCCTCGGGATCGTGGGCCACCACGGCCCGGGTGTAGTAGTTGATCCCCAGAAAATCCACCCGTCGGGCCATTTGCGCCATATCCCCGGGGGTCACGTGGGGGAGAAGACCTTGAGTCGCAAAGAGGGCCCACACATCTGCGGGATAGCTTCCCCGAAAGAGGGGGTCAAGGAACCACCGGTTGTAGAACCCGTCCACCTGTTGCGCGGTCTGCACATCCTCAGGCTTTGCGGAAGCAGGGTGGATTGGGGAGAGGTTGAGAATGATCCCTACCCGCGCGTCCTTTCCTCCGTCCCGCAACACGTCCACCGCCAATCCATGGGAAAGGAGCAAGTTGTGGGCCACCTGAAGCGCGACCTTCAGGTTCCGCAGGCCGGGAGCGTGCTCGCCCAAGCCATGGCCCAGCCAGGCCACCACCCAGGGCTCGTTATGGGTGGCCCACCACCGGACCCGATCGCCCAGCCTCCGCACGAGCACGGCCGCGTAGTCGGCGAAATAGTGGGCCACATCGCGGTTGGCCCAACCCCCTAGATCCTGCAAGGCCTGGGGCAGATCCCAGTGATAGAGGGTGAGAAAGGGCTCGATCCCTGCCGCCAAAAGCGCGTCCACGAGGCGGTCATAGAAGTCCAGTCCCTTAGGGTTGATCGGCCCTCGGCCCTGGGGAAGCACCCGGGGCCAGGACACGGAAAACCGGTAGGCTTTGAGGCCTAGCTCCTTCATCAAGGCCACGTCCTCTCGCCAGCGGTGATAGTGGTCGCAGGCCACATCTCCGTTGGATCCGTCGCGGATTTTTCCTGGCATGTGGGAGAACGTGTCCCAGATGGACGGGCCCTTTCCGTCCTCGTTCCAGGCGCCCTCGATCTGGTAGGCCGAGGTGGCCGCCCCCCACAAGAACCCCTGCGGAAACTTCGCTTCCGTTGGCACTTCGCTCTCCTTTCCCTTTACTCCTTGAGCTCGGCCGGGAGGCTCTCCTCAAGGTTGGCCAAAACCATGGGATCCACCGAGCCTTGGTGCTCCTCCAACGCGAGCAGCACTGCTCCCGCCACCGGGGCCAGGCGGGGCCGCACGAGCTGAGCCTGCGGGGCCGTGCGGTGCACCACCTGGGCCACGGTGTCCCAAAGGAGGGGGCCCCGGCCCTTGAACACCCCGCCCGCAAGGACCACCTCCACATCCGTTCGTTCCAGGCCCAGGCGGCGAATCACCGCGCTGGCCGCAAGCCCCACCTCCTCCCCAAGCCCCACCACGAGCCTTTGGGCCACGCGGTCGCCGGCATAGGCCGCCTCGAACACTTGGGGCACAAGATCCAAAAGCTTTGCTTCCCCAATGGCCCCGCGATAGAGGGCCGCGATCATCTCCTCCACGCTGCCCACCCCCAGGGTCTGAAGCACCAAAGAGGTGAGGAGCGTCGGTTCGCCTCGGCCGTCCCAGGCCCGGGCCACGTGGCGTACGGCCTCCTGGGCGAGGAACCAACCGCCGCCCCGATCCCCGGAGATCCAACCGAGCCCAGGAAGGCGGAAAACACGGCCATCGGGGGCGATGCCTGCGGCGTTGAACCCCGCTCCGCACACGACCACCACGCCCCAGGGCCGCCGCGTTCCTGCACGCAGGGCCACCAAGGTGTCGTTTTCCACCCGAAAGCGTTGGGCCAGCTTGAGCTCACGTATCCCTCGCTCCAAGAGCACAAAATCCTCGGGCAGATCCGCCCCGGCCAGGCCGAAGACCCCAAAGGCCACGGGCAAAGGGATCCCCGCCTCCGCGCAGGCCGCCTCGCAAGCCCGCCGAATCTCCGCAAGGGCCCGCTCCAATCCCACCGTCTGGTGGTTCCCGGGACCGGCTCGGCCAAAACCCCGGACACGACCGGTGGTCTCGGCCACGAGCGCGAAGGTCTTGGAGTTCCCAGCATCCACCCCGAGGACGCAGTTCATGGCGCGCGGAAAAACTGGGGAAGGTAGGAACGATGGGCCTCCTTCAGGGCCCGCCACAGGCCCTGGGCCACGGAGAACGAGGGCACCAGGGGATGGGCAAGGAGGGCCTGGAGGGCCCGACGCTCATCGCCGCCCACCGCCGCCTCCACCGTGAGCTCCTCATAGGCCTTCACCGCCTGAACCAGACCCCGGACCTGCGGGGGCAGAGGACCACAGGGCAAGGGGTGCGCTCCTTCCCCATCCACCACGGCGGGAACTTCCACCACGGCTTGGGCAGGGAGATCGAGGATGGCTCCCTCGTTTCGCACGTTCACGATGTGTACCTCCCCTCTGTCGTTGTGAATGGTGCTGATCAGGGCCACGGCAGCCGTGGAGTAGTGGGCCCCGCCCCGTTTGCCCAAAAGCTCTGGCTTTCGGTCCAACGCAGGATCCGCATACATTCGAAGCAACTCCGCGTCGATGGCTTGCACCTCTTCCGCCCGAGTTCTTCCAGCCCGCTTTTGCTCAGCCAAAACCTCGTCGTGATGGTAGTAGTACCGGAGGTAGTAGCTGGGGATGAGCCCAAGCGTCTCCAGGAGCGCGGGGGCAAAGGGGAATTCCCCGCGACGCGCCCGTTCCAGGGCCTGGGCAAAGACCCTCGGGAAAACATCTTCTCCGCGCCACCTGACACCCCGCACCCAGCTCAGATGGTTCAAGCCGAAGTAATCGAGCTCCACCTCCGTGGGAGCTACTTGAAGCCAGGAGGCGATCAAATGTTTCAGCCCGAGGGGAACGTTGCAGAGCCCGATCACGCGGATGGAGCTTTGGCGAAGGAGGGCCTCGGTCACCACACCTGAGGGGTTAGTGAAGTTGATGAGGAAGGCTTTAGGGCAGAGCTTCTCCATGGCCTGCGCGAGCTTGAGCATCACGGGGATGGTGCGCAGGGCCTTGGCGAAGCCGCCGGGGCCGGTGGTCTCCTGCCCTATCACGCCGAATTCCAAGGGGATCCGCTCGTCGAGGGCGCGTGCGGCCACGCCGCCCACGCGGATCTGGGCGATGACGAAGTCCGCGCCAAGGAGGGCCTCCTCTTGGGCGGTGGTCAGGACGACGCGAAAGGGGCCTCCAGCGGCCCGGACCATGCGCGCGGCCAATCCCCCTACGATCCGGAGCCGCTCAGGGTCGACGTCCATAAGACAGAGCTCCTCCACAGGGAGTTCCGCCCAGCGCGCCAAGAAACCCTCCACGAGTTCCGGCGTGTACACACTTCCTCCGCCGATGACCGCGATTTTCAGACCCTTGGCCATCACAGGCTATAAGGAATTCTCGCGAATGAAATCGAAGAGGTCGGGGAAAAGGGTGAAGGCCAGACAGGTCACGGTGTCCGCACCCCCGTAGTAGATGGCGATGCGTCCCGTGGGGGGATCGCACAGGGCCGCAGTGGGAAAAACCACGTTAGGCACGTCCCCTACGCGCTCATAAAGCTCTCGGGGATGGAGAAGGTAGGGGCGGGTGCGGTAGATCACCTTCCACGGCTCGTCAAGGTCGAGGATGGCCGCGCCGAAGCTGTACACAAAACCGTTGCAGGAGGTCAGGACCCCGTGGTAGAAAAGGAGCCAACCCTCGGTGGTTTCGATGGGGACAGGGCCAGCCCCGATCTTCGTGGATTGCCAGGAGTTGGGCACTGGGGCCATCACGTGCCGATGGCGTCCCCAATGAATGAGATCGGGGCTCTCCGAATAAAAAATATCCCCGAAAGGTGTGTGGCCAGGATCGCTCGGCCGGCTGAGCATCGCGTACTTCCCCCGGATTTTGCGGGGAAACAGCACGCCATTGCGGTTGAAGGGCAAAAAGGCGTTCTCCAGCTGATAGAACGTGCGAAAATCGAAGGTATAGGCCAGGCCGATGGTGGGGCCGTGGTACCAGTTGCACCAGGTGATGTAGTAGCGATCCTCCAGCCACGTGATGCGAGGGTCGTATCCGTACACAAACCGTTTGATCTCAGGGTCATCGCACACGAACTCGATCCGGTGCGGATCGATTTCCCAATGAATGCCATCCTTGCTTCTTCCCGCGTGAAGCTCCATGCTCCGGTCGCGGGTGTCCACGCGAAACACCCCAGCGAATTCCGAGCCGTAGGCCACCACCGCGCTGTTGAAGATGCTGTTGGCTCCGGGAACGGCATCTCGGGTGATGATGGGGTTGCGCTGGGAACGCCAAACCACCGCGTCCGATCCGGCAGGACGTTCCTCCCACGGGATGTTAGGAAGGGCTGGACCCACGAGCTTCGGCTGAGGCACAGCTCACCCCCTCCTCTTTGCCGCAGTGACAAGCTACGAAATGGTCGTCATCCACCTGTTTGAGCCCAGGCCGCACGCGCCGGCACGCCTCCGTCTTCTCCATGGGGCAACGCTCGAGATACACGCATCCCTCCCCCTGGGGAGTTCCCTGGGATTTGAGGCGCACCTCCACTTCCTCCCACTTTTGATCCAGGCGGGGGATGGAGGCCAGGAGCATGCGGGTGTAGGGGTGGGAGGGGGATCCGAAAACTTTGTCGATACGGCCACACTCCATGACCCGCCCTCGGTAAAGGATCACGGCTCCGTCGCTGATGTAGTGGGCCAAGGAGAGGTCGTGCGTGATGAACAAGATGGAAAGGCCCCGCTGGGAGCGCAGGTCCGCCAAAAGGTTGAGGACGTCCACGCGCGTGGAGGCGTCCAGCATGCTGATGATCTCATCGGCCACAAGGAAGCGGATGTCCAAAAGCAGGGCCCGGGCGATGAGGAACCGCTGAAGCTGGCCACCGCTCAACTGATGCGGATATTTCCCCAAGACCTCCTCGGGAACGAGCCCCACGGAGGTCAGGGCGCGTTGCACCCGCTCCCTCCACTCCCGCTCCCCCACGCGCGGGAAGAACTCCGCCTTCACGATCCGAAAGATGCGATCAGCTTTGAAAATGGGGTTGTACGAAGAAAAGGGGTCCTGAAAAACCCCCTGGACTTTGCGGTAGTAATCCTTGAGGGCCGGTCCTCGCAGCGTCGCGATGTCCTGCCCTTCGAAGAGGATGCGCCCCGACGTGGGGGGAATCAGGCGCAGGATGAGTTTTCCCAACGTGGTCTTTCCGGAGCCGCTTTCGCCGATCAGGGACATGATTTGCCCCTGCCCCACGGCGAAGCTCACCCCATCCACGGCGCATAGGGATCTCCTCCCCAGGGCCCCCAAACGGTACACCTTCCTTACGTTCTCTAGCTCAAGCATGGGGTTCCTCCGCCCGCCAGCAGGCCACGAACCCGGAGTCTGCGGAAAGAAGAGGAGGATCCTCTAAGCATCGTTCCACCGCGAGGGGACACCTTGAACGGAAACGGCAGCCCTCGGGAGGATGCAGAAGAGAAGGGGGTTGCCCAGGGATGCCCAAAAGCCGCTCCTCCCTATAGCGAACGCCAAGTTTGGGAAGCGAGGCCACCAAAAGATGGGTGTAGGGGTGCTTTGGGGCCCGCACGAGGGTTTCGGCCAGGCCCTTCTCCACGAGCTTCCCCGCGTACATCACAAGGATGGTGTCCGCGATCTGATAGAGGAGGGAAAGGTCGTGGGCGATGACGATGATCGCCCCCACCAGCCCTTGGTTCCGAAACTCCACGAGCATACGGGCCACCGCCCGCTGGGTGGAGACATCCAAGGCCGAGGTGATCTCGTCGGCGATGAGCAAGGCAGGGTTAAGAAGGGTGGAGAGAACCATGACCACGCGCTGCTTCATGCCTCCGGAGAGCTCGATGGGGTACATGTTGAGCACCGCGGGGCTGAGCTCGACGAGCTCCAGACGCCGGTGGATTTCGGGCAGCGCTTGCTCCCAGCGGACGCCCCGCGCGGCCAAAACATCCGCGAGGATCCGCCGCACCCTTCGCGTGGGGTTCAGGGCGTTCATGGCGTATTGGGGGATCAGCGCGATCTCCTTGAAGCGAAAGGCGTTCATACCTTCGTAATCCCAAACGGGAAGGGCTTGCCCTTTGAGGAGGGCCTGGCCTCCCACATATTTCATGGGCGGTTTCAGAAGGACAAGGCTACGCCCCAACGTGGATTTTCCACACCCGGACTCCCCGGCCAGGCCCATGATCTCCCCTTCCTCCACAGAAAAACTGACCCCATCCAACGCTTTGACCTCTCCCCGCAGGGTTTGGTAGTACACGCGCAGATCGCGAACCTCTAAAAGGGCCATCACGTCTCCCGGAGCTTGGGGTTGAACACCTCATCCAGCCCCACGTTGGTGACGTAGAGGGCGCCCACAAGGAGGGCGATGGTGAGCCCCGGCGGGATGAACCACCACCACATCCCCAAGGGCAACGCGCCCCAAAGGAGGGCGATCTGGATCATGAGCCCCAGGGAGATCCCCCGTGTGGGCCCCAAGCCGATGAAGTCCAGGGTGGCCGCGTTGAGGATAGCTCCGCCAAACTGCAGGATGAACACCATCACCAAATAGGAAAGCATGTTGGGCGCAATCTCTGTGAGGATGATGCGCCAAGGGGACATGCCGCTGATGCGGGCCAGGTCCACGAACTCCCGGGCCTTGAGGGAGAGGGTTTGGGCCCGCACCGCCCGGGCCGTCCACGGCCAGGCCGTGCATCCGATGAACAACGCCTGCATGAAGAAGCTGCGCACCCCCAGGTAGGCCGCGATGATGAGAAGAAGAGCGAGGGTGGGGATCACGAGGACCACGTTCGTGAAGGTGTTCAGCACCTCATCCACCCATCCACCCCGATACCCGGCCAGAAAGCCGATCATCGTGCCGATGAACGTGGCCAGGCCACCCCCCAAGATCCCCACCAGGAACACGGGACGCAGCCCGTAAACGAACTGGGTGAACACGTCCTGCCCGAACATGGTGGTGCCCAACCAGAACGTTCGCGAGGGCGGACGGGCCGGAGGCCCTACGTAGGCCCAGGGGTCGTAGGGGGTGAAGTACGGGCCCACGATGGCCAAAAACACGAAAACGAGGACGATGGACACCCCGAGGCGAAGTTTGCGGTTACGCAGGGCAAAGTAAAGGAATTCGTTCTTGATTCGGCGAGGTTTGTTTTCCTTCATAGTTCCCCCACCATGCCCCGCCGGGTGCGCGGGTCCACCACGAGGTAAGCCAGATCCACCAGGAGGTTGGCCACGAGGACCCCGATGATGATGAAAAGGAAACAGCCCTGGATCAGAAAGTAGTCCTGATTTTGAATGGCCTGGACGAGGAGAAGGCCGATGCCGGGATACGAGAACACCGTCTCCGTGACCACTGCTCCGGCCGCGATCGTCCCCATTTGAAGGGCCAGACCCGTGATCTGGGGGAGGAGGGCGTTGCGGAAAGCATAGCTGCGGATGAGACGGCGGGGCGCCCCCAAGGACTCCAGGTACTGGGCGTAATCGGCCTCCAGTTCATAGATGATCAGGTTGCGCATGCCGATGGCCCAGCCGCCGAACATCACCAAAAAGAGGGAGGCAAACGGCAGAAACCAGTGGCGCAGGAGGCTGCCCACGAACGTCCAGGAGAGGTGGGGGGTGAGCCCAAATCCATAGCCCCCGGCAATGGGAAACCAGCCCAACGCCACCCCGAAACCCCACGCCAAGAGGATGCCCAACCACATGTAGGGGGTGGCCGTGAGGAAATAACCAAGCGGAAGAAGGGTGTTATCCAACCACTTCCTGCGCGCCGCAAACGCCCCAAATTTGTTGCCCGCCCACCAGCTGAGGAGGATGGCGGGGACCAAGAGCCCCAAGGTATAAGGAATGGCCTCGGCGATCACCCGGCTGACCGGCTTGGGAAAAAGATAGACGCTCACCCCAAGATCCCCGCGGAGAACGGCGCGCCAGAAGTTCAAGTACTGTTCCCAAAGGGGGACATCCAGGCCGAAGGCGCGGATGTAGTATCCGCGCAAAACCTCCACGGCCTCGGCCCGCAGGGCTACGCGGGAAAGCATGGTCTGAACAGGATTCCCAGGCATGAACCTTGGGATGACCCAATCGATGGTCACCGCGAGGAAAAAGGTGAGGAAGTAGATGGTGAGTTTCCGAACTAAATAACGCCGCACGCGCTGTCTCCTTTAGTTAGCACAAGGGGCCGCCCCCCTAATCTGGGGAGCGGCCCCTCCCCCGTGTTCACTGCGCCGGTTTAAGCCCAAAGAGGGTATGCAGGCCTCCCATCTGCCAGTACCCCGCCCAGGTGCAGGGGAGCCAATGCGGCCGCCCTTCGTAGGCGCCGGGGAAGTTCGTCCAGGTGAACTCCACGTATTGGGCCCATAGCCCGTTGTACCAAAGCGGGATCATGGGAAGGTCCGTAAGCAGGATCTCCTGGATGCGCGAGCAGATGGCCTTCATCCCGGCCTCATCCCAGCGCGGCGTGGCCGCGAGCTCGTCCACAAGGGCGAACACCTCAGGATTGTCGTACCGGCCAAAGTTTCCGGAGCCCATGATGTCCCGAATGGGGTGGTTGAAGAGGAGGTTGTACACCGTCCAAGGCGTGTTGCTCAGGCTGGCCCAGTTGTTGAGGGTCATATCGAAGGTGCCCGTGACGAGGGCGGTGTTCCAAGCGCCGTAATCGGGGTAGCGGGCCACGACGTTGATCCCCACGGCCTGGGCGCTCTCGGCGATCACACGGATGGCCTCCATCCAGTCCGTCCAACCGAACGGACAGGTCACCTCGAGGGCGATCTTGGAGCCATCCGGCGCCTCCACGAAGCCGTCACCGTCGAGGTCCTTGTACCCCGCGGCCGCCAGGATCTCCCGAGCCTTGGCAGGGTTGTAGGTGTAGCCCAGGCGTGCCACCACCTCTTCATCGACGTATTTGGCGAGGTGCGGAAGGAGGGCCGTGGGGCTGGCCTTGGAAACCAGCCCAGCGAAGGCCCGCTCGATGATGGCGTCCACGTTGATGGCATGGGCCAAGGCCTTGCGGAAGGCCGGGTCATTCATGGGCTTCTTCGTGGTGTTCAAGAAGAGGACGGCCGTGTTGGCCGGAAGCATGTACGGCGGCTCGGGAAGGTAGGTCTTCACGTACCCAAGCTGAGCCAGGGTGGCGATGCCCGGCAGGAAGTTGTTGCTGAGGTCGATCTCCCCCTTGAGGAGGGCTCCCAGGGCCAAGTTGTTCGTGGCAAAGCGGATTTCCACGATGTATTTGGGCGCGGGCTTCACCCCGAGGACCTTGATGCCCCACCAATCCTCGTTGCGCACATAGACGTTCCGATCCGGGCCGTGGGCGAGGTAGCGATACGCTCCGGAACCGATGGGGTTCTCGTTGGCCCCGCTAGTGATCTCCTCCTCCGTGCGCGTCTCCCAAATATGCTTGGGAACAATCATTATGCCGTACAGGTTGTTCTCAAATTCCTGGTACAGCGGGCGCTCCGTAAAGGCGAACTCCACGAGGAGGTCTCCTACAGCGGTCACGCGCTCCAAATAGTTCCACATCGGGCTGTAATAAACGGCAGGGTACTTCTTCCCCAGCTCGAAGGTGAAGACCACGTCCGCCGCGGTGAGGGGCTTCCCGTCCTGCCAGGTGAGGCCCTCACGCAATTTCACAACGAACAACTGCGGGGTTTTCCATTCCCCGTACTCCGCAAGCCAAGGAATGAGCTCGTCCTTGAGGGGGTCATAGAAGAACAGGGGCTCATAGATCAAGCCCACGGTGCCCGAGGTGTTGGCCTTGCTCCAAGTGATGAAGGGGTTCCAGTCCGTGGGCGGGCCCCAGGCGGCGCCGCTGATGTACAGAGTCTCGTTCCTCGGGAGCACCTGGCCAAGGGCCAACCCTCCCACCACCACTAACACCGCCAAAAGCCATTTGCTCCGCATGCTGACCACACCTCCTTCGTACTTGAACAGCCCCACAACGCCTGATTCCGTTCCTCAAGCGACTTTTCCCACGTCCTCCTCAGCCCCTTCACCACCTCCTTTCGGCCAACGGGGCCGGGATCGGCCCCGATTGCGCCCCTCAGCGCTCGTCGACCCCCACCTCCCCCAGGGGAGTACCCCATGAGGTCAAGGGCGGTCCATTGGGGATCGCTATCCACACTGGACCAATGGGTTGTGGTGTGGCCATCGCGGATATGCCGGGGTTCCCTTTGGTACCAGCGGGAGGGCTCCTCGTTGCTGAAGGCCTCCACCCTCTGACCCAAGCCCAAGTCCGAAAGGGGACGCACCTCCCCCTTGTATTGGTCCGTGTTTTTCGATTCATTCCCTGCCAACTCCACGCTGCGTGCGGTGCAGTCGTCAATCCCCCTAACCTCCATGGCTTCATCGCTGAAGACCCCTGCGATGACCACGTCCGCAATGGGTTCACCCAAAACCCCGGGGAAGCGAGAGCGATGAACCCGTACAGGGCTGAAGTCCGGATCGAACGGAGCTTCCCACCTCACGAGGACGCGATTTCCCCAAATCCCATGCGCACCCACATCTTCGGGGGGCAAGGAAGGCGTCGTATCCGGCCTTGCGCGCCGGAGAAGACCCACGCGATCGATGTACAGGGTGGTGCGCCCTTGGCCCTCGCCCACCACAAGGAAACCCGCCTCGCGCACGAAGTCCCGTCGGGAAACGGTGGCAAGCTCCAACGTTAGGGTGTGCCAAGTCCCCGGGGAAAGGTTCTGCCATGCTCCTTGATGCCAAGTCCATTCTGGCCCAGCCTTAACAAAGGCCACTCCTCCCAGCCAGGAGATAGGGGCCTCCTCCGGCACAAAAACGTGGACCACGAAAGCATCGTAGGCACTGAAGTTCATGGCGCGCACGAGGCTTCCGGCATCCTCGATGCGTCCATCCAGCCTGAGGGGGAAGCTCAAAGAAAACCGTCCTTCATAGGCCACCTGTGTCGAGGGGGCCGGGTCGGAAAAGAAAAGCCCTGTCCATGAGGCTTTTTGCCAACCCTGGGGAGTCCCGTCTTCAAAATCCGTGAGCCCATAGAAGCGTTCCCCGAAGAATCGTGCCAAAACTTGCTCAGCCGGTTTATTCTGTGGGGTATAGTCCGTGTCGCCAGGACCGCCCGCATACGGGTTAGGAAGCCAATTCCAAAAGAAAACCCCGGCGAACCAAGGTTGCCCCTGAAAGGCCTGCAGAACCGCGGCCAGCGCATTGGCCTGGGCTTCGGGGTTATAGGAACCCCGGATCTCCCAATTCCAGGGCTCTTTGGCCGCGTGGTCCACGCTGCGGTAGCCAACCTCTGTGAAAAGGACGGGCTTTCCGATCCTCCCTTGCCACGCCCCAAGCGTCGCCCGCCATGGGCCCCAAGCCGCAAGGAGCTCCTCCACCGCGGGCGTACGCGCCGAGCTCAACGGGAAATAGGCATCGATCCCAACGTAATCGAGGAGATCCCAAAAGGCGACGCGGGGATACTCATCCCAGTTGGCCGCATAGACCAAGGGTCCGGAGTAAACGGCGCGCACCGCCGCGATGGTCTCCTCCCAATAGGGGCGGAACCCTGCCCCGCTCAGGCTACGCAATTCTGTGCCCACACAGAAAAGCCCCACACCTTGCTCCTGAGCAAGCCGGGCATAGGGCACAAGGAACTCCCGATAGCTCTGGAACCACTTTTCTACGTCCGAAGGAGCCAAATGCCCGCGCCACGTGCCGTCCAGAACGTCCACGTGGGGCTTGAGCATCACCCGCAAGCCGTACCTCCGGGCGGTCTGTATGGCCTGGACAAGCGCCGTCTCCGAAGGCGTCCGCACAGGATCTGCCCAGATCTCCGTCGCGCTCCGGTTCCCCATGTATCCGGTGACCAGAAGGCCCACGTAGTTCGCCCCTGTGGCCGCCAGGCGAAACAGGGAAGCATCCGAATCCCTCGTCGCGTACGCATCCCGTTCCCACGCGGTATAGTTAAAACCTCGTATGGGAGGGCTTGGAGTCCACCAATCAAAGGAATCGAGCCAAAGAGGTCCGGTGTAGCCCTGGGCTCCTGGCGTCCCGCGCGTGCTGATCCTCACCCCGACCGCCACCACCTCCGCGAGGTCCGCCTCCTCGCCACTCCATGCCTCTCTGGCCACATCCACGGCCAATTGGTACCAGGTATCCGTAGGAATATCCGCAAAGGCCATCCACCGGCTGCACTTGGTTCTCCCCGCCTTGTCTTTGAAAAGAAGCTGGATCCCATTTGGCGCTTGGGGGGCACCCTGGGCTTCTTGAGGGACCCAAATCGCCACCGTTACCACGGCCTCTGCGAAATCATGGGCAGGAAGGCGCGGTTTTCCCATGGGAGGATGAAGCCGCAGATCGACCCAGGCGGCTCCCCCGCTCCGCTCAGGATCATCGGGACGCAAGTCCACAAGGAGCCGAAGGCTTCCCTGGCCTAAATAGGCCTTTCCCTCGTCGTGCGCAAGAGCCTGGATCGCTCCTTCCGTGCGCCAGCCCTGGATGCCCCCCTCGAACGAGTAGGCCGAGCGATCCGGCAGAGCGGCGACCGGGTGCACACCGAAAGCCACTGCGAGGGCAATCCACACCCGGCCGACGAAGCCGCTCCACCTCATGGATTTTGGCTCCCTGTTTCCTTGGACGGCGCCCGCCTCACCCGGTCAATGCCGCAGGAGCTTCGGACCACAAGTTCCACGGGCAGAACCGGGTTCCCTCGCTCTTTTTCCCCGCGGTCCTCCAGGATGTCCAGCAAGAGTTCCACGGCCATGAACCCAAGGAGGCGAATGGGCTGTCGCACGGTGGTCAGGGGCGGATCCAACAGACTGGCCAAGGGGGCGTCGTCGAAGCCCACGACCGCTACATCGTCGGGCACGGAAAGCCCGTGGTTGCGCAGGGCCCGCAGGACGCCCGCCGCCATGGTGTCGCTCTGCACAAAGATGGCCTCGGGGTTCAGGGGAAGAAGCTTGGCCAGCGCGGCCATAGCCCCGACCTCCGTGAACCCTCCCTCCGCCACCAGCGCTTCCTCGTAGGGGACCCCGTAGGCCGCCAAGGCGTCACGGTACCCCGCGAGACGGTCTTGAACATGAAGGTGATCCAAAGGCCCGGTGATGGTGGCGATACGCCGGTAACCCAAGCGCAAGAGGTGTTCGGTGGCCATCCGAGCGCCTCTATAGTTGTCCACGTCCACATAGGGAAGGCGAAGCTGTCTGCCCACGGCCACGGCGGGAATCCCGTCCTCTTGGAGGGCCTGGATCACGGGGTCATCGGGCGGAGCGGAGGCCACCACCGCCCCTTCCACATAGCCGTTGTGCAAAAGCTTGAGGTAAAGCTCCTCCTGGCGGCGCGGATCATCGAGAAGAGCCAGGACGAGTTGATACCCCCGCGCATTGCAGGCCTGGACAGCGCCCTGGAGGAGGGGGCCGAAGAACTGATCGGAGAAAATCTTGGTGACGGACTCAGGAATGAGCATGGCGATGATTTGTGTGCGCTTTGTAACAAGGCTTCGGGCGATGGGGTGGGGGCGGTAACCGAGTCTCTCGATGGCCTCAAGAACGCGGGCTTTCGTCTCCGCGCTCACGTGGGGGTGCCCGTTGATCACGCGGGAAACGGTGGAGCGCGAGACCCCGGCCAGCCTGGCCACCTCCTCCAATGTGACCACCCCCCGGTTTGGGAGCGCTCCCACAAAAGGATGATAGGACATCCCCGCCCCCGCCGTCAAGTCCTCCGCGTCAGGAGCTCAAGAGTTCCTCAAGCTGGAGGGCGTTTTCGGGAGCCCAGGCGTTCCAGTCGTTGTTGAAGTAGATGAACACCCGCCCCACCGGAAGCCCCTGGATCCGCGCGGCCCAAGTTCGGAGCTCCCGAAGGGAGTAACGGTACGCATACCAAGCCCCTTTCCCATGAAAGCGCACGAAGGCATGAGAGGCCGTGGCCGCGACGTACTCCGGAAGTCCGGGAGCGCTCACAATGCACATGGCCACGCCTCTTTCGCGAAGAAGGACCTCCGTCTCCTCCTGAAACCAGCTGGGATGGCGGAACTCCAGGGTATTAGGGAACCGCGGATCCATTTGGTCCAGAATCCGCAGAAGAAGGTCCCGCTCGTACTTTAGGCTCGGCGGAAGCTGGAAAAGAAAGCCCCCAAGCTTCTCCTCCAGCCTTTCCCCCAGGGCGTAGAACCGGCGCACGAGCTCCTCTGTCCCGCGGAACTTGCGAAGGTGGGTGATGCCCCGAAAGGCCTTGAGGGTGAAGAGGAACCCGGGCGGGCCTTTGCGGTACCAGGCTTGCACCATCTTCTCCGTGGGGAAGCGATAGAACGTGGCGTTCACCTCCACCGTGTTGAAGACCTTGGCATAGAAGTCGAACCACTCCCGCTTGGGAAGCCCATCGGGATAGAAGAGGCCCTCCCAGTGTGGGTAAATCCAGCCCGAGCAGCCGATGCGGTATTCCTTCAAGGTTGCGGAGCCTCCCGAGGATTGCGGAGCCAGCGGTTCACGCGCTCCCGCCATTCCCGCTGGGCCATAGGCCCGCGCTCCCGCACCTCCTTGTCGAAAAGATCGTGCACCTCCTGGCACTTGCGCCAAAAGCGCATGTAGACCTTGTCCACCTCCTCGCGAAGCTTTTGCCAGGCCTCCTCCACCCCGAAGGCACGCAGCTCCAAGCGCGCGGCAAGCCGGTCCAGTTCCTCTTGCAAGAGACGCCGGTACACCTCGTTGATGTCAAAATGGATCTGCTCGTGTTCCAAGACGTCGGGCCGACGGTACTCAGGCAGGGCCCAGGAGCGGTTACGATCCACGCGGTTGTGCACCCGAACCTCGGTGAGCCGCACAAGGAGGCCGGGGCCCCCAGGCTCGGCGCGGGCCGTGGCCCCGTACTCGTAGGTCAAAGAGAGGCACACCTGGGCCACCGCTTCGCCCCGCTGCCGTGGAGGCAGGGCCAGGAAATCCTCCCAGGTGAGCGGCCGATTGGACATCCAATAAAGCCAGTTGGGTTGGGCAACGTAGAACTCGCGGCTACCCAGGATGCGGGCGGCCCCAGAGGGGTCCACCACCTCCACCACGATCTCATAAAGTCCGCGAGCCAGCCGACCCAGAGGGACTTGCAGCCGCCAGGGGAGCGAAACCTTGGGACAAGCCCCGCCCGGCACGCTGAGCCGAACGCGCACAGTAGCCCCCTCAACGGAAACCTTGGGATCCCGCGGCGTGCACAGAGAATCCCAGGTTCCCCCGATGTAGAGCGTGATCGCGTCATCGTAATCAGGCCATTCCGGATCCACAACGATTTCCAAGGGCTGAGCCCCTGAGCCCACCGCCGCTACGACGGCCAAAAGGACCAAAAGGCGTTGCATCGCCCCTCCTTTCGGGGGTATGGTATAACTTGCTCTCAAGGGGGAAAGCCATGGCCCGGGTGGGGGTGGGCGAGCGCTTCCAAATAAAAACCAAGCTCAAGCCCCGCGGGGACCAGCCCAAGGCCATAAAAGAGCTGACCGAGGGCGTCCTCGCCGGGCTTCGCTACCAAACGCTCCTTGGCGCCACGGGCACGGGGAAGACCTTCACCATCGCCCACGTCATCCAGAACGTGCAAAAGCCCACCCTCGTCATTGCCCACAACAAGACCCTCACCGCCCAGCTCTACGGGGAATTCCGCGAGCTCTTCCCCGATAACGCCGTGCACTACTTCGTCTCCTACTACGACTACTACCAGCCGGAGGCCTACATCCCCGAGACCGACACCTACATTGAAAAGGACGCGGAGATCAACGAGGAGATCGATCGGCTGCGCCACGCCGCCACCGCAAGCCTTCTGGAGCGCCGGGATGTGATCATCGTGGCCTCCGTCTCCTGCATCTATGGCCTCGGTTCCCCTCAGGACTACTACGCCATGTCCCTCACCCTGGAGGCGGGCCGCGAATACGATCTGGATAGTGTTCTACGCCAGCTAGTGCTCCTCCAGTACCGAAGGAACGAGCTTGCCTTCGAGCGGGCCACGTTCCGCCTGCGCGGCGACGTTTTGGAGATCATCCCGGCTTCGGAGGAGGTAGGCTACCGCATCGAGTGGTTCGGGGACGAGGTGGAACGCATCACGGTGATCGATCCTCTCACCGGGGACACGCTTGCGGAGCGGAACCGCGTGACGATCCCCCCCGCCACCCACTACGTGACCCCGGAGGAACGCCTGCGCCGGGCCATCGAAAGCATCGAGGAGGAATTGGAGCAGCGCCTCAAAGAGCTTCGGGCTCAGGGGAAGCTATTGGAGGCCCAAAGGCTGGAGCAGCGCACCCGCTTCGATCTGGAGATGCTGCGGGAGATGGGGTACTGCCCAGGGATCGAGAACTATTCCCGACACCTGGATGGCCGGAAGCCGGGGGAGCCGCCCTGGACCCTTCTTGACTACTTCCCGCCCGATTTCCTCGTGGTGATCGACGAGTCGCACGTGACGGTGCCGCAGCTTAGGGGCATGTACCACGGCGACCGCTCCCGCAAGGAAACCCTTGTGGAGTACGGGTTCCGGCTGCCCTCGGCCCT
Organism: Candidatus Bipolaricaulota bacterium; assembly: GCA_030550535.1. Lineage (GTDB taxonomy): Bacteria > Bipolaricaulota > Bipolaricaulia > Bipolaricaulales > Bipolaricaulaceae > DTER01. The sequence continues at coordinate 17,731 of JAUQPF010000053.1, forward strand.
GGACAACCGCCCCCTCACCTTCGAGGAGTTCGAGGCCCGGGTGAAGCAGGTCATCTTCATGTCCGCCACGCCCGGCCCCTACGAGCGGGCCGTCTCCCAAAAGATCGTGGAGCAGATCGTGCGGCCCACGGGGCTCGTGGACCCGGAGGTGGAGGTGCATCCCGTGCGTGGCCAGATCGACCACCTCGTTTCGGAACTGCGCAAGGTCACGGAGCGGGGCGAACGGGCTTTGGTCACCACCCTCACCAAACGGATGGCCGAGGACCTCACGGATTACCTCGTGGAGCTGGGCTTCCGCGCCCGCTACCTCCACTCGGAGATCGAGACCCTGGACCGCGTGGAGATCCTGCGCGATCTGCGCCTGGGGAAGTTCGATGTCCTTGTGGGCGTGAACCTCCTGCGCGAGGGCCTGGACCTCCCGGAGGTGTCCCTCGTGGCCATCCTGGACGCCGACAAGGAGGGGTTCCTCCGCTCCGCCACTTCCCTCATCCAGACCATCGGGCGAGCCGCCCGCAATGTACGGGGGAAGGTCATCCTCTATGCGGACGAGATCACCGACGCCATCCGAGAGGCCGTGGAGGAGACCAACCGCCGCCGGCGCATCCAAATCGAGTACAACCTGAAGCACGGGATTACGCCGGAGACGGTGAAAAAGGAAGTCAAGGACATCGTGGGCGACCTCACCGGCGCCCGCGCCGAGCCCGTCACGATCCCCAAGAAGCCCGAGAAGCTCCCTAAAGAGGAGATCCTCGAGCTCATCAAGAAGCTCGAGCGGGAGATGCGGGCGGCAGCGGAGCGGCTGGAGTTCGAGCTCGCCGCGGCCTACCGCGACAAGATCCGCGAACTCCGCAAACTCCTCTAAGGTATCAGATCCGTATCATCGGCGAGGCGGGCGACAGTGTGGGCGATGAGCTTGGCCGCGTTCTGTAAATCCGCGAAGGAGACCAGTTCGCAAGGAGAGTGCATGTAGCGGTTGGGGATGGAGATGAGGGCGGTGGCCACCCCGGCCCGCGTGATCTGAATGGCGTTGGCGTCCGTGCCCGTGGCCGCCGGAGCCGGCTCGATCTGATACGGGATCTTTTCCTCCTCGGCCACCTTAACCAAAAGGTCAAAGAGCCGGGGGTTGATGTTCGCGCCCCGGGCGATCACCGGCCCTCCGCCCACCTTGATGTCCCCAAGTTTTTTCTTGTCCCCTTCTGTGCCAGGATGATCCGTGGCGTGGGTGACGTCCACGGCGATCCCCACCTTGGGGTCCAGGCCATAAGCGCTGGTGCGGGCCCCACGCAAGCCCAGCTCCTCTTGCACCGTGGCCACGGCGAACACCGCGGCCTTGGGGTTTAAATCCCTCACCAAGCGCAGGGCTTCAAGCACCACGTAGGCGCCAATGCGGTCGTCGATCCCCCGGGCGACAAGGAGATCTTCGTTGAGGAAGGCGGGATCCCAGGCAAGGACCACGGGATCCCCGATGGCCACCTTTTTCAGCACCTCCTCCTTGCTCTTCGCACCAATATCGATCCAAACGTCTTCCACGCGCACGGCCTTCTTGCGCTCCTCGTCCTCAAGGAGGTGGATGGGCTTACGTCCCACCACGCCTAAGACACGTCCATTCTTCGTGCGGATCCAGACCCGCTGCCCGGGGAGAATTTGAGGATCCCAACCGCCAATGGCCCGCACGTAGAGGTAGCCTTGGTCCGTGACGTGGGCCACCATGAGGCCGATCTCGTCCATGTGCCCAGCGAGCATGACCCTGGGCGAACCCTTCTCGTTCACCGCAGCAAAGGCGTTCCCGTGAAGATCGCGCCAGGTCCGCTCCGCGAACTTTTGGGCCTCCTCCGTCCAAACCCGCGCCGCCTCCTCTTCAAAACCCGAGGGGCTGATCGTGGAAAGGAAACGCACCAGAAACTCTCGGTTGCCCATCGCTGCGCCTCCTTGGGTACCACCATTCTAGCAAGTGAGGTGCAAAAGGGCAGCAACGCGCTTTTGGGAGGCAAGTTCGTTATAGAGTTCCACCGCCTCTTTGGTCCGCGCAAACCGGTGTTCTATTCCCCGCGAGGAAAGGAGTTCCACGGCCTCCTTGGTCACCTCGAGCATCCCCGCAAAACCTGTGCCGATGACCACGACCTCAGGCGAAAGGGCCAAGACCTCTGCAAGGTCCTCGGGATGGACGCGATGGCCCTCCCGACGACGCCAACGCCCCATCCTCTCCCCGCAAACCCAGAGGTCCTCATGATAGGGAACTCCGTCCACTTCGATCCTTCCGAACCGATAGCCCCCAAGCCTCATGGCCAAAAAGAAGAATAGCCCAACCCCAAAACTTTTTTCACCTCGTTCCCACCTCTAGCCCGACGGGCGCTTTAGGAGTACAGCGCTCCGTTCTTCTTCGCCGGGGTGGGAAGGGGAACGAGGAGGCGATTCCCAGGGGTAGAGCATTTCGGGTCCTCTTCTGTGCGTTGGCCCTGCTTGCAACCAGCGTGGTCCTCAGCGGTTTTGGGCAGGGACCAACGTGCCAACCGTTTCTGCCGGAGATCGCGGCCCTAGCCCAAGCCCAAGCGCAAGCGGCAGCGCAAGCCGCGACGGAGGCCCAAGGCATCGCGGCCAAGGCCCAAAAACTCCTGGCAGAACTCAGTGTCGAGAAGCTCCTTTCGGCAGCGAGCGCGGCCAGCGCCACGGCCCAGGCTAGCGTTCAAGCCTGTGCATCGGCGGTAGCTCAGGCCGAGGCTGAAGCCAAAGCCAGCGCCCAGGCTTGCGCTGCGGCCATCGCCAAGGCTCAAGCGGGGGCTCAGGCCTGTGCTGTGGCCGCCGCTCAGGTGGAGGTGGCCGCCCAAGCCTTCGCTCAAGCATGCGCAAGCGCTCAAGCCAAGGCCTCTGCTTCGGCGTCGGCCTGCGCTCAAGCGGAGGCCGAGGTCAACGCTGCGGCGGCCGCGGTGGCCCAGGCCATCGCCACGGCCCAGGCGGAGGCGGAGGCCAGCGTCCAAGCCTGCGCCGCAGCCCTGGCGGAAGTCAAGGCCTGTGCCCAAGCCGTGGCTGAGGCCCTCGCCAGGGCCGAAGCCGAGGCCAACGCCCAAGCGCAGGCGGCAGCGGCGGCCTACGCTGCAGCCCGCGCGGAAGCCAAGGCCTGCGCGGAAGCCGTAGCCCAGGCCAAGGCTTACGCCGAGGCCGTCGCGGCGGCCCGGGCCTACGCCCAGGCTCAAGCAGCCGCCACCGCCACAGCCTACTCCCAAGCTCGCGACACCGCCCGCCTCGTGAGCGAGCGGATCAAAACGGCCATCCCCTGCGGGATGGTCCTCACCCAGGTGGACGGCACGGTGGAGGCCGTGGTCACGGACATCGCCCGGGCCAGCGCCGCGGCTCGGCCGCCGCCCAAGCGCAAGCCCGCGCCGAAGCAGAGGCTTCAGCCTGTGCCTTTACTTTGGCCCAGGCCCAAGCCGCCGCCAAGGCCCTGGCTCAAGCCCGGGCCAAGGCCGAAGCGGAGGCCCGCGCCGCTGCGGAAGCCATCGCCCAATCTTGTGCCCAAGCTCAGGCCAGCGCCAAGGCCATGGCCCCAGCCATCGCCATGGCTCAGGCCTAAACCGAGGCCCAGGCCTCCGCCTGTGCCCTGGCCTGCGCCCGTGCGGAAGCGGTCGCCAAAGCCATGGCCCAAGCCGTGACCCGGGCCCATGCAGAAGCACAGGCCAGCGCCCAAGCCGCCGCTTCCGCCTTCGCTCAAGCCCAGAGCGCGTCGGATGCCATGAGCGCAGCCGTGGCCCAAGCCGTGGTTCAAGTTCTCGCCCGCGCCCAAGCCGCGGCCGAGGCCGCTGCTGTAGCCCAAGCGGTGGCCAGTGCCTCAGCTCAAGCCCAGGCGCAAGCCCAGGCTGCCGGGCCCGGCGCGGCTTATGCCCAGGTTTATGCGCAAGCGGAGGCCTCCTCCGCCGCGGAGGTTCTGGCCCACGCCCAGGCCTGTGCCCAAGCCGCGGCTCAGGCCCAGGCCGAGGCCCATGCCTCCGCGTGCGCCGAGGCCCGAGTGGCCGCCAGCGCCTATGCCCGCGCCTGTGCCGCCGCCTTGGCCCAAGCCCAGGCCATAGCCCAAGCCTGCGCCCAAGCGGCGGCCACGGCCTCCACCTCCGTGGACGTGATCCCCTCCATTCAGACCTCTGTCCAAGCCTTCATCGACCCGAACTGTCGGCGGCCCACATGCGAGCAGTACGCGCCTACGCAGCCCTCCTGTCCGCCCGCGCGCGAGTACACCTGGGACTTCGGGGAAGTGCCCGTCGGAACCCACACCTTCACCGCGCGGTCCATCCCGGCCGACATCCTTTCCAAGATCAAGTCCGCGGGGATCGTGAAGACCACGAAACTCTCCTCGAACTTGCCGAGCGGGGTGGAACTCACCTTGGACCTTAACTCCGGAGTCGGCGTCCTCCTCGGAAACTTCCCCACCGCGGGAAGAAGCTACGAGGTGGTGTTCGGCCTCTACGATGCTCGGAACTGCGAGATCTACCGGCTCACGGTGACGCTGCGCACTGCCCAAGCCCGGGCGGCTCCGCTCACGGTGGAGATCGTGCGGGTGGCCGTGGACAGGGCGTGCGAGAAGGACTACAGCCACGTCCTGACCGTGTACTGGCAGGCAAGCGGCGGCACAGCTCCAATTGCCGTGGGCCCGCTGTTCTAAGCCTCTCCGGCGGTGGAAGGGTGAAGGTGCGGGTTCAGGCCAACGACGCGGCGGGGCAGACGAAGACCGCGGAACAAGAGGTGAACCTGGAACCCTGTATCCAAATTGGGATCATTGGGCCTTTCATCCTCCACTACACGCTGGAGGTCTACGCCCGGCGGGCGACGGGCACGACGCCGGGCTACGAGGAGCTCCGCGTCCCCGTGCGCATCGTGGGCGAGACCGCGGACCGTATAACCCCCTTTAGCGTCTCGTTTAAATCCGGGACCCAGGTCACCCTGCGGTTCCCGGGGCGCATCGCCGGCGGGCCCTACGGCCGCACCCCTGTGTACTACGAGGAGTGGGTGGGCGATGCCCCTACACCCACGCGCAAGACCGGCACTTGGGACGCCAAACGCGCGCACTACACGATCACCGTGACCATGAACGCCAAGGTCCGGATCGTCCGTGTGGTACCAGGACATCATCGGCTAAGCCAGACGGGTTGGGGGCGAGGTTCTTCGACCTCGCCCCGTTTTTCTTAAGCCCCGCGAAACACAAAGAACAGGGTGCCCACCCAACCCGCCAGGATGAGCCCGGCGAGGACCCCAGCCGCAGCCATTTTCCTTTGCGCACGCAGGCGGAGGAACACCAGGCCCAAGGCCATCAAGGCCACGGCCCCGCCCGAAGCGATGAGGTGCGAGCGGTCCAGGCTTGCGAAGATCGGGTTCCCGTGAAAGAGATCAGCGATCCCTAGAATGGCCACGTTGAAGGCGCAGCTTCCGTAAACGTTGCCCATGGCCATCTCATGCGCACCAAGCCGAAGGGAACCGTAGGTCACGCTGGTTTCAGGCATGGTGGTGACCAAGGCCACGGCGAGGACCCCGATGAACGTGCCCGAGACGCCCAAGAGTTCGCTGAGGTTATCGGCGCTATAGGAGAGGAGAGGCGCCCCCACAAGGATCCCCAGGGTAGCCAGCCCGAAAAGCGCCCAGGCTCGGCGGAGGGGAAGACTATGGGAGGTCTCTTCCGCGGGGACGGAGGAAAGCTCCCGGGCCCGGTAGACCCAGACCATGGCCAAGGCGTACCCAGCGAGGATGAAGAGGCTTCCTCCGCTCAAAGGGCCGATCCCAAGAGGGAAGAGAACGAAAAGGCCTGCAGCCGCGGTGAGGAGGAGGGCGGCCCCGCCCAAGATGCGCTGGTCCCGGCCCAAGGGATGCACCATGGCCTTGGGAAAGAGGAGGGTGAGGGTGGCCAGCACCACGATGTTCAGCATGTTGGCACCCAAGATGTTCCCGCCCGCAAGCTTGGGAGCGTCCAAGCGCACCGCCGAAATGTTCGTCACAAGCTCAGGAAGCGATGTAGCGATGGCCAAAAAGATCGTGCCCACCCAAAGCCTTCCCAAGCCTGTCGTCTCCGCGATGACGTCCCCGGTGCGGGAGAGGGTGATCCCGCTCCGAATGACGATGAGCGCACTCACCACAAAAAGGGCCATGAATCCCAGGATTTCGGCCATGCTCGCCTCCTCAAGACGTGCTCTATGGGCGGGAATTCTCGGGCTTTCGGCGGAAACGGGCCAGCCCTTCTCCTTCGTGCTGAGCCAAGAGGGAAAGGAGCTGGGAGTAGGCCGAAAGATTCTCAAGGAGATGGGCACGCAGGAAGAGGAGGGTATAGGCCTGGGCGCGGGAGCGAGCCCCTTGAGGGTCCAAACCTGGCCAGCATACGGCGCAAAGGAGGCCACAGTCGGGGTTATCGAGGTAATCCACGTGGCCGGCGCCGAGCTGGGTGACCTCCAAGGCTGGCCCCAACGCAGCTTCAAAGAACTTGCGGAAATTGCCTTCAGGCGGAGCGCAGGGCATGCCGAACCGCGGGCGCTCCCCGTACTCCGCGCCGAGGAGGAGGACGGGCGCGGCGACCTTTGGCATCGCGGCGATGGCCGAGGGAAAGCGCACCGGGTCGGAGGTGCCGGGGGCCCCGCTGTCCACGGGGTCCAAGGCCACCACCGCCCGTACCGGGCGCGCGGCCGCCGCCAAAACCGAGAGTTTCCCACCCAGGGAGTGCCCCACCAAGGCCACCCGGTCGCGATCGAGGAGGATCCCCCGACGGCGGGCCTCCTGAGGAAGGGTTTCCACGATGAAAAACAGATCATCCAGAAGGAGCCGGTGGCTGGGGTTGAGGAGGCTGTAGGCATAGGACACCAAAGCGGTAGCCATCCCTTGTGTGGCCAAGAGCTCGCCCCAGGAGCGGTAGGCCGGTCCCGTGAAAAGGAAACCCGGGCTGAAAACGACCAAGGGCGCAGGGACCTCACCCTGTGGGTAGAGGAGGAGCACCTCCACCCGGCGGTTCCGGGCCACATCCGTGAGGGAAAAGGTCGCCTCCCCCAGGGGCTCCGCGGCGAGGCCAAGGATTCCCCCAAAAGCCCAAACAGCTAACGCAAGCCACGCGGTTTTAGTCATGGAAGTCCTCCTTGCCAGCGAGCCACGTAAGCTTCAAGGAGACCCCTCCGGCGCAAACCCGCGCCGGTCATGGGGCGCACCCTGCCGAAGACGGGGCGCTCAGGGAACGGCCGGTCGTGTAGGCCAAAGCACCAGCCCACGCCCGCGCAGCTTGCGGGATCGCGGCCGTCCAGGGCGTACTTGTTGTTGAGGTGCAGGGCCAAGCGAAAGGCTGCCTCGGGGTCCTGCATCCACCGGAGGAACTGCTTTCCCCAATACATGCGCATGTACCCGTGGATTTTCCCGGTCCGACGAAGTTCGGTTTGAGCAGCGTTCCAAAGGGGATCATCGGTGCGGCCTTCCTCGAGCTCTTCCGGGGTGTAGAGGGCTGGCCGCGGATCGTTCGCGTGGCGACGCAAAGAGTCCCGAGCCCAGGCCGGAAGGCCCGCGAACGCATCGTAGCGGGAGTTATAGAGCACGAAGTTAAAGGAAAGCTCGCGGCGCACGATGAGCTCCTCAAGGAAGGCCTCGACGCCCGGGCCTCCCACCTCCTTGGCCCCGAGAGCCACCTCCACCGGGGAGATCTGGCCAAAGTGCAGATAAGGGCTGAGCCCGGAGGTCCCGTCCTTCGTGGGATCGTTCCGATCCAGATGGTAGCGCGGGAGCTTCTCCTCCAGAAAACGGGCAAGCCTCCGGCGCGCGGCCTCCGTCCCTGCGGGAAGGTCCACGGGGGGTACGGAACGATCTATCGCGAGCTCCGCCAAAACGTCCCCTGCGGGATCCGCTTCTGGGCCGGGAAGTTCGAGATCTTGAGCGGGCACGGAGGGCTCGAGCTCGGGCAAGGAGCGCAGGAACTGCGGAAGAAGCGTCTGGATACGTCGGCGCAGCACCGCAGCGCTTGCGGCTTCTCGGGGATATGCTAGCTCCACGGGGACCACGGCCTCCGTTTCCACTTGAAACACCGCGCAGGGGGCTTTCGTCGCAACTTCCGCCCGCCAGGTCCGTTGGTGCCGGAGATATCCGCGGTCGGTCACCACGGCCGCAGCCTCGCTAGCCAAGGCCAACGCCACTTGAGGCGGATCGCCGATCCGAAGGGTGAAGCGAACCCCGCGCTCCCGCAGTGCTGCTGCGGTTTCCCGCAAACCCGCGAGCATGAACGCGTAGTGTCGGAGGTTCGCCTCGGGATAGCGCGGGGTGAGCCCGAAGGCCACGACAACGGGAAGGCGGTGCTCGCGGGCCAAAGCCAGAGCAAAGGTCAAAGCAGGATTCCCCACGGCCCGTTGGGCCGCCTGCATCCAGTAGAGGACGTACTTCCCCGACCGAATGGGCTCGCTGTTCAACCGTTGCACCCTCTCGCGCTCCACGTACTCCAAACTTCGCATGGCTTCGCCTGAGATTATAGGTCGCCCATGCTGTGGAAAAGCCTAAAGGGAGGAGAAGGTCTTGACGCTCGTTTCTTCGGAATCTAATACGGCTTCAATTTTGTGGGGAGGGGGGAGAGAGGACCATAGCGAAGGGTTAAGGTGTGGTTTCACCGTGTTTAGTTCCTGCGTTCTTTCCCGCCCATAATCCCGCGAAAAAGCAAATCCTCGCCTTCAAGGGAGGTGAGCGTTATGGCCGGACGATGGGCGTGGGGTGGAATGGCGGCTTTGTTCCTCTTTTCCGTAGCGGCGTTTTCGCAAACCCTGTTTGATTTCGTCGCTGAAGCTCCGCGAGCTCAGTGGTTCACCGACCAAGGAGCTGGGCTGCCCTGCCCGGGAACGGACACCGATGCCCGTGGATTCGCGTTGGTTCGGCCCTCCGCCGTTCTGGAGGATGGGCGCACCTACACCAACGTTTTGGAAACGCATCCCCGTTGATAGCCCAATGGAGCGATCGAAGGGCGATACTCTTTGACCATCCCCGCAAACGCGGAGTTTCAAGCTAGGGTTGGGTTCCTTCAGGGAGCGACGGGCACGGACGGGGTGACCTTCGAAGTGCTCTGGCAGGGGAGAACGCTCGCCCAGCTCCGCAAGCTCTACGACCGAAGCCTCAAGGAAATCAAAATAGATCTCAGTCCTTATGCAGGTCAGCAAGGGGAAATGGTGCGGCGCGTCAAGGCGGGGTCCTCCTCCGGCCAAGACTGGGCCGTTTGGGTGGAGCCCCGCATCGTCCGCAAGACCGTTGTGGGAACAGGCCTCCCTATATTTGTGCGCATCGTTTTGGGCTCCCTGTATTGCGTTAAGGAGAGCAAATGCGATCATGGCACGGACTCCGACGAGCCTTATCGTCTGGTGACGGCTTTTGCTCGCCACCGCTCTCCCCAGGCGTGGTCTACGGGCGATCCAGAAGTGTTCAGCGACGTGGATTCTGGTGAAAACCGCAGATTGGCTTACGCCAATGCCCAGCGGGGGGTTTTTGAGGGCGAAGTACCCCCCGGCGCGGTCGTGGGGTTCAACGTAGTGGTCATGGAAGCTGACGAAGGATCCATGGAGCAACGCCGTCGGCTGGCCCGAAACATCACGGAACAGCTGCTGCGAGGTCCCCTCACCGGGTTGCCTGAGCTTCAAGTGGACCCAATCACACGAGCGATCACCGACTTCATGACGGGCAACATCGTCTCCTTGATCGACACGATCATGCGCGCCCTGGGCGGCATAGTGCCTCGTTTAATGTGTCTGGGCTGCATGGTAGCTTCCCATAAGCACTTCCGCAAAGCCTCGC
>JAUQPF010000002.1 GCA_030550535.1 Candidatus Bipolaricaulota bacterium
TCAAGGAGGAGCTCAAGAAGGACCGGGTGCCCGCGGACTTCATCGAGATCACGAAGCTTGGGCTTGTGGAGATCACCCGCAAGAAGGAGGGCGAGTCCCTGGCCGTCCTCCTCTCCGAGCTCGAGGAGGCCTGAGAGCTCTGTATAATTTTGGGCCCGCACGAGCGGGCAAGGAGGTGGGGTGCCGGACTCCAGGTAGGGGAACCTTTCCTAGAAATTCCCAAGGAGGTGAGTTCTATGAGGCGCACAGTCATTGGTGTGTTGGTGGGTTTGGTGGTGGTTGGCCTTTTGGGCTTGGGGCAGGCGGGAACCCCGCTTGTTCTCACCCATGCTAGTTCCCTTCAGAACGTAGCCCTCACGATTCTTGGCGATGCGGCCCTGGCACCGGCCATCATGCGGGCCACGAACAGCAAGGCCCTTGTGGATGCCACTTTCTATCGCATTTCCCGGCTGGATGAGGTGATCCCGGCCGGCGCGAAGCTCTTCATCCCCGAAAAGACCTGGGCTCAGGCTTTCCTTGCCGTTTGGGACCCCACGCGGGTGGAGGAACTCTTCGGGGGGGGCAAGCTCGTGGTGGCCTCTTGGTGGACGGCGGGCGGGGAGGCCGAGGGCCTGGAGGCCCTGTTCCGCCTGTATCGGGAGCTCCACCCGGACGTGGTGATCGTCAACGCCACGGTGGCCGGCGGCGCGGGCTTCGTGTTCAAGGCCGTCCTCAAGCCGCGCCTCATCGCCGGTGATCCGCCCGACACCTTCCAGCTCCACGCGGGCCTTGAGGTGGAGGGCTATAGCCCCGAGGTCTACCTGCGCCCCTTGGATGACCTCTACGCCATCTTCGGCTGGGACAAGGTCTTCCCGCCGGACCTCCTGGAGCTCATGCTCTACAAGGGCCACTACTGGGGCGTCCCTGTGAACATCCACCGCTCCAACGTCCTTTGGTACAGCAAGGAGATCTTTGCCCGCTACGACCTGAAGCCGCCTGCGAACTGGGAGGAGTTCTTCCAGATCTGCGAGTTCCTCAAGGGCCAGGGGATCGTGCCCATTACGCTGGCCAACGCCGGCGGCTGGGAGGCTCCGCACCTCTTCGAGACGATCCTCGCCAGCACCCTCACGCCCGAGGAGTACCGCGGCCTTTGGACGGGGGCGACACCCTGGACCCATCCGGGCGTGACGCGAGCCCTGGAGATCTTCAAAAAGATCCTGGATTACGTCAACGTTGACTACGCCGCGCACACATGGGATACGGTCCTGGAGTACATCGCCGCGGGCCGCGGGGCCATGAACATCATGGGCGACTGGGCCATGGGTTGGTTCATGGCCAAGGGCGTGGACGTGGGCTGGGCCCCGGTCCCCGGAACCCAGGGCGTGTTCGTGGCCCTCTCCGACACCTTCGCCTTCCCCAAGCGCGCGGCCAACCCCATCAACGTGATGGGCTGGCTGGCGGTGTGCGGCTCTAAAGAGGGGCAAATCGCGTTCAACATGCTCAAGGGCTCTATCCCCGCCCGCACGGATATCACCCCCGAGGAGAAGGCCCAGTTCAGCCCGTACCTCCAGTCCTGCATGGAGGACTGGGCGCGGGACGCCATCGTGCCCAGCGTCATGCACGGGGCGGCCGCGCCGGAGTCCTGGGTGGTGGACTTCAAGGACGCCATCAACCTCTTCCTTGTGACCCGGGATGTGGCCGGCACCCAGGCGGCGTTGGTGGCCGCGGCTAAGGCCGCGCTCGGCAAGTAAGGAGGGAAAGAAGGGCCCGGCCGCCCGGCGGTCGGGCCCCTTTTCTTGCCATGTGGCTCAAACGCCGGCGCGAGCAGCTCCTGAGCATCCTCCTCGTGCTCCCCTCCCTCCTCGCCCTTTTCGCCTTCGTCTACGGCTTCATCGGCTGGACCGGGTACGTCTCCTTCTCCAACTGGAATAGGCTCGTTCCTGACTACACCTTCGTGGGCTGGACGAACTACGAGCGCCTCTTCCAAAACCCGCGCTTCCTCATCACCCTGCGGAACCTGGGGGTGTTCACCGGGGTGTTCGTGGGCGGGTCCATCGTGCTGGGGTTCCTCCTGGCCGTGCTCCTGGATCGTCGGATCCGGGCGGAGGGCTTTTTTCGCACCGTATACCTTTACCCCTTGGCCCTCTCCTTCATCGTCACGGGGGTGGTGTGGCGCTGGCTTCTGAACCCGGGGAGCCCCCAAATGGGGAGCGCCGGGGTCAACCAGCTTTTGGAAATGCTGGGCTTGGGCTTCCTCAAGTCCGGGTGGTACACGGATCCCCGGGTGGGGATCATTTCCGTGGCCGTGGCCGCGGTCTGGCAGATGTCCGGCTACGTCATGGCCATGTACCTGGCGGGCCTGCGGGGGATCCCCGAGGAGCTGCGGGAGGCGGCGCGGGTGGACGGGGCCAGCGAGCTTGGGATCTACCGGTTCGTCGTGCTCCCCCTCCTTCGGCCCATCACCTTCGGGGCCCTCATCGTGCTCGGGCACATCTCCCTTAAGGTGTACGACCTCGTGGTGGCCATGACCGGGCCCGGCCCGGGCTTCTCCTGCGACGTGCCGGCGTACTTCATGTGGGAGATCACCTTCCGGGCCAACCGCTTCGGCCAAGGGGCGGGGGTGGCGGTGATCCTCCTCCTCATCGTGTCCCTCCTCATCGTGCCGTACCTCCGGCTCAGCCTGCGGCGGGAGGTGGAGGTGTGAAGCTTTCCCGGGCCCTCCTGTACCTGGTCCTGGGGTTGTTCGCCGTCTATTACCTCCTTCCCGTGTACGTGTTGGTCGTGACCAGCCTCAAAAGTTTCGCCGAGGTGAACCTCTACCAGATGTGGTCCCCGCCGCGCTCCTTTTCCCTGGAAAGCTTCCGGCGCGCCCTCTTTGGGGGCCTGGGCTACCATGGGCTCGCGCCCAACCTCAAGAACAGCTTCCTTTTGGTGATTCCCGCCACCCTGGCCTCCGCTTTCTTGGGCTCGCTCAACGGCTATGTTTTTGCGCGCTGGCGGTTCCGAGGGGCCAACACCCTCTTCACCCTGGCTCTGTTTGGCATGTTCATCCCCTACCAAAGCGTGCTCATCCCCCTTGTTCAGACCCTGAGAGCCTTGGGCCTCTACGGCACCATCCCCGGCCTCATCCTCACCCACGTGATCTACGGGATCCCCATCACCACCCTGATCTTCCGCAACTACTACGCCACGGTGCCCAAGGAGCTTGTGGAGGCGGCGCGCATCGATGGGGCAGGGCTTTTAGGGGTGTACCGGCGCATCATGCTTCCTTTGTCGCTTCCCGGGTTTGCGGTGGTGCTCATCTGGCAATTCACCTCGATTTGGAACGACTTCCTCTTCGCTGTGACCATCGCCCAAAACCCTGCGGTGCAGCCCATCACCGTGGCCCTAAACAACCTCGCGGGCTCCTACATTGTGGAGTGGAACGTGCAGATGGCGGGGGCGCTCCTCGCCGCCCTGCCCACCCTTTTGGTGTACATCTTCTTGGGCCGGTACTTCATGCGCGGGCTTCTCGCGGGCTCCCTCAAGGGTTGAGCCTAGGGAAGTGCGAGGAGCACGAGGCGTTGGTTTCCTTAAGAATTCCGGGGATGAGGGAAGCCACCTGCTCTTCGGCATCCTTTAGCGGTCCATCCGTATCTTAAGAGCGCCGTTCGTTCGGAAGGGGCGGTGGGGCCATCGGTTTTCATCCTAAAAGCGGTAGCGAAGCCGTTGTATGTCAAGTGCGGGCATCCGGCCGGTGGGAGAAGCGGGTACAAGGGTTCATGGTTGCTCAGAACTTTTGAGAGCGGTAAGCTAATGATGAAAACTATTGCTGCGTCACCCTACAAGGAGGTGATCGCGAGTGAGGCGCGCGATGTTTGGTGCGGTTTTGGTGTGCATGAGTCTTTTGGGCTTTCAAAGTTTTTCCGCCGAAGTCAGTGGGAGGTGTTGGACATACAACGCGGTTATAAAGCCTCAGCGTGAA
>JAUQPF010000025.1:0-3459 GCA_030550535.1 Candidatus Bipolaricaulota bacterium
GGTTTGGCGATGTCCATCTTCATGGCCACAAGGCCGGAAAGAAGCTTGGGATAGAAGTCCGTGGACTTTTGGGGCATGGGCTCGCCCGCATCCGCCACGGCCAACACATCCTCCACTTGCGTGGGATTGAGGAGGAACGCAATCTGCCCCTTCCCTTCCTCCATGAGGGCCACAGCCTCCTCCGCGGTGTGCGTGTACTCCACGTTTGTGCCGCGCGCGAGCATCTCCTCATCGATGCCCAGGATCTTTTCAAGGATGGCCTTGTGGAGGATGGCCACGTCCAGGCGCTTCCAGGCCGGGGCATGAACGCCGGGCACCACCTCCTCCGGTGCTTTGATGAGCCTGAGCCCAAAGAACTTGCCCTCGCTCACCGCCACAAAAACCTTTTCTTTTTGGGCTAGACCTTGGCCCAGGAACTCCCGAGCGGCCTCAAAATCGGGGAGCGCCTCCACGGCGAAATCGGCCTGCACCTGGCGCAGAAAGTCCGCGAGCGAAAAACGGGGAAGGCCGTGCACCACCCGCGGGGTGGGACGGATCACGCAGCCCGGCTCGGCCACGTTCACCAGGGTCACGGGGATGGAGGTGAAGCTCTCCGGCCCCAGGGGCCGCCAGCCCTTTTGGAAGCACTCCTCCATGAAGATCCCCGCGGTCTCAAACCGATGGTGCCCATCGGCGATGTACACGGGGAGGGGAGCCAGCGCGGCCTGCACCTCTTCGGCCACCGCGGGATCGAAAACGTGCCACATCGCGTGGTCGTTGCCGAAATCATCCGTGGCTTGCATATCCGGGGCGCGGCCAGCGGCCACCGAAAGAAGGGCACCTGTGGCCCTGCGCTCAGGGTCGCGATAAAGGAGGAAAATATGCTCCAGGTGCGCCTCGGTGGCCCGAAAGAGTTTCAACCGATCCTCTTTGGGGCCGCGCAGCGTTCGCTCGTGCTTCTTCACGAGGCTCTCCCGAAGGTCCAAAAGGGCCACGAAGCCCCAGCGCTCAAAAACCTTTCCGTCGTGGACGAAGCGCACGCGGTACAAGTAAAAGCCGGGTTTTTCGTCGCGCACAAGGATCCCTTGGGAAAGCCAATCCCGAAAGAGCTCCGCGCGCTGCTGGTATTCGGCCTCGTCCTTGGGCGGAGTCTTCGTGCCGATCAGGCGCACGAAGTTGTAGGGCGAGCGGCGGAGGTACTCCGCCTCCTCTTTCGGGCCGATGCGGTCGTAGGGCTGGGTCACCACCTGGGAGAGGTCCCCGACCACCTTTAGGTTGTACCGAATCCCCCGAAACGGGTAGATCTTGGCCATCCTTGCTCTCCTCTATGCTCTCCCCTCACCCTCTCCCTCTCCCAGAGGGAGAGGGAGAACGAACTGCGGACTAACCCTTGGCCCAGGAGAGGAGGATTTCCACGATTTCGTCGCCGATCCTGGCCTGTGCTTCGTGGGTTTGGGCGCCGATGTGGGGGGTCAGGGTGACCTTGGGGTGCCTGAGAAGCTCCATGTTCTTGGGCGGCTCCTCCTCGAACACGTCCAGGCCCGCGCCGCCAAGCTTCCCGGAGTTCAGGGCCTCCAGAAGGGCCTTCTCGTCCACCACGCCCCCGCGGGCGCAGTTGATGAGGAATGCGCCGTCCTTCATGAGGGCGATCTCCCGGGCGCCGATCACCGGCCCAGCGGGATCCGGCGGGATGTGCAGGGTGACGAAGTCGCTCTCTCGCAGAAGCTCCTCAAGCGAGACCATCCTTACCCCGGGGAGAGGGGGTTCCTTCACGTACTTGTCGTAGGCCAGCACCCTCATCCCGAGGCAGAGGGCGCGGCGGGCCACGGCCTGGCCGATGCGGCCGATCCCAATGACGCCCAGGGTCTTCCCTTGAAGCTCGATCCCATGGAACGCCTTCTTCTCCCACTTCCCCTCGCGCATGGTCTCTGTGGCCCTGACGAGCGCGCGGGCGAGGGCAAACATGTGGGCGAGCGCGAGCTCGGCCACGGAGTCCGTGCTCGCTTTGGGAGTGTTGAGGACCTTGATCCCCTTGGCCTCGGCGTAGTCGGCGTCGATGTTATCGAGGCCCACCCCGGCCCGGATGATGAGCTTAAGCCCCTGGGCGGCGTCAATCGCGGGCTTCCGCACCTTCGTGGCCGAGCGCACCACGATGGCGTCGTAACCTTTTTTCAGCTCCTCCACGAGCTCGGCCTCGCCCATTCCTGTTTTGACGGTCACGGAGAGGCCGGCCTCCCGAAGCCGGGCCACGGCCTTCTCATCGATGGGATCGCAAATAAGGACCTTCATCCCCGCCTCCTCACCTCAGGTTCAGGATGTCCTCGATGGCGCGGAGGAGCCCCCAGATGTCGGCCGGGGTGAGATCGCCCATGTGGGCAATGCGGAAGGTCTTCTCCCGCAGGTCCCCATAGCCATTGGAGATGCGCATCCCGTACTCGCGAATGAGGGTCTTGTTGAGCTCGTCCACGGAGATCCCCCGCGTGTTCTTGATGCACGTCACGGTCTTGGACCAGTAGCCCTCCTCGGGGTAGATGTCGAAGTGCTTCTTGGCCCAGGTCTGCACGATCTTCGCCATTTCCTCATGGCGGGCGAACCTTCGCTCCAGCCCCTCCTCGAAGAAGTAGTCGAGCTGGAGGTTCAGGGCGAACATGTGGGGGATGGTGGGCGTGGCCGGGGTCTCGTTCTTCTTGTGGGAGTTGAGCATAACCAGGAAGTTGAAGTAGTAGGTGCGGGGTTTCACCTCCTCCGCGCGCTTGAGGGCCCGCTCGGAGACGGCGCACACGGTGAGGCCCGGCGGAAGCCCAAAGCACTTCTGCACGCCCGCCAGGCACACATCCAGGCCGAGTTCGTCGAACTCGATCTTCACCCCCCCCATGGCCGTGACCGCGTCCACCAGGAGCAGGACGTCCGGGAACTTCCGCACCACTTCCGCGATCTCGGCAAGCGGGTTCATGAGCCCCGTGGAGGTCTCGTTGAACACAAGGGTCACGGCGTCGAACTCCCCCGTCTTGAGCTTCTCCTCCACCTGCTCGGGCCGGATGGCCTTGTCCCAGGGGACCTCCAAGGCCTCACACGGGATCCCGCACGTTTTGGTGATCTCGTGCCAGCGCTTGGCGAACGCGCCGTTCACGAGGTTCAGGCATTTCTTTTTCACGCAGTTGAGGACCGCGGCCTCCATGGCCCCCGTGGAGGACGAAGTGAAGAGGAACACCGTCTGCTCGGTGTACAGGAACTTCTTGAGCTTCGTTTGGAGCTCGGCGTAGAGCTCGCGGAACTCCGGGGTGCGGTGGTAGATCTGGGGGGTGGCCATGGCCTGGAGGACCTCCGGCCGAACTTCGATGGGCCCGGGCACGAAAAGCTTCACATGCGCTCGACGCATCCCTCCTCCTTCCCCACGTTTTCTCGTTTCGTTCCCATTTTCCCTGAACTTGTCAGACCGGGCAACCCGCCGTCTCCCTGCGCACCCCCTCATCCCCTCCC
>JAUQPF010000025.1:3730-24767 GCA_030550535.1 Candidatus Bipolaricaulota bacterium
CCCATCACCGCCTAATGGGGGCCGGCCCGGTGCAGGCCCAGGCTCTGGGCCAGGGCCAGCGCCCGCTTGTACTCCTCCGAGGTGATCCGCCGGGCGATCTCCGGGTACTCCCAGGCCCGGTGCGTGGGGTAATACTGGGCCATGAGGTTCACGTAGGTGTTCGGAGAAATTTCATCGCGGATGAAGCGAAGGACCCGCTCGGTTCCGGCAAGATCGTGGGGCAAAACGAGGTGGCGCACGAGGAGCCCCCGCACGGCCAGCCCGTTTCTCACCACCAAATCCCCCACCTGGCGGTGCATCTCCCGCAGCGCTTCACAAGCCCGCTCGAAGTAATCCGGAGCGGAGGAGAGCCGGGCGGCCACGCGGTTGTCCCCGTATTTGAAGTCGGGCATGTAGATGTCCACCACGCCCTCCAAAAGCTTCAGGGCCTCCACGGACTCGTACCCCCCGCAGTTCCAAACGAGCGGGATCTCCAGGCCCTGGTCGCGGGCCAAGGCCAGGGCCTCGAGGATCATGGGCGCCTGATGGGTGGGGGTGACGAGGTTCACGTTGTGGCAGCCCAGGCGCTCCAGGCGCAGCATGATCCGTGCCAAATCCGCGACAGAGATCTCCTCCCCTTCGCCAAGCTGGGAGATCGTGAAGTTCTGGCAGAACACGCAGCCCAGGTTGCAGCCCGAGAAAAAGATGGTGCCGGAGCCGTAGCGGCCCACGAGCTCCCGCTCCTCCCCGAAATGGGGGCCGAAGCTCGCCACCCAAGGCTTAAGGCCCGTGCGGCAGAAGCCCCTTTCGCCTTCGGCCCTGCGGGCACGGCACTCCCGCGGGCAGAGCCGGCAGGGCGAGGCCAGCTCGTAAAGCCCCTGGATGCGCTTCTCCAGCTCGGAGGCGGTGAGGTTAAGGTAGGATGGGTATTTCACGGCCGCCACCCCGCGGCCAAAAGGAGCCGCCAGAGCGCACACAGGGGAAGGCCCACGACGTTGTAGAAATCCCCCTCAATCCGCTCCACGAAGGCCGCGGCCGCCCCTTGGATGGCGTAAGCGCCAGCTTTATCAAGCACTTCCTCCCGCCCCAAATACCAGGCGATCTCCCAATCCGCGAGTTCCCGAAAAAGGACGCGCGTTTCCACGAGCTCCTCAAAGGTTTTCCCGCCGCGAAGCACCACGAGGCCGGTGGCCACGGTGTGCCAGCCGCCCGAAAGGGCCCGCAGGAACGCCCGCGCTTCTTCCAGGTCCCTGGGCTTCCCGAAGGCCCGGCCGTCCCGGAAGACCCCGGTGTCCGCGGCCACCACGAGGGCCTGGGGGTGGCGCGCGGCCACGGCCTGGGCCTTGCGCTCCGCCAACGTCAAAAGGTCCGCGGGGCGGTGCACCTCCTCCTCGGGGATCGCCGGCGGGACCACGGAAAAGCGGGGCACGAGGAGCCGAAGGAGGGCGGCGCGCCGGGGCGAGGAAGAAGCTAAAACCACCGTGGGGGTCGTATAATCCTCGGCCATGGATATCGTTTTCAGCCCGCGCTGTTTGGAGTATAACGCCGTGGGCCATCCGGAAAACCCCGCCCGGGTGCGCCTGCTCCGCGACTACTTAGCCCGCCTGGGCTTCAACTTTTGGGAGCCCGAGCCCGCCCCGGATGAGGCCATCCTCAAGGTCCATACGCCCGAGCTTTTGCGCCGGGTGGAGACGGGGGACTTCTTCGATCCGGATTGCCCGGTGTACCCGAACCTCGCGTTCTACGCGAAGCTCGCGGTGGGCGGGGCCATCCTGGCCCAAAGGGTGCACGGGTTTTCCATCCTGCGGCCGCCCGGGCACCACGCCGGGCCCAACTTCCTCGGCGGCTTCTGCTACCTCAACAACCTCGCCGTGGCCGTGCGCCTCTCCGGGAAAAGAACGCTTATTGTGGACATCGACGGCCACCACGGCAACGGAACGGAGGCCATCTTCCTGAACGACCCCAAGGTCACCTATGTGAGCCTCCATCGCATCTACAACTACCCGGGGACGGGCCACACCTCCTACGCCAACGCCATCAACGTGCCGCTTCCGCCCCGCTGCGGCGGGGAGCGCTACGTGGAGGCCCTGGAGGGGGCGCTGGAGAAGGCGGGGCGCGACTACGAGGAGCTCGCCATCTCGGTGGGGTTCGACACGTACAAGGAAGATCCCCTGGCTTCCCTAGGCCTGGAGGTGGAGGACTACTACCACGTGGGCTACGTGCTTGGGGGGCTTAAGCTCCCCACGTTCTGTGTGTTGGAGGGCGGGTACGTTCCGGAGATCATGGGCCCGGCGGCCCACGCGTTCCTAAGCGGCCTGGAGGAGGGCGGGGCCCGCACCGGCCCCCAAAATTAGCCCTTCCGCCCCCTCGGCTATAATCCCGGGCCATGCGTTCGAAACTTTTCCTTCTTTTTGCGATCGTGACGCTATCGGCGTGGGCAAGCCCCCTCCGGGTGTCCCTGCCCCCGCTCCTGGGGGCCCTCCCGGTGGCTTTGGCCGATCAGCTCGGCTTCTTTGCGGAGGAAGGTCTTTCCGTCCAGCTTGTGCCTCTTCCCAGCGGGCGCGACCGCCTCCTTGCTTTCCAGGCGGGGCAGATCGAGGCCCTCGTCACGGACCTCACCTCCGCCCTCCTCCTTGTGGCCGCCCAGCCCAAGGAGGCGGCGATCGCCGCGGCCCTGTTCGTGCCCCCGGACGACGGCTCCCACCTGGCCCTCCTCACCCCCGCCAACTACTCCCGGATCTACTCCTTCGAGGATTTCCTGAGCCGGGCCAGCGCCGGGCGCGTGCAGATCGCGGTCCCTCGCCAGTCCGACCTGGAATACGCCCTGGACCAGCTCCTCGCGCGCCATGGCGCGCGGGTCCCCCCCGAATGGCTGGTGGGCCAGGACAACCTCCTCCTCAACGCCACCTGGCTCCTCTTTGGCATGACCGCCGTGGGGGTCCTTCCCCAGCCCTACGTGGACTACCTTCTCCACTACGAGTTCGAGGGGAAGCCCGAGCTGCGCGTGCTTTCGGATTTCGTAGGGATTTCCCTTCCGCCCGATGTGCTCGTGGTGCGGCGGAGCTTGGACGAGGAGACGGTAACAAGGTTCGTGCGGGCAGTAGGGCGGGCGGCGGCGCGCATCCGCGCCATGGACCGCGAGGAGCTTGTGACCCTGGCCATGCCCCTGGCCATCGCCCTCTTCTTCCCTGGGGTGAACCTGGAGCTGGCCTCCCCGGAGGACCGGGCCCGGGTGGAAGCGGCCGTGGACGCCCTGCGCATCCCGCACTTCGTCGATCCCGCCCCGGTGGATCCGGAGATCCTCCAAAGGGTGGCCGACTGGGCCCGCCAGAAGGGCTACCTCCCCCGCCCCTTGACCTACGCGGAAGCCGTCTGGTCCGGACGATGATCGAGGTCCGCGGCGTCTCCCTGGTCTACGGGAGCGGCCCCTCCGCCGTCCCCGCCCTGGAGGACATCTCCTTCTCCGTGGAGGAGGGGGAGATGGTGGCGGTGGTGGGCCCCTCCGGCTGCGGGAAGACCAGCCTCCTTTTGATCATCGACGGTCTTGTGCGTCCCAGCGCGGGCCAGGTCCTCATCGCCGGGGAGGAGGTGAAGGGGGTGCGGCGGGACGTGGCCCTCGTTCTTCAGGACGCCGGCCTCCTTCCTTGGAAGACGGTGCGGCAGAACGCCGAGCTCGCCTTGCGGCTCCAAAAGAGGCGGGAGAGCGTGGACGGGGTCCTGGCCGCCCTGGGCCTGAGCGGGTTTGAGCGGCGCTTCCCCGCGGAGCTCTCGGAGGGCATGCGCCGGAGGGTCGGGATCGCCCGGGCCCTCGCCCTCCGCCCCCGCGTCCTCCTCATGGACGAGCCCATGGCCAACCTCGACTCCCTCACCCGCGAGCGCATCCAAAACCTCCTCCTCGACCTGTGGTGGGAGATGCGGTTCACCGCGATCCTCGTGACCCACGACATCGAGGAGGCCGTGTTCCTAGGGCAGCGCATTTTCGTGCTCACGCCCCGGCCCGCCCGCCTCCGCGAGGTCCTGGAGAACCCGGGGATGGGGAGCCACGAGTACCGCGGGAGCCCGGAGTTCTTGGAGCGCGTGCGGGTCCTGCGTCGGATCCTAGGGGAGAACGGATGAAACAAGCGCTCGCCTATCTGCTTGCGGTGTTGGGGGTGGTGGCCGCCTGGTCCGCGATCTCCTACGGGCTTTTCTGGACCAAGGGCCGGGTGATCCTGCCCTACCCCTGGCAGGCCGCCCAGGCCGCGGGCGAGTTCCTCCCCACCCTGGCCCTGGCCTTCGGCACCTCCGCCCTCCGCTTCCTCGTGGCCCTCGTGATCTCCTTCTTCCTCGGGCTCCCCCTGGGCTTGGCCCTGGGGTTTGAGCCCCGCCTGGACCGGTACTTCTCGCCCCTCGTGTACCTCCTCTACCCCATGCCGCCCGTGGCTTTGCTCCCTTTCCTGTACCTGGCGTTCGGGCTTGGGGAGGTGGTGCGGCTCGTGGTGGTGGTGATGGCCCTGTTCTTCCAGGTGGTGGTGGCCGCCCAGGGCGCGGCCAAGTTCATCCCTGCTTCCCATATCCTCGCCGTGCGCTCCGCGGGAGCCTCCCGCTGGCAGCTCTACTGGCATGTGGTGGTGCCGGCCACCATCCCCAGCGTCCTCACCGCGGCCCGCGTCTCCGTGGGGCTGGGCATCACCATGCTCTACATCGCCGAGACGAAGCTTGGGATCATCCTTCCGCCCCACCAGGCCCTGGGCCGGTTCATCGAGTTCTACACGTTCCGGGGGGACACCGCCCTCGCGGGCGCGGTGGCCCTGGCCCTCTTGGGCCTCCTTTTCTACGTGGTGCTGGAGGTCCTGGAGCGCCGGCTTTGCCGGTGGAAGTACGTGGGGGTGAGGGGCGGTGGAAGTTAGGCGCGTTTGGCTTGTGTACAGCAGCCGGAGGCCGGAGGCCGCCGGGCAGGCGGGGGCCCTGGCGCGGTGGTGCGAGCGCGAGGGCCTCCAGGTGGAGGTGGGGACGGAGCTTCCCCTTCCGGGCCCTCAGCCGGATCTCGTGGTCGCCTTGGGCGGGGACGGCACGGTCCTGCGCACCGCCGCGGCCCTCTACCCTCAGGAGATCCCCATCCTTCCCGTCCTTTTTGGGGGCGTGGGCTTTTTGAGCGCCGTGGAGGCCGCGGGGTTCGAGGAAGCCCTGGCGGCCCTGCGGGCCGGCCGGGCCCAGGTGGAGCGGCGGGCACGCCTGCTCGCCCAGGGACCGGGCTTCTCCGCCACCGCCCTCAACGAGGTGGCCGTGGTCGGCCCCGGACAACAGCGCTTCGTGGAGCTCACCGTGGCCGTGGGCGCGGAGTCGTTGGGCACCTTCGGGGGCGATGGCGTCCTTCTGGCCACGCCCACGGGGAGCACGGCCTACGCCCTCGCCGCCGGGGGGCCCATCCTCGCCCCCACCCTCCCCGCCCTGCTCCTTGTGCCCCTCAACCCCCACAAGCTGGGACTGCGTCCGGTGGTGATGCCGGAGAGCCTGGAGGTGCGGGTGCGGGCGGAGCGCCAGGCCCTGATCCTGGCCGACGGCGATCCCATCGGCGTCCTCTCCCGGGGACAGGAGCTGCGCGTGCGCCGCGCCCCCAAGGACACGTTGCTGGTGCGCCTGCCCCAAACCCCGAGCCTGTTCGCGCGCCTCCGGGAAAAACTGGGCTGGCCGTGAAAGGAGGAAACGGTGCATCCGGAGAGGGTCTTGGAGGAGGTTCCGAGGCTTCGGCTGGCGGACGAGCTGGAGGTCCTCGTCCTGCGGGGCCGGGAGGAGCTCACCCGCTTCACCTTCGGCCACATCCACCAGAACGTGGCCGAAGACGACGCGGTGGTGTACGTGCGGGCCTGGGTGGAGGGGAAGACGGGGGTAGCCCAGACGAACGAGGTTTCCCTGGAGGGGCTGCGGCGGGCCGCGGAGGAGGCGGTGAAGCTGGCCCGGGCCCAGACGAAACCCGCGGGCTATGAGCCGCCCGGGCCGGCTTCCTACCCAAGGGTGGCGGCGTTCGACGAGGCCACGTGGGACGCGAGCCCCGCCCTGCGGGCGGAGCTGGTGCGCCGGGCCGTGGCCGAGGCCAATCGGCTGGGGTTCAACGCCTCGGGCTCCCTCTCCACCGGGGGGGACGAGATCTGGATCCGCACCACGCGCGGCGTGGACGCCCACTTCCGCAGGACGCTTGTGCGCTTCGTCACCGTGATCCTCGGGAAGGAGGCGGGCTCGGGGTACGCGGAGTTCACGAGCACAAGGATCGCGGAGTTCCGGCCGGAGGAGGTGGCCGGCCGGGCCCTGGAGAAGGCCGCCCGCTCGGAGAAACGGATTCCTTTGGAGCCCGGGGAATACCCGGTGGTCCTGGAGGAGCCGGCTGTGGCCACCCTGATCGGCATGCTCGCCTCCATGGGCTTCTCCGCCCGCGCGGTTTTGGAGAACCGCAGCTTCCTCTGCAACCGCTTCGGCGAAAGGATGGTCTCGGAGCTCATCACCCTCTACGACGACGCCCTCCATCCCCAGACGATCCCCATGCCCTTCGACTTCGAGGGGGTGCCCAAGACCCGGGTGTACTTCTTCCGGAAGGGGGTGGCGGAGGGGGTGGTGCACGACTCCCGCACGGCCAAGCTCATGGGGACGAAGTCCACAGGCCATGCTCTGCCGCCTGCGGCTGCGGGCTTCTCGCCCATGCCCACCCACCTCGTCTTGGAGCCCGGGAGCGCTACGGATACGGAGCTCCTTTCCGGTCTTTCCCGCGGGCTTTTGGTCACGCGCTTCCACTACGCGCGCACCGTGGACCCCATGCGGGGGATCATGACCATGATGACCCGCGACGGCACCTTCCTCGTGGAGGAGGGGAGGATCGTGGCCGCGGTGGAGGACCTGCGCGTGACGGAGTCGGGCCTGCGCGCCCTGGCCTTGGTGCAGGCCGTGGGGAAGGACCTGGCCCTCATCACCGGCGGCGAGGGTTTCGGCGCCACCCTTGTCCCCAAGCTCCGGATCGAAAAGTTCGCCTTCACGGGGCGGACGGAAAGGATCTAGCGTGTCGGCCTTAGCGGAGCTGAAAAGCTACGTGGCGGAGATGATGGAGCTCCAGGCCGCGGCGGCCATCGCCCACTGGGACGCCCGCACCTACATGCCCGAAAAGGGCGTGGAGACGCGGGCCCGCGTGGTGGGGAGGCTCGCGCGCCTGGCCTTTGAGCGCCTGGTCTCCCCGCGGTTCGGGGAGCTTTTGGCCCAGGCGGAAAGGGAGTTGGACGGGGCCTCCGAGGCGGAGCGGGCCATGGTGCGCGTGGGCAAGCGCGACCATGAGCGCGCCCGTGCCATCCCGCCCGACTTCTACCAGAAGTTCGTGGAGCTTTGCACCCGCGCGGAGTCCGTGTGGGAGAAGGCCAAGGCCGAGGCCAACTTCGCTCTCTTCAAGCCCTACCTCGCGGAGATCGTGGACATGGTGCGGGAGATGGCCCGCCTCATTGGGTACACGGAGCACCCCTACGACGCCCTTTTGGAGGAGTACGAGCCGGGGATGACGACCCGGCGGGTCGCCGCGATCCTGGGAGGGCTGAGGGAGCAGCTTGTGCCCTTTGTGCGTGAGCTTCAGGAGCGGGGAACGCCGCCTCCGCCGATCCCTGCGGGAAAGTACCGCATCCCAAGCCAAAAGGCCCTGTGCGCCGAGGCCCTGCGGGCCATCGGCTACGACTTCTCCGCAGGGAGACTCGACGACTCCGCCCATCCCTTCACCATCGGGCTTGGTCCCGGCGACACCCGGGTCACCAACCGCTACAGCGAAACGGAGCCCTTCTCCGCCCTCTACGGGGCCCTGCACGAGGGGGGCCATGCCCTTTACGACCAGGGGATCCCCCCGGAGCTCCACTGGCTGGGGTTGGCCGGCGGCGCTTCCTTCGGCATCCACGAGTCCCAATCCCGCTTCTGGGAAAACCAGATCGGAAGAAGCCTTGCGTTCTGGGTGTTCTTCAAGCCCAAGCTCTCCCGGAGGTTCCGGGCCTTCGCCCGCAAAAGCCCGGAGGAGATCTTCCGCATGGTCAACAAAGTCGAGCCCTCCCTCATCCGGGTGGAGGCCGACGAGGTCACCTACAACCTCCACATCTGCCTTCGCTTTGAGCTCGAGGTGGAGCTTTTGGAGGGGAGGCTGCGGGTGGAAGAACTTCCCGAACGGTGGAACGCCGCGATGAAGGCGTACCTAGGGATCGTCCCGCCCGACGACGCCAAGGGCGTCCTCCAAGATGTGCACTGGTCCGGCGGGTCCTTCGGGTACTTCCCCTCCTATGCTCTCGGGAACCTGTACGCGGCCCAGTTCATGGAGAAGCTCCAAGGGGATGAGCCCAAGCTCTGGGACGAAGTGCGCAAGGGGAACTTCCAGAACATCCTCGCCTGGCTGCGCCAAAACGTTCACCGATACGGCCGCATGTACTTCCCTGAAGAGCTGTGCGCGAGGGTCACGGGGGAGAAGCTCTCGCCTGAGCCGTTCCTGCGGTACCTGCGGACCAAGTACGCGGAGGTCTACCGGCTGTAACCCCTCACCCTGGCCCTCTCCCCTTTGGGGAGAGGGGCGGGCAAAAGGGATTTCCCGCAAGGGAGGATCCCCATCGGGGAGAGGGGAACGATCGGGCGAAAGCTGCCTTCTCTAGAGGGGGAAAGCGGTTCTCCCCTTCCCCCGTGGGGAGAAGGGCCAGGGATGGGGAGGCTCGATCTCCAGGTCCTCGCGGACGGCTACGGCCACGATCCCGATCCCTTCCTTTTTGCGCACGAACTCCTCGGGCGTGTAGGGAAGGACTTCCAGGGCCAAGTCGGAATCCCAGGGCGCCGAGATCTCCCGGATCCTCTGGAGGAAGGGAATCCCGGCGAAGTCGGGGGAGACCACGATGAGGTCCACGTCGCTCGTCTTCAGGTGGTCGATGCGGGCCCGGGAGCCAAAGAGGATCGTCTTGGCGACACAAAAGCGCTGGGAAAGCCGCTCCTTGAACCGCCACAGCTCCTCGGCGAGCGCTGCATCCCCAAGGTCTCCCGCACCCATGCGAGCACCTCCTGTGTGCCGGGCCGATGAGCCTCACTCGTTGTGGGGGATCTTGAGGGTGCTTCCGCCGATGAACTCCCGCACAAGGTGGTCGCCAGGGATGAGGTTGTGGTCTTGAACCTCCCAGAGGGTGAGGCCCGCGATTTGCGAAAGGAGCTGGGTGACGCGGCGGTAGCGGATCTGGGCGTCCAAGAAGGAGCCGTAGGGCGCGAGCTCCTCCGGCCGCGGCCAGATCCCGTCCGGCAAGAAGAAGGGCTTGAGCACCGCAAGATCAAAGGGCATCCCGCCCTGGATCTGGTGATCGGCCAGGCCCATGAGGGGGATGATGGAGAAAAGCTCCCCGGCCCGCACGTAGTGCCAATGGAGCAGGGTATGGAGGGGCGGGTGGTTGCGGTGGGTGGCGTCCCGCAGCATGCGCCGAAGAAGCCGCACGTCCGTGAACTGGGTGAGCCGGCCCGTGGTGCCGTCCCCCTCATAGAGCATGTTCGCCGCCTCGATGTACACCCGGAACATGTTCTCCTTGGGGATGCCGGCCGTAAGGGGCGGATAGAACCCGTGCAGACAGTCCAGAAGGAGGATTTGATCCTTCCGGAGGCGCACGGGCTTGGTGCCCACGTGCTTCCCTTCCTTGAAGCTGTAGATGGGCTTGTCGATGGTCTGGCCCTCGAGGAGGGCTCGAAGGTGCTGGTTGATGCGCTGGATGTCCAGGGCCTCGGGCGTCTCGAAGTTCCGGTCGTTGAGCCAGTCCGTGGGGTGCTCCACCACCGGCCAGAAGTAATCGTCGAGGTTGAGCATGAGGAACTGAAGGCCTTCTTTTTCCAGGCGCTGGGTGAGCTTCACCGTGGTCGTGGTCTTCCCGGAGGAGGAGGGGCCGGAGATCCAGATCATGCGGATCTCGTCGCCCTTTTCCAGGCGCTGGAGGACCTTCTTTGCCGCCTCGTCCAGGGAGCGCTCGTAGCGTTCCGTGGCGGATTCCACGAGTTCTTTGACTTTACCGGAGCGGACGATCTCGTTCAGGCCCTCCACGGTGTCGCAGCCGTGGGCCCGGTTCCACTCCAGCGTCTCCTCGTGGAGCTTCGTGGGGTAGCCGTTCCCCACGAACTGCTCCATGGTGATGGCCCCGGCCCGCACCCAGTACTTCCCCCACCGCCAGCACTCGTAGGCGTCGGCCACGGTCACAAGACCAAAGCTGCGCAACACATGCAGCACCGTGTCCTGGATCTCCTCGATCGTGGGGGGGAAGTTCGCGATCCAGTGGCGCGGATCGCGGTTGAGGGTGATCACCACCACATCGGAGAGGAACTCCGCGATGTGCTCGTCATCCCCGAACATGAAGAGCTTGTCGTTGATGCCGGGGAGGAGGTCCTGGGCGAACCCGCCCACGGAGCGGGCCGCGCGCAGGATGGCGTTCACAATGCGGCCCTGATCGAAAGGAACGAGGGAGCGGTCGCGCTTTTGGACCTTGCGGATCCGGTTCTGGACGTTCACAAAACCGGATTATAAGCCTGCGCTCTAAAAGAGCCAGCCGTGCTCCAATCCCAGGTACAAAAGGGTGCGCAGCCGGGCCGCGGGGATCTGGCAATCGGGCCGCGGGGAGGCCAGGCCATAGAGGACGCCCAGCGCCCCCAAGGCCGTGAGGAGCTCGCCGAACGGGCTATGGCCCAGGCCCACGAGCCACTGCCCCGCCCCCAAAAAGAGGAGGCCCGCCAGGACCAACCCCTCCCGGAAGTACCGGCAGGTCCAAAGTTCGCGCTGCGCTTGGCCCAGGAGGCGGGACCAAAGGCGCGGGTCCACCCGGGGCTTTGGGTCCACCGCCAAGTCCAAGGAGAGCCGCTGCACCCGCTCCAACGGAACCCACCGCAGCCCTTCCCCGCTGAGGACGCCGATCTGGGTGGAGGTGAGGCCTTGGACGCGCCCCTGGAGGACCGTGCCGTCGGAGAGCACCAAGGTGTCGGCCCAGGCGGCCAAGCTCAAGCCCACAACAAGGAGCAAAACCTTGCGCATCCGCTCCCTCCCACCTGAAACCTAGCGGAAAAACGCAGAAAACGCGGGTCAAATGCCCCGGTCCTTCGCCCCTTTTGTCCGCTAGAATCCGGTGTGCGTCTTTTAGCTGTTGGCGACGAGGTGAGCCCGGCCCTGGAGCGGGCCGTCCTCTCCCCGTCCTTCCCCAAGGTGGACCTCATCCTCTCCTGCGGGGACCTCCCCTACGACTACCTGGAGTTCCTCGTGGACGCGGTGGATGCGCCCCTCCTTTTCGTGCGGGGGAACCACGACCGGCCCATCCACAGCGAGGACCGGGTGATCCGCGCGCCCCAGGGCGGGGAGGACGTGGACGGGAAAGTCCTGGAGCGAAAAGGGCTCATCGTGGCCGGGTTCGGCGGGTGCCTGCGCTACGATCCCCGGGCGGAGAACCAGTACACGGAGGCCCAGATGCGCTGGCGGATCCGGCGGGTGACGCCCAAGCTCTGGTGGAACAAGCTGCGCCGGGGAAGAGCCGTGGACATCCTCCTCACCCACGCCCCGCCCTACGGGGTCCACGACGGCACGGATGTGGCCCATCGCGGATTTCAGGCGTTCTTGGCGTTCATCGAGCGCTGGCAGCCCCGGTTCCACTTCCACGGGCACACCCCGCCTCGGCCCGGCCTCCCCTCCACCACCCGGGTCGGCCCCACCCAAGTCGTGCACGTGCGGGGCTTCCGGATCCTGGAGCTTTAGCCATGCCCAACCCGTTTTCGCGCCTTTGGGACCGCATCCTTTCCTTCGCCCGCGAGGAGCCCTCCTTCCTCCTCCCCTTCGATTGGGTGAAGGAAAAGGTGCCCATCACGGGCTGGCGCTATCTGGGCCTCCAGGAGGTGGAGGTGGAAAGGATCGTGGGCAGCGTGAACCGCTACCAGGACTTCACCCGCGCTTTCCTCCCCCTCCACGAGGACGAGCGGCTCAAGCGGGTGGAGGAGGCCCTGAGCCGGGGGGAAGTCCTCCCGCCCGTGACCCTCTATAAGTTGGGCGAGGCCTACTTCGTGGTGGATGGCCATCACCGCGTGGCCGCCGCCAAAAAGCAGGGCGGCAAATTCATCGACGCCGAGGTGTGGGAGTTCATCCCCCTTGTGCCCATCACCCCTGCGGACACGGAAAAAGACATCCTCCTCAAGGCCGAATACGCCGCGTTCCTCAAGCACACCCGGCTCAAAGAGCTCCGCCCGGAGGCGGAGATCCTCCTCTCTGAACTTTCCGGCTACCGCAAGCTCCTCGAGCACATCGACGTGCACCGCTACTTCCGGGGTCTGGAGGAGAAGCGGGAGATCCCCTACGAGGAGGCCGTGGCCTCCTGGTACGACCGGGTCTATAAGCCCATCGTGGAGGCGATCCGCGAGACCGGGATCCTCCGGAACTTCCCGGGGCGTACCGAGGCCGACCTCTACGTGTGGCTCTCCGAGCACCTCTATTACTTGGCACAGGAGCAGGGGGCGGTGCCGGAGCTCAGGGAGGCCGCGCAGAACTTCGCCCGAAAGTACGGGGTCAGCCCGCGGAACTAAGGCGGAAGAGCTTCCGCGCCCGCCAGAAGTACTCCCCCCCGGAGATCACGGCCAGGGCCACCGCCAGGTACAAAAAGGCCTCCTTGAAGACGAGGCCAAGCTCACCGATCCCAAAATAGCGGGTGGCCAGGATGAACAGGGCCAACCCCACATGAGAGATGGTCTTGAGCTTCCCCAGAGCGCTGGCTTGGATGACCACGCCCTCGGCCAGGGCGAAGATGCGCAGGCCCGTGACGAGGAACTCCCGAGCCAGGATGACGATCACGGGGAGGGCCCGCAGTTCCCCGAACTCCACGAAGGACACGAAGGCCGCGGCCACCAGGATCTTGTCGGCGATGGGGTCGGCGAGTTTCCCGAACGTCGTGACCTCCCGAAGCGAGCGGGCCAAATACCCGTCCACGGCGTCGGTGAGGGCGGCCACCGCGAAAAGGGCGAGGGCCAGGATCTTGAACACCGTGCCCGGAAGAAACAGGAAGGCCAAAAAAAGGGGGACGGCGGCGATGCGCGCCACGGTGAGGCTGTTGGGAACGTTCCAGCGCACGGGCCAACCTAGCGCAAAACCCGCCCCCGTTCAACGGGGGACGACCGTGAGGGGGGATGGCGAAAGCCCCGGCGAAGGCCGTAGGAAGGACGAACCCTAACCCCCAAAGCCCATTCGCCAATCCCCAAACGCCCGCGCGACGAAGGATTCAGACGCCCAGGTAGGCCTTGCGCACGAGGTCCGACTCGCGGAGCTCCGCCGCGGGGCCCTCGGCCACGATGCGCCCCGTCTCCAAGACGTAGCCGTGGTCGGCCAAGGACAGGGCGGCGCGGGCGTTCTGCTCCACAAGGAGGATGGTGCGCCCCTCCTCCTTAAGGCGGGCGAAGGCCCGGTACATCTCGGTGATGAGCACGGGCGCCAACCCCAAGGAGGGCTCGTCCAAAAGGAGGATCTTAGGGGCGGCCATGAGGGCCCGGGCCACCGCGAGCATCTGCTGCTCCCCACCGGAGAGGGTCCCGCCCCGCTGCCGCTCCCGCTCCTTGAGCCGGGGAAAGAGGGAGAACACGAAGGAAAGGTCGCGGGCGATCCCGTCGTGATCGGTGCGGGCATAGGCCCCCAAAAGGAGGTTCTCCAGCACGGTGAGGTCGGGGAAGATGCGCCGGCCCTCGGGGGCCATGGACAGGCCCAGCCGCACGATCTCGTACGGCCGCTTCCCGATGAGGGAGACCCCGTTCAGGGTGATCGTGCCCTCCCTTGGCCGCACGAGGCCCATGATCGCCCGCAGGGTGGTGGTCTTGCCCGCGCCGTTGGCCCCAAGGAGGGTCACCACCGCCCCCTCCGGGACGGAAAGGGAAACGCCCTGCAGGGCGTGGATTCCCCCGTAGAACACGTGCAGGTTCCGCACCTCAAGCACGGAGCGCCTCCTCACCCAAATAGGCCTCGATCACCTTGGGGTTGCGCTTGATCTCCTCGGGCGTTCCTTCCGCGATGGACACACCGAAGTCGATGACGCGGATGCGCGGGCAGATCCCCATCACCACCTGCATCACGTGCTCGATGAGGAAGATCGTGAGGTTGAAGGTCTCGCGGATGGTGCGGATGAAGCCCATGAGGTCCTGGGCTTCCTGGGGGTTCATGCCGGCTGCGGGCTCATCGAGGAGGAGGAGCTTGGGCCCGGTGGCCAGGGCGCGGGCGATCTCCACCCGCCGCTGAAGCCCGTAGGGAAGGGCGCCGGCCCGGAAGTTCGCCCACCTCTCCAGGCCCACGGCCGCAAGGAGCTCCATCCCCCGCTCCCGCATCCCCCGCTCCTCCCGCAGGTATTTCGGCGTGGGCAGGATCGCCCCAAACACGCTGGAGCGCACCCGGGGATGGAAGGAGATGAGCACGTTCTCCAGGGCCGTCATCTCCCGGCACAGGCGGATGTTCTGGAAGGTGCGGGCAATCCCGAGCCGCGCCACCTGCCAGGGGGGAAGCCCCGTGATGTCCCGGCCCTCGAAGACCACACGGCCCTGGGTGGGCGTGTAGTGGCCGGTGATCATGTTGAAGATCGTGGTCTTCCCGGCGCCGTTGGGGCCGATCAAGCCCACGAGCTCCCCGTACCGGATGTCCATGGAGAAGTCGCGCACGGCCACCAGGCCCCCGAACTTCATGGTGAGGTTCTGCAGGCTCAGGATCAGCTCATTTTCGCCCATGCCCACCTCCAGGCGCGCTGGGCACCCCGAAGCACCCAATCCCAGGTGAACTCCTCCCGCCCGAACAGGCCCCGCCGGAAGAAGAGCATGGTGAGGATAAGGAGGATGGCGAACACCACCATGCGCATGCCCGGGACCACCGCGGTGTCCACAAACCGCAGGGCCTCGAAGATGGCGGCGAAGATGAAGCCGCCCACCACCGCGCCGCTTATGCTCCCCAGGCCCCCGAACACGATGATCATGAGGAGGTAGAAGGTCATGAAGAAGCGGAAGAGGTCGGGGGTGATGGTGCCGATGAGGGTGGCCATGAGGCCCCCGGCCACGCCCGCGCAGAACGCGCTGAACATGAAGGCCAGGAGCTTGTGGCGGAAGACGTTGATGCCCATGGACTCGGCAGCGAGCTCGTCCTCGCGGATGGCCCGCAGGGCCCGGCCGAAGCTGGAGTTCTTGAGCCGCACCGCGGCATAGGTGAGCACCACCAGCGCCCCAAAGGACCAGGCCAAATTCGTGTAGGGCGGGATGCCCTTGATCCCCATGGGCCCGTTGGTGAGGCCCATGAAGTTGCAGGCCAAAACGTAGAGGATCTCCCCAAACCCGAAGGTGGCGATGGCGAGATAATCCCCGCGCAGGGCCCGGAGCGCGGGAATCCCCACCACGAGCGAAGCCAGGACCGCCAAAATCCCTCCGGCGATCAGGGCCAGGATGAACCCGGAATAGGGCAGGGTGAACTGGTTGAACGGCCAGGAAAGGGGGGTGAAGAGCCACACCACCCTCTTTTGGTGCATGGGAAGCATAAAGAGGGTGGTGAGGTAGCCCCCAAGGAGCATGAACCCGTGGGGCCCGAGGGAGAACTGGCCGGTGACCCCGTTGATCACGGTGTAGCCCACCGCGGCCAGGGCGTAGATGGCCCCGAAGTTCAGGATCCGCCAAACGAACCGGTCCAAGTGGGCATCGCCCCACCACACGAACAGGGCAAGCCCCAAAAGGAAAAGCCCGGTGAGGACGCGGTTTGGCCTCATACCTTCTCCTTCAAGGGCTTCCCAAGGAGGCCCGTGGGCCTAAAGAGCAGGAAGAAGATGAGGATGGCGAAGATGAGGGCGTCGCGGAAGCCGGAGAGGCCGGGGAGGAAGGCCACGATGAGGATCTCCGCCAGACCTAGGAGGAAGCCGCCGAGCATGGCGCCCACGATGTTGCCGATCCCGCCGATCACCGCAGCGGTGAAGGCCCGCCAGCCCGGCATGATCCCCAAATCCCACTGCAAGCGGGGGTAGCGGCAACCCCAGAGGATCCCCCCCACTGCGGCCAGGGCCGAGCCCACAAGGAACGTGTAGGAGATGACGCGGTTGATGTCCGCGCCCATGAGGGCCGTGGTCTCGGTGTCTGTAGCGATGGCGCGCATGGCCCGCCCCACCTTCGTGCGGTAAACGAGGAAGATGAGGCCAAGGAGGCAGGCCGCGGCGATGAGGGGCACCCAGATGGTCACGCCCTGGATGCGCACGTTGCCCGCCTGGTAGATCTGGGTCATGAACGCCGGGGTGGGGTAGGGCTTCTGCCGCCCGCCCGCCCAGGGCAGAACGATGATGAGGTTCTCCAAGAGGAAGGACACCCCAATGGCGGTGATGAGGAGGGAGATGCGGGGTGCTTCCCGCAGGGGCCGGTAGGCCACGCGCTCGATGGCGACCCCCATGAGGGCGGTGAGGGCCACGGCGCACAGGGCCGCCATCCACCACGGGAGATGAAACAGCACGACGAGGAAGAACACCCAATAGCCGGCCCACATGAACACGTCGCCGTGGGCGAAGTTGATGAGGCGGAGGATGCCGTAGACCATGGTGTAGCCGATGGCGATGAGGGCGTAGAGGCTGCCCAGGGTAACGCCATTCAAAAGCTGCTGGAGGTACGTGGCCACAACGCCTCCTCAAAAAGGCGAAAAAGAGGGGGCGGCCGGAGGCCGCCCCCTCCGCCCCTCACTTGCCCATGAGCTTTTTGATCTCCGCGGCGCGCGCGGCCGGGATCATCGTGGCGTACACGAATTGCCCGTTCTCCACCTTGAGGAACACGAAGTCCTTGATGGGGTCGCCCTGAGGGGTCATGATGGTGCGGCCCGTGATCACCTCAAGATCCGCGGTTTGCAGGGCCTCCTTGATGGCCTTGGGATCCGCGGAGCCCGCGCGCTGGATGGCGTCCACGATGAGGAGGTAGCAGTCCACCGCCAATGCCCCGAAGGCATCCGGATCGCGGCCGAAGTACTTCCGGTACTCCTCCACGTAGCGCAGGGCGATGCCGGTGGCGAGGTCCGGGTGCCAGAAGGTGGTGAAGTGGATGCCCTCCACGGCCGCGCCGCCGATCTCGATGAGCTCGGGCGCGTAGAGCCCATCCGCGCCGAGGATGGGCTGGGTGAGCCCCAGATCCCGGGCCTGGCGGGCCATGAGGGCCACCTCCGTGTAGTAGTTGGGGGTGTAGATGATGTCGGGGTTGACCCGCATGATCTCCGTGAGCTGGGCGGTGTAATCCACGTCGCCCGTGCGGCAATAGAGGGTGGCCACGACCTTCCCGCCCAGGGCCTCGAAGGCCTCGATGAAGTACTTGCCGAGGCCCACACAGTAGGCCTGGGCCACATCGATCACCACCGCCGCGGTCTTAGCCCCGAAGAAACTGAGGGCCAGATCCGCGGCCACCGGGCCCTGGTCATCGTCGGTGAAGCAAGCCCGGAAGAGGTAATCGCCCACCTGGGTGGTGAGGGGGTTGGTGGTGGTGGGGCCGATCATGGGGACGCCCGCGGCCTGCACGATCTCCGCCGCGCCCAAAAACGGCCCGGAGCACATGGTGCCGATGATGGCCACGACCTTCTCCACCTGGATGAGGCGGGTGGCGCCGGTGGCGGCCTCCGTGGGCTCGGTGCGGGCGTCGAAGTACACAAGCTCAATGGGCCGGCCGAGGACCTCCGTGGGCACAATCCCCACGGCCCGCGCGAATTCCAGGGCGTCGCGGGCCATCTGCCCGTAGGCCGCACACCCGCCGGTGAACTCCAACAGACACCCGATCTTGATGGGCTGGGCCAAGCCCAGGACCCCCAATGCCGCTACAGCCAAAACCGCAAGCCTAAATTTCATCGCTCACCTCCTTCCGCAGGGCGGGACTTCCAGAGCAGTTGAAGACGCCCAACTTTTCTCCGGCGGCATCACCTCCTTTTTGGGCAAAGTTATTGCACTATAGCAAGGAAAGGGGGCCGGCGTCAAGGACCGGGTCGCCCATCGTGGCTATAGCCAATTTTGGCTAGCGTTCAGCGAGCCACCGGGCGAACACGGCATCGGTGAGCCGATACCCCTCCTCCGTGCGGGAAAGCACCATCTCCGCCCGCAGCCGGGCCAGGGTGGAGGAGAGGTCCTGGGGTTTGAGGCCCAGGGCCTGGGCTAAAGCGGTGGGGCCCGCCGGCCCCCGCGCAAGCTCCCGCAAAATCCGCCGCTGAAGGGGACTGAACTCCGAAAGCCAGCGCACCTCGAACTCGCTATCCAACTCCGCGAGCATCTCCCCAAACGCGGCGTCCACGTCATCCACCGAAAGCCGCCTCCGGCCCAAAAGGAGGGCCCGCTGGACCAACGTGAGCCCAAGCTTTTGGAGGTAGAAGGGGATGCCGGCGGCAAGCTCGTACACGCGCACCGCCACGGCCTCCTCCGCGGCGTAGCCGGCGCGGCTCAGCCGCTCCACCACAAAAGGCACGGCCTCCGCCCGGGAAAGGGGGCCGAGCTCGTAGCGCGCGACCATGAGGAAAAGGGGGGAGTCCTCGCGCAGGAAGACCTCGCGCAAAAGCCCCAACGAGGAGCCGGAGAAGAAGAAGCGCACGTTCCCGGGCGCATCGAGCTCCTTTTTGAGGGCGGAGAACACAAAGCCGTCGAAGCGGGCCACCTCTTGGAACTCGTCGAGGAGGAAGACCACGCGCACCCCGTGTTCTTCGGCAACCCGTTTGGGGTAGGAGAAGGCCGCGCGGATGAGGGCCTTTTCGTCCACCTCGGCCTCGCGAAAGCGCAGGTAGACCCTCCCCCATTCCCCCAGGGAGCCGCCGAGCTCCTCTAGAGCGCGGAGGGCCCGGAGGACGCCGGCAGTGAACACCAGCCGGAACCTCTCCCAAAGGCCGGGGAGGCGGCGCTTGGCCTCAAGCTCGGTGAGGAGGCCCTGGACGAGCCCGCGGTAGAGGTCGGCGGGCGCGGCCATGTCCCGGCAGTGGACGTAGGGCACGAGGAGGTCGGGCTCGGGGGCGGCCTGGCGGCGCAGGTTCCAAAGGAGCGAGGATTTCCCGAACCGGCGGGGCCCAAGGAGGAGGACGTTGTGGGAGAGGGTGCGCAGGGCCTGGCCGAGGATTTGTAAGTCCTTTTCCCGGCCGACGAAGTAGGGCGGCTCCACGATCCCGCCCACGCGAAACGGCGCCTCCCGTTCCTTCGCCATGGTCGGCTTTCGCCAATTTTAGCTAGGTTGGCCCCCCGAAAAAAGAAAAAGGGGCCGGCTTAAGCCGGCCCCACAAAGCGGTTGGCGACCCGTTGGGATTACCGCGGGGTAGGCGCCGGCGTCGGCGCCGGTGCAGGCCTCAGGAGTTCCCCAAACAGGAACGTCGCGGAGAGCACGAGGCTCTCGCCCGGGTACTTCGCCAAAACGTAGGCCGCGTCCACCGAAAGCCCGCCGAGGCTGAACCCCGCGCCCACCGTCACGTAGTAGTCGTCAAAGGAGAGCTCCGGCGCCACGAGCCCAGCGCGCACCGCCAGGTTCTCCAAAAGCGCGAACTCCAACCCCAGCCTCAGGTTCTTCACCGCAAAGGCCGAGGTGAGCTCCACGTCCGCGCCGAGCTTGAGCGCCCCCTCCAGGAGCTTCCCCGCGAGGCCGGCCACGTACACCGGGGTCACCGGCTGGCCCAGGGTCGTCCCCAGGTCCTTGGCCACCACACCCACGGCCAGCTCGGGGAGGACCGGCACGATCAGGCCCAGATCAAACCCAAAGCCCGTGTAGTCCTGGGTGATCTTCTCCATGAGGTACTTGAGGTTTACGCCCACCCAGCCGAACTCCCCGATCTTCACGGCCACCGTGCCGATGAAGGCGTTGGCCGAATAGAAGTCCCCGGCGGTGGCGTTGGCCCAGCCAAGCCCAATCCCGTAGCCGGCGAAGCTGAACCCGCCGCCCACGTACTGGTACGGCACCATCCCAAACAGCTGGCTCGTGGCCCCCGCGATCCACACGTTCTCCCCGAACGCCAGGATCCCCGCGGGGTTCCACAGGGCCACCGTGCCGTCGTCCGCCAGGGCCGCGAACGCCCCGCCCATCCCTAAAGCCTTGGCCCCAAGTCCGCCCTGGAACACCAGGGGCCGCTGGTACTCCGCCAACGCCCCAAAGGCCAGGGCGCCCATGAGGAACGCCACCGTCACTATGCGCTTCATCG
Organism: Candidatus Bipolaricaulota bacterium; assembly: GCA_030550535.1. Taxonomy (GTDB): domain Bacteria; phylum Bipolaricaulota; class Bipolaricaulia; order Bipolaricaulales; family Bipolaricaulaceae; genus DTER01. The sequence continues at coordinate 23,859 of JAUQPF010000025.1, forward strand.
TTCTTCTACCTCCTCAAGATCCCAAGGGCGGGGCCGGAAACCCGGCCCCGCCCCTCCCCACCTCAGCGCTCGATGTACACGAACCCCTTGAACGGCCCGAAGACCTTCCCGGCGCCCTCCACCACGGCCACGTAGATGTACGCGCCGTTCCCGAGGTTCCCGCCGGTCCAGGGCACCGACGCCGTGTTCCGACCCTCCACCACCGCCACCTTCGCCCCCGTGAGGTCGTAGATGACGATGGTGATCTTCTCGGCCACGGCGCCCGCGGGCTCACCCACGATGCTGAACGTCGTGCTCGTCTTGAACGGGTTCGGCGACACCGCGACCCCCGTCACGTTGGCCAGGGCCTTGGCCACCACCGTGGCCGTGGCCTGCGCCGTGCGGGTCGTCACGTACGGGTCCGTGTACCGGGCCGTGATCGTCCCGAGCTTCACCGTCTCGGGCAGCACATAGGTCACCCGGAACTTGCCGGGCTGGCCCGCCACGGCTTCGAGCTTGTTCCAGCTCGCGATTTCGCCGCCGTCCTTATCGAGGAGCACGAGGACCTTGGTGCCCACGATCTCCGCGGCGCCCGCGTACTGCTCGTCCGTCACGGTGATGGTCACCGTGTCGCCCGGGTAGTACGTGGGGCGGTCGAAGGCCACACCGAGGGCCACCGTGGGCGGGGTCACCTGGCCCGCGCCGCCCAGGCTCACCTTGATGGAGATGATGGCCACATCCGAGTGGTTGGAGGGGTCCTGGTAGAAGGCCATGATCGTGTCGCCCGGCGTGGACCGAAGCGTGCCCTCCCCGCCGGCCACCGGCACGCACACCGTGGAGCGGAACACACCCGTGCCCACCCCGGTCTCCCGGAGGTCCATCCGCTCCCAGGTCCCCTTCTGGGCGTTGAAGATGAAGATCTTCACCGTC
>JAUQPF010000020.1 GCA_030550535.1 Candidatus Bipolaricaulota bacterium
AGCACCATGGGATCCCGCAAAAGGCTTCCGGCCACGGTGAGACTGGCCTTCCAGGGGTGCCCGAACGCCAAAGAAACACGAGGATCCCAAGGGTTCTTCGGGGCCGCTCATTCTGTGTTTGGTGGATGTATAGACACACAAAACGGACGTTCAGCACGGGATGACGGCGACTATGTCATTACGGGTTGCCATTTAGAAGTTTGTTGCAAAGACGCAAAACCGTTAAGGCACCTGGACTGACATCACTTCTGCAGCAGTTCAACTACAGACCAAAGGTGAACCATGCCGCGACATGGGCAGGTTTCGCCTGGCCTTAGGATTCTCGTGCCCGAGGCCAACAAAGTTCCATCTGGGCTGACCGCGATCGAAAAGATGCGGGTCATTTTTCTAACCCCTTCGAGATTTGCGCCACTATAGCCCTCTCCCAGTTTGAATAGACTCCAAAAATCAAGAGTATAAACCTCATGACCCGCCTCGACGTCCCAGAATCTGAGTGTGTGATCTTTGGCGCTGGACGCAAGGAATCGCCCGTCCGGGCTGAAGGCTAACGCCATTAAACCTGCGGAATGCCCAAGGAGGACGCGCACCTTCTGACCAGTGGCTACATCCCACAGCTTGATCGTACCATCCGAAGAACCTGTGGCCAGCAAATTTCCTTCTGGGTTGAAAACACTTGGTCCCCTGAAGTCAGGTTCTTCGAGCGTGTACACATTCTCACCTGTGTTTATGTTTAAAAGTCTTAACCTCGCGTAGTTCTCATTGATAAGCAATATTCCTTGAGGGCTAAACGTGATGAACGTCGGGGCGTCAGCAGCAAAAGTGTGTGTTAGTTGTCCTGTTGCGGCATCCCACAATTTAACCGTTTTTTCTTCATATGAGCAGGTTGCAAGCCATTTTCCATCCGGGCTAAAAGCTAGCCACCAAACGTTCTCAGCTAGAGAATAAACTTCTTGACCAGTAGGCACTTTCCACACTTTTACTCCGCGGAAAAGGCCGGGGGGAGTGGGTTCGTTGGGCGGTGGTGCCGGCATATAGGTGGCAGCGAGCAGTTGGCCATCCGGACTGAAATCGATCGCCACAAACGTCATCCATGTCCCTTGCGCATGGAATATATGCAATAACTCGCCTGAATAAATATCCCAAATCTTAATCACATTGTTTGGCGGATCCGATACGGTAGCGAGTAGTCTTCCATCGGGGCTGAACTTAACTACAAGACATCCGGCATCACAAGCTTCCTTCTCCAAAGTACAGAAAGTAAATGGGGCGTTTGGCAGACACTGGACTTCCCTCCATTCCTGGGCTGAGGCATAAACAGCAATTACCCAGAACAATACCGATATCAATGTATACGCTTTCCACTTATTTACCATTTTCTGATCACCTCTTTTACAGCATCCATATTTTCCCAACCCCATAAAACATGCTTGGCGTTCGCATGGGTCCCTCGCATGGATAGTAAGGTTCGCATGATTCTTCTGTCCAACAAACCTTACACCATGGGTAACACCAACCGTCCCATCCACAGCTTTCGTAAACACAGCACCGCTCTATTATTGACGCACAATAACAGTATAACAACTTTCTTAGATAACACATTGGAGCTGAATCATCCGCTTCTCCCGCCTTCTCAGGTTTTGCTTGTAAACACGTGATACCGTTACAAGCCTTTGCTTGAGCTAACAGGGAAACCAAACCGACTATCGCTACAAATACAAAAATCGCCACCGCTCTCATCCACTGCGGCATTTCAACACCTTCTTCCTCACACTCAAAATTTTAGGGCGCCGTTTTTTTTGGGGTCAAGGCCGCGGAAGAGGAAGTTTGTCCCGAAAGCCGTGGGTTCGCTCAAAGACGGTAGCACTGCCCGCTCACCGCTCACGAAGGAATGAGAGGATCCCCAAAATAATTCCTTCAGCGATCTTCTCCTGATATGCGGGATCCTGAAGTTTTTCCCGTTCCGCGGGGCAGGATAGGTAGCCCACCTCCACAAGGGCCGCGGGGAGCGTGGTGTGGCGCAAATAGAGGGTTTGCCGCCGTACTCCGCGGTCCTTGGCGCCCGTGGCCCACACTACCGCCCGCTGCAGGGACTCCGCGAGCCGCACGCTCTCAGGGCTCGCGTTCGTGTCCACCCAGGTCTCCACCCCGCATACCCGGGGATCGCGGTGGTAGTTGGCATGAATGGAAACGTAGAGGACCGCGCCCGCCCTCTCCGCCAGCCGCACGCGCTCCACGAGCTCCACGTAGGTATCCGTGGTGCGCGTGAGGATCACGCGCAGCCCTTTCCCGCGGGCCTTTTCTTGGACAAGGAGCGCCAGGGCGAGGTTGAGGTCCTTTTCGCGCACGCCGGCCACGCTGGCTCCGGAATCGTGTCCGCCATGCCCGGCGTCGACGACCACCACCACTTCCGCCTCAGGCCAAGGGCGGGAGATGAGCACGCTCAAAACGAGGGAGGCCGTGAAGAGGAGGACGAGGAGAAGGGCCCAGCGCTCCATGAGCTAAGCTTAACCGGAGAAAAAGTTGGAGGGGGAGGCCTTTGTCTTTTGCCTGAGGCCCAGGTGCGACTTGCGCGAAAGGGTCGAGGTGGCTAAAATTTTTGAGAATGTTTCTCAACTCGGCGCCTAAGCCTTTGGTGGAGCTCCCTGTGGGCCACACCGCCCGGGTCGCGGCCGTGACCGGCCCCGGAAGGGCGGTGCGGTTGCGCCTCCGCGTCCTCGGCCTCCGTCCGGGCGCGCGCCTCAAGCTCCTTGGCCGCGGACCGGGTGGCCCCGTGCTCGTGGAGATCGACGGCTGCCGCTTGGCCCTCGGCCAGGGCGTGGCCCGCCGTATCCTCGTCGTCCCCGAGACCGAGGAAAGCGAGACCCAATGAGGGTCGCCCTCGTAGGGCAGCCCAACTCCGGGAAGTCCACGCTGTTCAACGCCCTCGTGGGCCTGCGCGCCGTGGCCTCCAACTTCCCCGGCACCACGGTGGAGATCCTGCGCGGCCGTGCGGCTTTGGCCGGAAAACCCGTGGAGATCGTGGACCTCCCGGGGATCTACTCCCTCGCCGCCCAGGATCCCGCGGAGCGCGTGGCCCGCGACTTCCTCCTCTCCGAAAAGCCCGATCTGATCATTAACGTGATCGACGCCTCCGCGCTCCCCCGCTCCTTCACCCTGACCCTGGAGCTCATGGAGCTCGGGATCCCCATGGTGGTGGTCCTGAACATGGCCGACGAGGCCGAACACAAAGGCATCCATATCGACAAGGACAAGCTCGAGCAAACCCTAGGGGTGCCCGTGGTGTTCACCGTGGCCTCCCGGGGGATCGGCCTTAGGGACCTCATCGCGGCCCTTGCCCAAGCCCGCGTCCCTTCGCCCCCTCGGTACTCGGAATTCCTAGAGGAGCTCCTGGGAAAGCTTGGGGCAGCCGCCCAGGAAAAGCCGCACCTTCGGGCCTTCCCCGCCCGCTATGCCGCCTTGACCCTGCTTGCGGAGGGAGGGACGTGGCCCGAGGAGGTGAGGGAGGAGCTCGCCTCCCGGGATCCCGCCGAGCTTTTGGCCGACGAGAGGTTCGCCGTGGCTGGCCGGATCTTCCGGGAGGTGGCCCAGGTGACCCGCGCCCGCGTGGGGATCCGCGAGCGCTTGGACGACGTCCTCATGCACCCTCTTTTGGGCTACCTCTTTCTCGTGCTGGCTCTGTTCCTCCTCTTTTTCCTCACTTTCCGGGTGGGCTCCGCACTGGAGGGACTCCTTATGCCTTCGCTAGAGAGCCTCGCGACCCGCTGGGCCGAGGTCCTTGGGGAGAGCCTGGCCGGAAGGGTGCTTGCCGGCGCCCTGGATGGGCTCCTCGCGGGGATCGGTATTGCCCTCCCCTACCTCGTTCCTTTTTTCGTCCTCCTGGCCCTCCTTGAGGACGTGGGGTACCTCCCCCGTGTGGGGTTCCTCCTCGATGGGCTCATGCACCGCTTGGGTCTGCACGGGAAAAGCGTGATCCCCCTCCTTTTGGGCTACGGCTGCTCGGTTCCGGCGGTCCTGGCCACGCGCATTCTCGAGGACGAGCGCGATCGGTTCGTGAGCTCGGTTTTGGCCGTGCTCATCCCCTGTGCGGCGCGCACGGTGGTCATCTTTGGTTTGGCCGGCCGCTTTCTGGGCCCGGGGGTCGCCCTCGCGCTCTACGCAGGAAATCTCCTCGTGGTGGCTGCGGGTGCGACCTTGTTGGCCCGGGTCTTCCCGGCGGCTGGCCCCGGCCTGATCCTGGAGATCCCGCCCTACCGCCTCCCCACCCTCCGCACCACCCTGGGAAAAACCTGGCTCCGGCTGCGCGGGTTCGTGAAGGTGGCCTGGCCCCTCCTTGTCCTCTCTAGCCTTGTCTTAGCCCTCTTCCAGACCCTGGGCTGGGAAAGGGTTCTGAACCTTTTGGCCCGCCCCATCACTTGGCCCTTGGGCCTGCCCCCGGAAGCCGGCGTCCCCCTCCTCTTCGGGATCCTCCGCAAGGAACTCGCCCTCCTCCTTTTGGGCCAGGCCCTGGGCACGGAGGACTTCGCTGCAGCCCTCACCCCGACCCAGATGCTCGTCTTCACGGTGTTCACGCTCTTTTACATCCCCTGCGTGGCCACGTTGGCCGTTTTGGGCCGCGAGGTGGGGTGGCGGCGAACGGGGCTTGTGCTCTTGGCCACCACGGGGCTGGCCCTTCTCCTCGGGGCGTTCGCGCGTCTACTGGCCTGGGCCGCGCTCTAGCGGCCCGGCAAGGCCAGCCGTTTGCGTGGGGAGAGGGCCCAAGAGACGAGGAAAAAGCCGCAGGCGGTGAGGGCAATGGCCGTGCCCACGGGGAGGTTGGCGAAAAAGGAGAGGGCTAAGCCCCCCAGGGTCGCGGCCATCCCCAAAAGCGGGGCGGAAAGGAACTGGCGGCGCAACTCAAAGGTGAGCTGGGCCGCGGCCGAGGAGGGCAAAAAGAGGAGGGCGTAGACGAGGAGGCCGCCCACGAGGCGCAGGGCCGCGGCCACCCCCGCCCCCAAAAGGAAAAGGAGGGCCCAAAGGATGGCCCGCGCGGGAACTCCCGCCTCCTCCGCCAGCCTCCGCTCCACAAGCGTCGCCCACACCTCCCGCCGAAAAAGGAGGAGGAAGGCGCTCGCAAGGAGGGCCACGCCCGCAAGAGCCGCGACATCGCTCCAACCCACACCTAGAAGGCTTCCCCAAAGGAGGGTCAGGGCCGGGGAAGTCAGAGGGAGCCCAGGGGTCAAAGCCAGGAACAGGAATCCCAAGGCCATGGTGAGGGGAAAGAGGAGGGCAAGAACGGTGTCCGTGGGAAGCCCGGTGCGTTCGGAGATGGGGCCCAAAAGGGCGGCCACGACCAGGGAAAAGGTTAGAGCCAGGCCAAGGGGCGAGATCCCAAGGAGAAGGCCGAGGGCGGCGCCGGCGAAGGCCGCATGGGCCATGGCATAGCCCAGGGCGGAGAGGCGAAGACGCAGGGCCACGACCCCGAGGAGACCCCCCGTGTAGCCGGCAAGGGCCGCGGCCACCGCCGCGGGCAAGATCAGCGCCCACATAGGCTCGCCCAGGCTTCCGCCAGGCGGGAAAAGGGTGGGGAAAGAGGGGTGACGCGTCCTTCTCGCACGAACCAGACCCGGTCTGCCTGGGAGAGGAGCTCCTCCTCGTGGACCACGGCGAGGATCGTGAACCCTTCCTCCCGCAGGCCCAGGATGGCCTGGGCCAGGTCCAGTCGGGCCTCGGGGTCCAGGGAAGCGAAGGGCTCGTCCAGGAGAAGGGCTTCCGCCCCCTTGGCCAGGGCCCGGGCGAGGAGAGCCTTGCGTTGTTGCCCCCCGGAAAGGTGGCCCAAAGGCCAATCCGCCTTCTCCGCCAGCCCCACGTGCTCCAAGGCGGCCAGGGCTCGCTCCCGCTCCTCCTTCGGCAGGCGCCGCCAGGGCCGGAAAAGGCCAAACCGGCCCATGACCACAAGGTCCAAGGTGCGGCAGGGCGTATCCGGGGGGAAGAACAGGGCCTGGGGCATGTAGGCCAGGCGTCGCCGCACCTCCCGCGGGTGATCCCGGACCTCAAGCCCAAAGGCCTTGGCCTCCCCCTGGTAGGGAACGAAACCCAAGAGGACCTCGAGGATCGTGGTTTTTCCCGCGCCGTTGGGACCGATGAGGAGGCCGAGGTTCCCCGGGGGGAGGCGGAGGGAGGCCCCGCGCAGGGCCGCCCCCCGCCCACCCGGATACGCCGCCCAAACCTCCTTGAGCTCTAAAGGAGCGTCCACGTGAAAAGCTCCTCTGGGGAAGCCGCAAGCACGGCCTCCGCCAGGTGATCCGCCGCCCCCTCGCTCGGTAGGCGGGAAAGCCACTCCGGCCGCACCTCGATCCGCACCCCTCTTTCACCCGCGCGGAAGGTGGCGGCGGCCCGTCCAAGATCCTGGATCACGAGGTTCCCCTTCCCCGCCGTGCAACCTGTGGCGACCTGGACGCCGTCCACAAGACAAGAAAGCGGGGGCTTCGTGCCCGTCTCCACCTCAGCCGTGATCCCCCGGTAACCCACGCTTCCCAGAAGGTGCAAGGCGAGGAGGCCCATGCGGATCCCTAGGGCCAAAAACGGCCCAGGGTGACCATGAAGCCGCACCCCGAAGGCGAAGAGTTCCCGAACGTCGGTCGCGGGATCGATGGCGAGAAAGCTCATGGCACGGCCACCTTCTGCAGGGCCTCCACCGCGGCGAACACAAGCTGGGCGTTCACCCGGAGCATCGAAAGCATGTCTACGGTGCCCGGAATGGGGCCGGGGAAGTTGGTGAGGACCACGTGGACGGCCCCTAAGGCCTGGGCCAGTCGTCCGCCGAAGGACACGCCGGATTGGAGGTTGTCGATGACGAGCTCCACCCCGGCCTCCCGTCCCTTTTGAGCCAGATCCGCCAGGTCTTTAAGGGAGAGGCGTTCCTCGGGCGGATAGGTGGCCACGACCGAAAGCCCAAGCCAGCGGGCAAAGCTCTCCTGCCAGGCCATGACGATGGCCGGGACCTCCGCAAGGTTGAGGGCCGCAGCCTTGGCGAGGACCTCCGCCTCGAGCGCGGTCAACTCCGAAAGGAACGCCTCTAGGCGGGCCTGGAAAACCGGGGCTTTCTCGGGGAAGCGTTGGCCCAGGGCCTCGGCCACGGCCTTCGCCTTCTCCGCCAGGGCCTGGGGGTAGTTCCAGGGGCCGCGGAGGTGCACGCGCAGGGCCTCCGGGTTCACGTTGGCCAGGAAGCGCTCGAGCCAGGCCTCGATGCCGTGGTAGAACACGACCTCCGCTTTGCTCAGGAACAGGAAGTCCGCGGGACGGAGGTCGTAGTGGGCCGGGCAGAACCCGGCGGGGATGATGGTGATCACAAGCACCTCCTCGCCGCCGAGGGTGCGGGCGAGGGACCCGAAGACTTCGGAGGTCGCGATGACGACCGGCTGGGCAAGACCCAAGGAACCGACAACCATGGCCAAAATTAAAAGCGTAGTGGCGCGCATCTTCCCTCCTTTTGGCACGAAATATTGTTTCGTGCCACGATAGTACGGGAAACCTTGGCCCGCCACAACCTAGGGCCCCGCCGTCCCCTCCGGATGGAAGCGGAACCGCACGTGGAAGCCCTCGGGAACGGCCTCAAACCCCAAGATCTCCCCGGGGATGTAGCCTAGGAGATCCTCGAAGTAGTCGTACACCCCGCAGGTCCGGCAAAAACTTCCGGTGAAGCGCACGGTGGCCACGTTCCCCGAAAGCTCCAGGAGCTCGGCCCGGGCCTCCGGCGCGCGGAACGCGTTGTACCGCTGCAGCGCCTCCTCCACGGCCTCCCGCAACGTGCCCGCCATATCAGGAAATTATAGACCGCAAGCCAAAACCTTGTGCAATCCAACCCCCAAGGCTACGATGCTTTCGGAGGTGACCTATGGCCGAGCGCGAAGTGCAAGTGGGTGCGGATTTGGAAACACGAAAAGGCGTGTACTCCAATCTCGCCATCATCAGCCACCAGCCCGACGAGTTCTTCATTGATTTTCTCCTCGTGGATCCGCAGGCCCAGACGCCCGAGCGAGGGCAGGCCCTTCTAGTGGCCCGGGTGATCCTCTCCCCGCGGCACATGAAACGGCTTCACGAGGCCATCGGCGAGAACATCGAAAAGTACGAGCGCAACTTCGGGAAGATCCTGATCCCCCCGAAGCTAATGTGACGGGATCGGTCCCCTTGGAACCTTGCGGGCCTGCCCTCGAGCCGCTATAAGGAGGAGAGTCCCAAGCCATTACCGCCGGTCCACAGCTCACCATGACCCAGCCCTAAATTAGCGATCCAAGGAGGGAGCCATGCGGGAACTTCGGATGTTCTGGGTTTTGACGAGCCTTTTGGTCCTGGCTTGGGCAGGGCTGGGCCAAGGGGGAAAAACGCTGGTGGTGGGCATCGACGCCGATGCCCTCACCCTGGACCCCGGCAATTTCCGCCACCGCGAAACGGAGACGATCCTCCGCAACATGTTCGATGCGCTCGTGACCCGTACCCCGGCCATGGAGATCGTGCCCGAACTGGCCGTTTCCTGGGAACGCATCTCCGATACGGAGTGGATCTTCTACTTGCGGGACGGTGTCACCTGGCACGACGGTACCCCCTTCACCGCGGAAGACGTGGTGTTCACGGTGGAGCGCACGGTGAAGGAGGGCCGCATCTCCGGCAGGACCTCCCCACGCAAGGGCCTTCTCGATCCCGTCACGGACGCCGTGGCGTTGGATCGCCTCACGGTGAAGCTCATCACCGCCGTGCCCTATCCGGCGTTGATCGCGTTCCTCCCCCATCACATGATCGTGCCCAAGCACTACGTGGAGGCCGTGGGGGACGAGTACTTCGCGGAGAACCCCATTGGGACAGGTCCCTTCCGGTTTGTGCGTTGGGATAAGGGTGTCCAGATCGTGATGGAGCGCTACGAGAACTACTACGGCGGCTCCCCGGCCATCCCGCCGGTGGGCCCAGCCCGCCTGGACCGCGTGATCTTCCGGGTTCTCCCGGAGACCTCCACCCGTCTCGCGGCCCTGAAGGCCGGGGAGATCCACATCGCCACGCGCATCCCTCCAGATCTCATTCCGGAGATCGAGGCCGACCCCGCTTTGCGGGTCATGGCCGTGCGCGGAACCCGTAGCACGTTCTTAGAGATGAACGTGACCCGTCCCCCGTTCGACGACCCACGCGTGCGCCGGGCCGTGGCCCACGCCATCAACGTGGACCTCATCATCGAGCACGTGCTGGGGGGCCTGGCCACGCCCATCCCGAGCCTCATGTCCCCGGATTCCCCCTTCTATAAGGACCTCCCCCGCATCCCCTACGACCCCGCGCGGGCCCGGGCCCTCCTGGCCGAGGCCGGCTACCCCCAGGGGTTCGCCCTCACCCTGGACTGCACCGATCCCTTCAAGAACGTGGCCCTGGTCATCGCCGAGATGCTCCGGGAGGTAGGCATCGACGCGAAGGTCCAGGTGTGGGAGTGGGGCGTGCTCCTCCCGCGGCTTCTCAACCGCGAGCGGGAGGCGTGGATCGCCGACTGGGGCAACGCCACCTTGGACCCCATGGACATCATGATCCCCAAACTGCGCACGGGCGAGCGCGGGAACTACTCGGGCTACTCAAGCTGCCTTTACGACGGGCTCATGTATTTTGGGGAGTACATCGCCCGCACCCCGGAGTCCCGCCGGGCCGCCTATCAACTCGCGCAGGAGCTCATCGCCCATGAGCTCCCCTTGGTGCCCCTGTGGGTGGCCATGGAGATCTACGGCGTGAGCCGCCGGGTCGTGGGCTGGCAACCCAGCCCCGATAGCCGGATCAACCTGCATCGCGCCGATCTTGTGAGCTAGGGAGGAGGGGGAGGGGGCCACCCCCTTCCCCTTGTTCCATGGCAGGCTACCTCATCCGCCGCTTAATCCAGGCCATCCCGGTGTTCTTGGGAGTCACGTTCGTGGTGTTCTTGCTCCTTTGGCTCACCCCTGGGGACCCGGTGGAGATCCTGTTGGGCCAGACAGGCCCCATCACCGCGGAGGAGATCGCCCGCATCCGTCGGGAGTTTGGGTTGGACCAGCCTTTTTTGGTCCAATACGGGCGGTTCGTGGTGAGGCTTTTCCGCGGGGACCTGGGCACCTCCATCCTCCACCGCCGGCCCGTGGCCGCCCTCCTTGGGGAGACCCTGCCGGCCACGGTGGAGCTCACCCTATTCGCGGCGCTCGTGGCCCTCCTCGTGGGCGTGCCGGCAGGGGTGATCGCCGCCGTGCGGCGCCGCTCGCTTTGGGACATGGTGGGAACCGTGGTGGCCTTGGCGGGGGTGTCCCTCCCCGGCTTTTGGCTCGGGCTCATCCTCATCGTGGTTTTTGCCGTGAACCTCAAGGCCCTCCCGGTAGCGGGGCGCTTGGGCTTCGGCACGGGGCTCGAGCCCCGCACGGGCTTCCTCCTTTTGGACGCGCTGCTTCAGCGAAACCTCCCGGCCCTCCAGGAAGTCTTGCGCCACTTGATCATGCCGGCCCTGGCCATGTCCACCGGGATGATGGCCATGACCATGCGCCTCGTGCGCGCAAGCCTCCTGGAGACCCTGGGCCAGGAGTACGTGCGCACGGCCCGGGCCAAGGGACTTCCCGAGCGCGGCGTCGTCCTACGTCATGCCCTACGGAACGGCCTCCTTCCCGTGGTCACCGCCCTCGCCCTGAACCTGGGGGCTCTCCTCAGCGGAAACATGGTGGTGGAAACGGTGTTCGCCTGGCCTGGGGTGGGGAGGCTGGTGGTCCAGGCCATCCAGACCCGGGACTACCCCGTGGTCCAAGGCGGCGTGCTCTTCTACGCCTTGACCTTTGTGGTGCTGAACCTCCTCGCGGATCTCTCCTATAGTTTCTTGGATCCCCGGATCCGCCACGGGAGGGGCGAATGAGATCCCGCGCATGGCGCGCATTCCGCCGCCATCGCCTGGCGCTCCTGGGAGCGATCGCGGTGGTGGCCCTGGGCCTGGGGGCTGCCCTGGCGCCCTGGATCGCCCCCCATGACCCCCTTAGGGGGAGCCTCGGGGAGCGCCTCCGTCCCCCGGGCCACCGCGGAAGCTCGGGCTCCCCTTACCTCTTGGGCACCGACGCCCTGGGCCGCGACATCCTGAGCCGCATCCTCCATGGGGGACGGGTCTCCATCGCCCTGGGCCTCGTCGTGGTGGGGGTGAGCCTCCTCATCGGGGTCACCCTGGGGCTGGTCTCGGCCTACGCGGGAGGGTTCCTCGACGCGGTGTTGGGCCGCGTGGTGGACGTGCTCCTGGCCTTTCCTTACCTCGTCTTCGCCATCGCCCTCATGGGCCTCTTTGGACCGGGGTTCCTCAACCTCGTGGTGGCCCTGGCCTTCAAGGAATGGGTCATCGCCTACCGGGTCGTGCGGAGCGAGGCGCTGGCCCTCAAGCACGCGGCGTTCGTGGAAGCCAGCCGCGCCGCTGGCGCCTCCCCCTTCCGCCTTGTCTTCCGCCATCTTTTGGTGAACGTGCTCCCCGGCGCGGTGGTGGTGGCCACCCTGCGGGTGGGATGGGTGGTGCTCATGGAGGCCTCCCTCTCGTTCCTGGGGCTGGGCATCCAGCCCCCTCAACCCAGCTGGGGCGTGATCATCGCGGAAGGCCGGGACTATCTCTTCCGCGCCTGGTGGATCTCCACCTTCCCCGGGATCGCCATCTTCCTCTTCGTCTTGGGGATGAACCTCCTCGGCGATGGACTACGGGATGCCCTGGACCCGCGCCTGGCCACGGAGCGCCTCCCCGAATAGGGGGCGGGCGATGATCCCTCCTCCTAAGACCTCCTCGCCCCGGTAGAACACGGCGGCCTGGCCGGGGGTCACCGCCCGCACCGGCCGGGAAAAGCGCACCCAGGCCGTGCCCTCGCGAAGCTCCACCTCCGCAGGCACGGGCGCCGCGCGATACCGCACCTGCACTTCCGCAGGGAACCGCTCCCCCGGCGGCTCGCCCCCGATCCAATGCAGGTCCTGGGCCAAAAGCCCCTGGGCGTAGAGGGCTTCCTCCGGGCCCACGATCACCGCGTTTCTTTCCGGGTCCAGCGCGACCACGTAAAGGGGACGCGGCGAGGAAAGCCCAAGGCCATGGCGCTGGCCCACGGTGTAGTGGGGGAGCCCCTTGTGCCTCCCTAAGAGCCGTCCATCCACGTCGTAGATGGGGCCGGGCTCAGCCTCAGGGATGAGGGCGGCGATCCCTTCCGGCGCAAAGCAGAGGTCCTGGCTTTCGGGAAGGCGGGCGGCGGTGAGGCCCAATTTCTCGGCGAGGGCCTTGATCTCCGCCTTGGTGTATTCGCCCACGGGGAAGAGGGCCCGGGAAAGCTCTTCGTGTGTGAGGGCGAAAAGGAAATAGCTTTGATCCTTTTGGGGGTCGCGGCCCCGCAGGAGCCGAGGTCTTCCCGCGCGCACCACGCGGGCGTGGTGGCCCGTGGCCACCCAGGGTATCCCCCGCCGGTCCGCCTCCCGAAGGAGAAGGGCAAACCGCACCTCCCGGTTGCAGAAGGCGCAGGGGTTTGGGGTGATCCCCCGTCGGTAGGCCGAAAGCGTGGGCTCCACCACGAGCCTGCGGAAGTCCTCCTGGGCCTGCACCACCTCGTGGGGGATCCCCAGTTCCCGGGCCGCCAGGGCCGCCGCGTCCAGGGAGCAACAGGGGTTTTCGTACGGCCCCTGGGGATCCCAAAGCCAGAGGGTGAGGCCGTGGACCTCGTAGCCCGCCTCCCGAAGGAGATAGGCGGCCACGGTGGAGTCCACCCCACCCGACATCCCCACCAAGACCTTCTCCGCCACGCCTCAAGCCTAGCGAAAGAGAAACCGGGCGGGGCCTGCCCCGCCCGGCCATCCTCGGCTTCGTACCCGAACTCAGAAGGAGATGCTCCAGCCCACGTCGAACCACTCCAAGGGCGAAGCCTTGGAGAAGTCCCACTGGGCCTTGGAAAAGAGGGTGATGTTGGCCGCAATGGGGAGCTGGAAGTCGAACTTGAACCTGCGGAACCCAAAGAGGTAGGTTCCGGAGCCGAACCAGCTCTCAAGGATGAAGGAGGCTTCGCCGCCACAGCACCCGCTCATGCAGAACTTGGCGCTCATGTACCCGAACTCGCCGGTGCGGAAGAGGGCGCGATAGTAGCGGGGTCGCGTGCGGCTCGCTGTGATGTTACGGCTGTCGTCGATCCAAAGCTTCGCAGGGTCAAATGCTGTGAGGATCCGGAAGTACCCGCAGGTGGGGAAGTAGCAGTTGACCATGAACCCCCAGACCTCGATCCCTTGCCAGGTGCTGCCGGAGAAGAGCACGTCGCCGTAGATCGTGAAGCAGCCAGCAAGACCGTGCCAGGAGGGCTTGAGCTCCACCTTCTTTGCGGTGGGAGTGAACTCCGCGGAGATCTTCGTGGTCACCCCGCAGCATAAAGCGAGGTCGCCCAGGGTGAACGCAATTTTTTCAAATCCACCTTGCTTCACGAAGGAAAGGCTGGCATCGAGGAAAAGTCCGCAGCACAAGGGAAGCCCAGTGACGTCCACCTGCAGCCGGCGGAAAGCAAAGCCCGTGCCGCAGTCGCCGAAGTCAAGGGTGAAGGTCCAGGGAGCCAGGGTGTAGCGGAACCGCCAGTTTATGAAGGCCGCAAGGTAAGTGACCTCTTGCCCTATGCAGCATGGGCTACCAGAGGTGGAAATAAGGTCATCAGGGAGGATCACGGCGACGCCGTCGATCACCGAGATCTTGCCATACACACAGACTTCGTCGGTGTAGGAGAAACCCGCGGTTGGCCAACCGGGGTCGCTGTACATGATCACTTCTACCCTGTTCCCTACGGTCCCACCTCCACCTATCCGCACTCGATAGGTGTTCGGATATCCGTGATATGTGCCAGGCCCCGTGATGCTCACCACCGGTCCCTGAACGTACACAGTCTGGCCCGCGTAATTCTTGGCGTAGAACCACTTGACCGTGGTCCCAGGACAAGATGGTGAAACCATGATGCCGGAACAGGCTCCGAGGGAGAGGTTGGCAGGATCGGTGAGAAAAATCTCAGCCACGGAGTAGCCCGCATTGTCTGGCCCGCCTGAGGTGTAACGATATCCTTTGATCGTCCCCCGCACACAAATCGTTGGTTTCTGGGTATTCCACGTATTCCAGAATTCTGCCCCGAACTTGTTCTCAAACGCTAAAACGCTCCCAGCAGGGATGAAGATTTGAAACCTATCGGCATCAGGATAAGCACGGCCAATGTTGATATAGACAGGGCCTGTTCCTGTGCGACTCGCACTTTCCACCCGCCCGGTGACGTAGACCTCGCGGGTCATAAAGAGCCAGGCGTCTTCCCAGGAGACCACCGGGACCGGGGGAACGCAGGGCCAGGGGCCGAACATTTCCCTATCGCTCGCCCAGTAGTCCGTGGAGGACGCCCAGTGGTTGAAGGAGCTCCGGAACGTGCCCCCAAAGAGAGGGATCTCCGCGTTGAGCCACATCTTTTGGTAGCGCACTTCCTCGGCGCTGAAGTACGTCTTCCCCCAAACGCTGAAATCCCCGAATCTCCCTCTCACGTAGAAATTCTGGTACTTGTAAACTCCGCCTGAGATCTTGGTCTCGCTCTCGATCCGCCAACCCGGCGCAAAGGAGCAGTTCAATATAAGGTTGCTTCCGTAAATCCTTAGGGTGGGCAAAAGCTCAAGGGTCATGTCCCAAGTGCCCCAGAACCGCAACCCTTGCGCCACCCCACCCACCGCTAAGATAAACACCAAAAACCAAACCTGCTTCATATGGCCTCCTTCCTAATCGCCAAATAGGTTTCCGGACCAACCCCCTCTCTTGGCGCCCCTACATTTGCCCTTTTGTGTTTGTGATTATTCTAGCGCTAAATGACAGAAAGTCAAGTCCCTGACGAGAAAAGACCGCTTCGTACGGGCTCAGAACTCAAGGCTCCAGCCCACGTCGAACCACTCCAAGGGCGAAGCTCGCGCGAAATTCCATTGAGCTTTGGCAAAAACGCGGATGGCCGCGGCGAGCGGGAATTTGCCGTAGAGACGTACCCGCTGAAGGCCAAAGAGGATTCCTCGGGAACCAAACCAAAGCTCCGCCTTCAACTCGGCCTTACCGCAGCTTACGGAACGAGCGTAGCTTACGCCCATATACTCCCATTCCCCAGCGTAGAAAGTCACGTCCGTCCGGTCCTCCACAGCGTCAGGATCCAGAGCGGTCACGAAGCGCACCTTGACGTCGCCCGCGTAGCAGGAAAGGCTCCACCCGTGGACCCGCACTCCACGAATACCCGAACCCGTCCAATCCACGTCGCCGTACACCGTGAGGCAGCCCGAAAGGCCTGGCCACTTGGGCTCCAGGGTCAAGCTCAGGGAATCAGGCGCTACAGTGGCGGAAACCTTCGCGGTGATCCCACAGCAAGGGAGAAAAAGTTCCCGCAACGTCAAGGAGAGGTTCTCCAAAGCCCAGCATTTGGTGAAGGTGAGGCTCACGTCGAGGAAAAGCCCGCAACACAAAGAAAGGCCTCCCCACTCGACTTTCAAGCGCCGAAAGCCGGTGCCTCGGGAGCAATCCCCGAAATCCGCGGTAAGGGTGAGCGGAGGGAAACCCAAGGCTAGCCTCCAGTTCAAGAATTGGCCAGGAAGAAGGTCTGCCCCGCAACAGGTCCCTTCAAAAATCGGAAAATTCGCGAGGTCCTCCACGACGATGCGGGCCACCCCGCCCACAAGGGAAATCGTGCCGTAAACGCACACAAATTTGCCCACAGCAAAACGGCTGCGGAACCAATCGGGGAAACCGGGCGCGTAATAAAGCTCCAACCGGTTAGGTACGGTACCTCCGCCGCCGATGCGCAGCAAGCGGTTGGCCACCCCGCCCTCGGAGGCATAGCTCACGATGGGACCTTGGACGTAAACGGTCTTCCCCGCATAGTTCTTGGCCTCAAACCACCGGATGAGGTTGGGAGGGCACTGGGCACGTGCGGGAAAGCCGCAACAGCCATGCAGGGAAAGGTCGGCCGGGCTGGAAAGGGAGACCTGAGGGACGGAGTAGCCCCCTTCGGTGGTGTAGCGATAATTCTTGATTTCGCCGTATACGCAGATGATCTTTTGCTCCGCAGCCCAGGCCTCCCAGAACCGCGAGCCGAAGGCGCTTTCGAATCGGGCAAGGTAAGAGGAGGAAATATAGACCTCGAAACGGTAGAAGTCCGTGCGGCCGAGGTAAAGGCGCAAGAAGCTTGGTTGCTCGTACCCCACCACGGGACCGTAGACGTAAAGGGCGCGCCCCACATGGCACCAGGCTTCATCCCAAGGGATGACGTTCACACACGGCCAGGTTCCGTATTTCTTTTTGTGATCGGAAGTGTATTCGGTTGAGCTTGCCCAATGGTTCGCAGAAAGAGTGAGGGTCCCGGTGGCCAAGGGAAGCTTAAGGTCCAGCCAAGCGCGCCGGTAGCGCTGCTCCTCGGCATGAAAGTAGATCTTCCCCTTCACGAGGAGATCGCCGAGGAATCCGCTCGCGTAGAAGTTTTGGTAGCGAAGCCCCGTGGAGTAAAAGGTGGACCCGCTTTCCCATACCCAGCCTGGGAGCGGTCGAAAGGTAAGGGTGAGCGAGCTCGTGTAGAGCCTAAGGGTGGGAAAAAGCTCAAGGGTGAGAGCCCATTTCCCGCGGAAACTCAAGGCAGAGGCTGTTAAACCGAATAACGCGAAGGAAAGGAGCGCCCAAAGAAAGCGCCGCATCGTGCCCACCCTTTCCAACTAGCCGCATTATAAGAAAAAAGGGGGAGGCCGCAGGCCTCCCCGAACCGTGATCTTTTGAAAGCGCGCTCTAGAAGCGGAACGTCCAGCCCACAGCGAGCTCCGTGCCTCCGCTCAGGGAGACGCTCAGCGAAAGAAGAAGGTCGAAGTTGGCCATAATAGGCACGGAAAGATCACCCTTGATGCGCGTCAACCCAAAGAGACTGCCCGAGCTCTGGAAGAATGCGGCCAGGCCCAAGGTGTACGTGCCGCCACAACAGCCTGGACCACAAAACGCGACCTTCCAGTACTGGAACTCGTTCCCCTCGAAGATGTTCTGATCAAGGAGATCCTTGAGCTTCGTCACGTCGAAGGCGGTCAGCAATTCCACATAGCTGCAGCTCGAAAGCTTGCAGCGGAGCTTATAGCCATAGATTTCCAGGCCCACGATCTCCAAGAGGCTGTCGCCGGTGACGAGGTCCCCATACACGATGAAGCAGGCCTGGCCCATGCCGTTCCACTTTGGGGTGACCCGTACTTGCTTGTGGTGCACGGTGAAGCGCGTGGCCACCTCAAGGGAGATGTTGCAGCAGAGGGGAAGCTCCAGCGCTGTTTCCAAGTAACCAAAGCCCGCTTTGGTGAAGTAGAGCTCCGCATCGTAAGCCAAACCGCAGCACAGGCCCACATCGGTGAGGGAAAGAACGGCTTCCGCAAAGCCCAAACCCGTGCAGCAGTCAGCGATGTCAATGCGAAGCCCAAAAGGTGGGAACTTGGCGAAGAGGGTGATCAACGTGTAGGTGGCGGTCTGCGGAGGGCAACAGGGCCAGTAGTGCTCAAGCTCCCCATCCTTGTCCACGTCCTTCAGGTAGTAGGGGTAGGCCCAATGGTGAAACTCCACGCCCAACTCCACCCCGGCCAGCGTGAAGGCGGTCTTGACCCAGGCTTCCTTGTACGCGGGCGGGGTGAGCGTCACCGCGTCCGTCGGTGAGCCACAAATTTCGGGGTAGTAAACCGTCACAGTGTCGGCCACCGTGGGGTTGAAGGCCATACCCCCCGTGATGGAAAGCGGACCAAAACCGCCGGTGAGGCTGAAGCTTTGGTCAATAAGGCCGGTCTCATCGAACTTGGAGATGCTGGCGATCGTCCAGTTCCTGTCCACCGTGTAATTGAGAGTGAGCACACATTTTTCCAGCTTTATGCTTGGCACAATGCGGATGAGAGCCGTCCACTCTCCGCTGAATTGGGCCCATCCCAAAAGGCCCAGGAGGATTACGCCTCCCCATGGAAGTAAACACTTTCGCATCGCCCATCCTCCTTTGCCGTGTTTTCCCCGCTCCTCTTGTACTCGCCCGGCTTGGGGAAACGGATCCTTCCCGTTTCCCCAAAAGGGGAGGTGTTTCCGTAATGGGGGTCACGCTCGAACCCGAGGGCTTGGGCGGGTGTACATTACGATGGCACAAGAAGGAGGGTCCATGAGGGGTGTGATTCCTGTGATCCTGTTCCTAAGCGTGGGAACCCTGGCTCAGCCCTACCTTTGGGGGACCTGGACCATTCCCTCGGAGTCCTTGGCGGCTTTGCCCGAACGCGCCGAGCTTTTGGGTATCCCCATCGTCCGGTTCACCCCAGAGAAAGCTGATCTTGTTTTTGTGGGGGCCACAGGCGAGGCGGAACTCCTTAACCAGAACGCTTTCCTCTACCTGGACAACGATTTCTTCCTCATGGGCATCCGGGAGGGGCGCTGGAACACCATCCTGAGAGGAAGCACAAAGGCCGCGGAGCTCGTGATCCTCGGGGAGGGAGCTCCCGAGCCGCTTTCTTCCCTGGCCATCCTGGAGGCCTTGGGGCTCCTCCCTCCGGAAGGGGTGGTTGAACTCATCCAAATGGAGATCCCTACAAAACTTCCTGCGCCGCCCGCGGGGATTCGTCTTGATCCGGCCCTTTGGGCGCTGGTGTGGCATCCGGATTGGTTTTCCTTCGCCCAAGCGCAGGGACTTGAGCGTTTGGGCCTACGGGTTCGGGTGGTGGCCGAGCTTTGCGCCACGCTCTCCGAAGAATGGGAACCCTTCATCCGTAGCTCCAGCGGGGCGCTCGCGGAGCTTCTCTTGCCCATCCCTCTCCTTCCCGAGCTCGGCAAGGACCCGGCGGTGCGGATCGTTCGGCCGCCCTACACCCCCGTCCCCCTAGGAGGTTGACATGATGCGCATAGCCTTGAAAAAAGCAGGTCTTGGCTTCCTCCTCGTCCTTTTCCCCGCCTTGGGGCTCGCCCAAATCACGGTGGGCGTGCTTTCGGAGGACGCCGCACGGTTTGAGCCCTACATCGCGCGAGCCGCCCAGGCGGGCCTGCGCGCAAGCCTCGATAAGTTCAGCGAGTCCGCCCTTTACCCGCAGGTCTACACCCTGGGCGCCCTGGGATTGGCCCGAATCGACGTCGCCCAGGTCCTCACCAAGTGGCTCCCCCAGGTGCAGGGGCGCCTCCTGGACCTCTCCCCTTACGCTAGGGAGCTCCAGGCCGCGGGGGTCGAGCTCTACGCCTACGGCAACGTGATCGTGGGCGTGAAAATCCCCTGGCGGGAGGACGCGTTCCTTGGGATCCTCGTACGCAGCCGCAACGTCTCCCAAGCCTTGGAGTTCCTGAAGCTTTTCCGCGCGGAGCGGCCAGGGGTGACGCCGCTTTCCCTTTCCATCGGTCCCCTTGTGGTGGCCAAGCCCGAAAAAAAGCATGCTGGCGTGGACAGCGCCCTTGAGGGTTTTGTAGGCATCCTGCGCCAGGCCGTGCCCCAGGGGCTGGTCGTGGCCCTCTCCCACGTCCCCGCCCAGGCCCAGGATGCGGTGCGGCGGGTGGCGGAGATGTGGGGCATCCCCCTTTCGCCCGACGGCACCGCGGTCACCGTGGTTCTAGAGCCCCTGGCGCCGATCACGCCCACAGCTTTGGGCGCCACCCGGGCGGAATCCTCGCCCCTCGGCCTCCAGAAGGCCGTGGTCCCCCTCGCGCAACTGGAGAGCTTCCTTGCCCAGGCCGCGGGAAAGGCCCGGGTGCGCCTGCCCTTTGAGCCCGTGCCCTTGAGCGTCACCTCCCAAGGGGCGGCCCTCGTGGGGGCCCCCGCCTTCCACGCCCAAGGGATCCGCGGCGCCGGCGTGAAGGTCGCCGTGATCGACGTGGGCTTCGCCGGCCTCTCCCAGTCCCAGGCCCGGGGCGACCTCCCCGCCACCCTCGTGACCCGCGACTTCACCGGGACCGGTATGGAGACGGGCCTCACCCACGGCACGGCGGTCGCGGAGATCGTGTACGACATCGCGCCCGAGGCCACCCTCTACCTCCTCAAGATCGGAAACGAGGTGGACTTGGATAACGCCGTGAGCTTCTGTATCGCCGAAGGGGTCCACATCATCGTCCACTCCCTGGGCTGGTTCAACACGAGCTTCTACGACGGAACCGGCGTGATCGCCCAGATCGTGAACCGGGCGGCGAACGCCGGGATCCTTTGGGTGCAGGCCGCCGGGAACTTCGGGTTGCGCCACTACGGCCCCACCTTCACCGACCAAAACAACGACGGCTGGCACGACACCGACGTCACCCTCACCGCGAACCCCGGGGAGCGGATCCTCCTTTACCTCACTTGGGATTCCTGGCCGGCCACCGCCGACGACTACGACCTTTACCTCTTCGACCCCGCAGGGAACCTCCTTGCTTCCTCCACGAAGACCCAGGCCGGGGCGGAGCAGCCCACGGAGCGCATCTTCGCCACCGCCACCTTGCCCGGGACCTACCGCGTGCGCATCCAGCGGGTTTCCGGGGCACCCCGGCGCCTGGCCCTGTTCTCCGTGTATCACGACCTCACCCCGCGCGACGCGAGCTCCTCCCTCGTGACCCCGGCGGATGTGGCGACGGCCCTTTCCGTGGCCGCCATCGGCTGGCAGAACTATTCCACCGGGCCAGCTCAGCCCTACTCCTCCCGCGGGCCCACCAAGGACGGGCGGGCCAAACCGGACCTCGCCGCCCCCGATAACGTGCGCACCGGCGTCTCCGCCTATAACCCGTTCCCCGGAACCTCGGCGGCGGCGCCCCACGTGGCCGGGGTGGCCGCCCTCCTCAAGTCCGAGAGCCCCGGCCTTTCCGTAAGCGAGCTCAGGGCACGCCTCCTTTCCTTTGCCGTCCCCATGGGCGATCCCTACGCCTACGGGGCCGGGCGCCTGGAGGCGCGGCCTCAACCCCTGGCCCAGCCCGACCTCATCGTGGACTCCCTCACCTATTCCCCCGCGACGCCCACGGTGGGCGCCACCGTGAACTTCACGGTGGTGGTGCGGAACCAGGGGAACGCTCCGGCGGGGAGCTTCGTGGTGCGGCTCCAGGGCGCCGGACCTTCCCAGGACCGCACGGTTTCTTCGCTTGCGGCCGGAGCCACGGTGACCCTGAGCTTCTCCCTCCCCTTGAGCACTTCGCCCGAGACCTTCACGGCCACCGCGGATGTCCTGAACCAGGTGGCGGAATCCGACGAGGGCAACAACACGAAACAGGTTACGATCACGGGCGTGATCCCCAGCCCGCAGGGCCAGCTTTCCACGGATAAGTCCGCCTACCTCCAGGGCGAGACGGTGACGATCACGTTCCGCAACACGGGGACGGTGAGGATCGAGCTTCCCAACAGCGCTCCTTGGGTGATCAAGAACGCCGCGGGGCAGACGGTTTTCTCGCCCGTGGCGGCCCAGGTGATCACCCCGGTGGGCCCCGGGGCAACCCGCACCTGGACCTGGAACCAGCGGGATAACGCCGGAAATCAGGTGCCGCCCGGCACCTACACCGTGGAACTATCCACCGCGAACGCCGGGACGTTCCGGGCCGCGTTCGCGATCCAGGCACCGGCCCTACCCGATCTCGTCGTGGACTCCCTCACCTACACCCCAAGCACCCCCACGGTGGGCGCCACCGTGACCTTCACCGTGGTGGTGCGGAACCAGGGGAACGCCCCGGCCGGGAGCTTCGTGGTGCGCCTCCAGGGCGCTGGACCTTCTCAGGACCGCACCGTGGCCTCCCTTGCTGCTGGAGCTTCCGTGACCCTGAGCTTCTCCCTCCCCTTGAGCACGTCACCCGAGACGTTCACCGCCACGGCCGATGTCCTCAATCAGGTGGCCGAGGCCAACGAGGGCAACAACACAAGACAGGTTACGATCACTGCTGCTGCTGTGCCTGCCCTCCCTGATCTCATCGTGGAGAGCGTGACCTACACGCCTACCGCGCCCACGGTGGGGACGACCCTCACCTTCCAGATCACCGTGCGCAACCAAGGCGGTGCACCCGCGGGCCTCTTCTACATCGCCCTTCAGGGTCTGGCCGGCACACAGTATGCCTCGGTCTCGGCCCTCCCTGCGGGCTCCCGCGTCACAGTAACCTTGCAACTCCCGCTCTCCGCCCCAAGCGAAACGTTCACCATCACCGCGGATGCCACGAACCGCGTGCGCGAGGCCGACGAGACGAACAACACCTACCAGGTCACGGTGACTGCGGCTCAGCCCCCGCTCACCCTCACCATCCGCACGGACAAACCCACCTACACGGTGGGCGAGAACGTGCGGATCACCATCGAGGTCTCACGGGCAAGCTACGTGTACGTGGTGGAGCTCGATCCCCAAGGAAGGGCGAAGCTCCTCTTTCCAAACTACTGGGAGCGGGATCCGCGGCTTTCTGCGGGGACCACGGTCCTCCCGCGCCGCACGGATTACCAGATCCGGGCAGGCGAGCCCACGGGCGTCTCCCGCCTCTTCGCGTTCGCCGCGGACCGGGCGGTGGGGCTCTTCCCCGCGACCTTTCCGAGCGCCACCTTCCCCATCCTCTCCACGAACGGCGCGGCGTTCCTCGCCCAGGTGCGGACGTGGCTAGGGGCCAACGTCCCGGCAGGGAGCTGGGCGGAGGCCTCCACCCAGGTGAGCGTGCAGCCCCTGGCGAACCAGCCGCCGATCCCCTCCTTCACCTTCTCCCCGGCGGAGCCTCTTGTGAACCAGTGGATCACCTTTGATGCCACGGCCTCGCGCGACCCCGATGGCACGATCGTTTCCTACCGCTGGGACTTCGGGGATGGGGCCACGGCCTCCGGGGTACGGGTCACCAAGCGCTATAGCGCCCCGGGTACCTACACCGTGACCCTCACCGTCACCGACAACCAGGGCGCTTCCGCGTCCACAAGCCGGGAGGTCACCGTGCGGAGCCCGAACCAGCCGCCCGTGGCCGCCTTCACCTTTGCTCCCGCGAACCCCAACCCCGGCGAAACCGTGACCTTCGACGCCTCCGCCTCCCAGGACCCCGACGGCACCATCGTCTCCTATAGCTGGAATTTCGGGGACGGCACGACGGGCACGGGGAAGATCGTGACCAAGGCCTATCCATCCGCGGGCACGTACACGGTGACCCTCACGGTAACGGATGACCAGGGAGCCACGGCCCAGGCGCAAAAGACGGTGCAGGTAGGGCCGCCTCCCTCGACCCTGCCGGGCATGCCCACGCTCGATAAACCTGGGATCTATGTTTGGGGCGACCCGGAGGGGCACTGGCACATCACCGTGGCCGGTGACCCCACCTGGCCCAGCCCCCGCAAGTTCTACGTCCTCCTCGAGTCGCCCGGAACGTTCACGAACCGCCTGGTCACGGGCCCTGCGCCGAGCCCCACGCTCACCGCCCAGGGCGGAGTGACCCGCCTCCTTTGGGAGGGTGAGGTTCAGGCGGGCTGGGTGGACCTGCGCTTCTCCCTCTCCGGCGCGCGGCACATGCAGCTCACCCTGTATTTGGACACCGATGGCGACGGGGACCCGCGGCCAAGGCGGGAGACGGACCGGCCGAAAATCGTGTTCCTGCGGGCTTGTAAGACCAACCCACCCTACAACCCCTTCTCCATCCTCGCCCCGCGGGGGGCGGATGTGCCCCTTCCGCACCAGAACTTCGAGCTCGGCTACTGCGTGGGCGGCACTTACCCTAACTGCACCTACGTGCGCTGGACGATCGAGTATTGGGAGCGGGAGCTTGGGTGCCGATGAAAAAGCCGTGACGCGTGA
>JAUQPF010000043.1 GCA_030550535.1 Candidatus Bipolaricaulota bacterium
TGGGGGGATGCTCCTTTGGCGCCGGAGCTGGAAAGCCGGTCTCGTTTTGAGCCTAGCCCTAGCGATCCTCTATTTTCTGGCCACCGCGTTTGGGGCCAATCGGCTTTTGCGCCCCTTGGAGGGGGCCTATCCCGTCCTCCTTTCGCCGCCGGAGGTCACGGCGATCGTGGTCCTAAGCGGCGGAGAAAATTTTTACGAGGGGCGCCCTGCCTTGGGCATGCTGCCCTCCTCCACCTTGGCCCGGCTGGTGGAGGGGGTGCGGCTCTTTCACACCCTGGGGGGAAGGCCCACCCTGTGGGTCGTGGGCGGAGAGGGTTTCACCGGGAGCGGGGTCCCCCTCATGGCCCAGGCGGCCTGGGAGCTTGGGGTGCCCAGGGAAAAGGTGCACTGGCTCACGGCCTCCCGCAACACCTGGGAGGACGCCCTTTGGGTGGCCCAAAGCCTTGGGCCCACGCCCTTCATCCTCGTCACCTCCGCCTTCCACATGCCTCGGGCCCTCCGCTGTTTTTGGGCCCAGGGCCTTGCCCCCATCCCCGCGCCCTGCGGCCATCGCGCCCTCCCCACCCGCTCCGTTCAGAGTTTCCTCCCCTCCGCCCAAGCCCTCGCCACCTCCGCCCTGGCCGTGCGGGAATACCTCGCCCTCCTTTGGTACCGCTTGCGCTACTTCCGCGATTAAAGACAATGCGCACGCCATGTGTCTAGCGATCCCCGTGCGGGTAGTGGCGGTGGAGGGGAACGTGGCCACCGTGGACCTGGGCGGCTCCCGGGCCAAGGCCCGCCTGGACACCTTGGGGGAGCCCGTCCAGGTGGGGGACTATCTCCTCGTGCACGCGGGCTTCGCCCTGCGCCGCTTGGACCCCGCCGACGCTGAGGAAACCCTCCGGCTTTTCCAGGAAATCCTGGCCCTCGGCGACAATCCGTGAGCGAGCTTTTTTCTTTACGAAACCCGGAGTGGGCCGAGCGTTTCCGCGGCCTTCTGGAAAAGCTTCGACCTCCAAGGCCCGTGCGGATCGTGCACGTCTGCGGAACGCACGAGATCACGATCGCCCAGCACGGACTGAGGAGCCTCCTTCCCGAGACGGTGGAGGTCCTGGAGGGGCCGGGCTGCCCGGTGTGCGTCACCTCCACCCGCGACCTGGATTGCGCCCTCCGCATTGCGGAGCGCGGGGCCATCCTTTGCACCTTTGGGGACATGACCCGGGTCCCCGGCACGCGCATGACCCTGGAGGAGGCGCGGGCGGAGGGCGCGGACGTGCGGGTCGTCCTCTCCGCGGCGGATGCGGTGGAGATCGCCCGCCGCAACCCCCAAAAACCCGTGGTGTTCTTCGCTGTGGGCTTTGAGACCACCGCCCCCGGCACGGCCGCCGTGCTCCTGGATAACCCCCCGGACAACTTCTTCGTGCTTGTGAGCCACAAGCTGATCCCTCCAGCGCTCGCGGCTCTCCTTTCCGCGCCGCCCGTGGAGATCGCGGCCTTCCTGGCCCCAGGGCACGTGTCCACCGTGATCGGCGCGGGCGCCTACCGGGAGATCGCCGCGCGCTTTCGCGTCCCCATCGTGGTCGCGGGGTTTGAGCCCCTCGACATCCTCTATGCTCTGGCCCTCGTGCTTCGCCAGCTCCGGGAGGGGAGGGCCGAGGTGGAGAACGCCTACCCCCGTTCCGTCACGGAGGAGGGGAACCTGCGGGCGCAGGAGCTTCTGCGCCGGGTCTTTCGGGTGGGACCGGCCCTCTGGCGGGGGATCGGGGAGATCCCCGCTTCGGGCCTCTACCTCCGGGAGGAGTTCGCTGCCCACGATGCCCAGCGGGAGTTCGGGGTGGAAGGGGAGCTCGGCGAGGAGAAGCCCCCGGGCTGCCGCTGCGCGGAGGTGCTCCTGGCCCGGGCCGTTCCCACGGATTGCCCCCTCTACGGCACGACTTGCACCCCCCTCACCCCCGTGGGGCCATGCATGGTGGGCGCGGAAGGGGCCTGTAACATTTGGTACCGTTACGCCGGAAGGCCCAGGCTATGAAGCGGCTCCTTGAGGAGAAGATCACGGCCCTCCACGGGGCCGGCGGCTTGGTGATGGAGAAGCTCCTTTTGGAGCACATCCTCCCCAAGTTCAAGCTCCGCGCGGCAGGGCCCATCGGTCTGGACCAGCTGGACGATGGGGCCGTGCTCGATCTTCCTCCAGGGAAAATCGTGTTCACCACCGACAGCCACGTGGTGAAGCCCCTCTTCTTTCCTGGGGGCGACATCGGGAAGCTCGCGGTGACGGGCACGGTGAACGATCTTGTGGTGATGGGCGCGCGGCCGGTGGCCCTGAGCCTGGCCCTCGTCATCGAGGAAGGCTTTTCTTTTGCGGATTTGGAGAGAATTTTGGAATCGGCGGCTTTGGTGCTTGCGGAGCTTGGGGTGGCCCTGGTCACCGGCGACACCAAGGTCATGGGGAAAGGCGAGCTTGATGGTCTCGTGGTGAACACCACGGGGATTGGTGTGGCCGAGCGGGTCATCCCCGATAGCGGGGTGCGTCCCGGGGACCTCCTCCTTGTGACCGGGCCGGTGGGCGAGCATGGGCTGGCCATCTTGGCGGCGCGGCATGAGCTCCCCGTGGAAACGCCGGTGGAGAGCGATGTGGCCCCCCTATGGCCGGCCCTGGCCCCGGCCCTGGAAACGGGCGGGATCACGGCCATGAAGGACCCCACCCGGGGAGGATTGGCCGCGGCCCTCAACGAGATGGCCAAAAAATCGGGGGTGGGGATGGAAGTCGACGAGGCGAAGATCCCGGTGCGGCCGGAGGTCCGGGGACTGTGCGAGCTTTTGGGGATAAGCCCGTACGAGCTCGCTTGCGAGGGCCGGGCCGTCCTCGCCGTAGCGCCCGCCAAGGCCGAGGAGGTCCTGAGGGCCTTGGAATGCCATCCCTTGACCCGCCATGCCCGGGTGATCGGCCAGGCCGTGGAGAGCTACCCCGGAAGGGTGGTCCTGCGCACGGCCGTGGGCGGAAGAAGGTTCCTGGAGATGCCTCTTGGGGACCCAGTGCCCCGCATCTGTTGACAGCTCCCAAAATTTTGGGCTAAGCTCCGTCGCAGGAGAAAGGAGGTCCTATGAAAACGAGCGCATTGCTGGTTCGGGCCCTGTTTTTGACCGCCTTTGCCGCGGCAAATGCGGGGGCGCTATCCCTCTGCGACTACACCCAGCCCATCACCTCCGTCACCACCTCCTCGCTCCAAGCGAATTTCCGCTACCTTGACGACGAGTACCGGGATGATCGGGGAAACGTCCTCTCCCTCACCCTGGCCGGGAACTTCTTGCGCTACTACGACTCCGCGGATTTCGGCTACGGGGTGAACGCGAACGGTGCCCTTTCCAACACCAACGGGGTCTGGTCTTTGGCGGGCGCGGGCGCGGTGAACTTCCGGTTCTATGCGCCCGGGATGGATCTGTTCGCCTT
>JAUQPF010000015.1 GCA_030550535.1 Candidatus Bipolaricaulota bacterium
AAATTCTTCCGCATCCAGGCCAACCTCTCCCAAAACTTGGATTCCGGCGCTACCCCTTCGACGAGCACCTCCTGACCCTTGAAATCGAGGACAAACGGCGGACCGTTGAGGAGCTCGTATACGTGGTGGACGAGAAGGCCTGCGGGGTCGATCCCAGCGTCATTGTGGTGGGCTGGCGCCTCAAGGGCTGGGAAGCTCGGGTGGTGACTCACGAATACGAGGTTTACGGGGAAACCTACTCCCGCTTTGTCTTCGGGCTGCGCATCCAACGCGTGACCCTCAACGCCGTGATCAAGTCCTTCCTCCCCATCGCCTGCATGCTCCTTGTGGGTTGTTTCCTCTCGCTCCTTTTGACCCCGGACAAGGTCACGACCCGCCTCTCCCTGAACATCTCCACGCTTCTTGGGGCTGTGATGTTCCACGTGAACCCGACTTCCTCCATTCCACCCGTGGGTTACCTCACCCTAGCGGACCGAGTGATGATCGCCACGTATCTTTCTTTGGTCTTGATCTTGCTCAGCGGGGTGGCCATCCTGCGCTGGTCGGAACGCGAGGACAAAAAAGCCTGGGTTACCCGCATCTACCACCAGGCGTTGGGCGTGATCCCCGTTTTGGCCCTTCTCTTTTACGCGCTCGCCTTCGTCCTTTCGGGTTAAGGGCGAAAGGCCACCTTGATCCCGCGACGGGAAAACACCGTGCGGAGGGCCTGCCGGAAGTCGGTCAAGGGGAAAGTGTGGGTCACGAGCTTCTCTAAGCCCTCCGCTTCGCTGAGCATCTCCACGGCCTTGCGGAAATCCTGTTCGCTATAGGTGTAGGTACCGAAGACACGAAGGCCGCGGAACCAGAGGGGGGAAAGGTCGAGCTTCACCGCGCCGGGCGCGCCGAGGAGGAGGACGGTTCCGCCCTCGCGTACGGCCCAAAGGGCTTGATCAAAACTGGTTTTGGTCCCGGCGGCGTCGATCACGTACGCGAATCCCCCGCGCCAGGCCGGAGGCCCCAGCGGCGCCCGGTAGCTCTTCCCCCCCACGAGCTTCACGGCATCGGAAGGAGAACGGTGGACAACCGTGGCCCCAAATGCTTTGGCCATCTGGCCCTGCAAGGGATGCCGTGCCACGACGTGAATTTCGCCCGCGTGTCCTAAGAGTTTGAGCGCGCTCACCGTTAAAAGGCCCAACGTCCCCGCACCAAGGACGAGGACGGGAGTTTTGGGCTCAGGTGGAGCCAGGCGCAGCCCACGCAAGACCACAGCCAAAGGTTCGGCAAGGAGTCCACGCTCCGTGGGCATCTTCCCGGGGAGGGGGTGCACGCGGGCCGGGTGCACAACGATCCACTCCCCCCATCCCCCAGGAAGGTCCCGGTGGTAGCCGAGCATCCCGGGCGCGAGCGCGCCCTCGGCCACGTTCTGGCACAGGGCATCCTCCCCTTGAGCGCAAGCCCCGCAAGGAGGGAGCCCCCTTTCCCGACAGGCCAGGAGGGGGTTGATGGCTGCCCGTACCCCACCGACCTCGGCCACGATCTCGTGCCCCAAAACCGCCGGGAACGAAAAGAACGGAGCCAGCCGCGGAGAGCTTTTCCCTAGGAGAAGGGCCAGATCCGAGCCGCAGATGCCCGAAAGGAGAACCCGTCCTTTCTCCCAATCCGGAGGGGGCTTGGGTTCGGGAAGTTCGCGCAACCGCAGGGGTAAAAGCCCCAAGGGCATGCGCTTTCCTAAAGCTCGCGCGAGGAGATAGCAGGGAATGGAAGCCGTGTAGACAAGGGCTTTCATGTCATGGGCACCTGACGGATCAAACGTCCTTCAATGCGCCGGAGGATGTCTTTAAGGGAACGACCGGTGATGGTGAGGCCGTGGTTTTTGAGGCCGATCACGGCTGAGGCCGGATCGGGAGCCTGACGCACGAGCTCCGCCACGGAACGCGCGAGCTCGTAGCTTCCACAGGGGTAATGGGCCTGAGTGGCAGGCACCCCATCCATCCAAGCGTGTACGTGGATGATGGCGCCGACCTCGGGGTGCTCGCGGTAGATCATCCAATGTTCGATGGCGTCCACGGAGACCCGACGCGGCTCGATATGGGGAGGAACGGAGAGCACGATACAGTTCTCCACGGGGTCGTAATCCTTAACGAGGAGGATATCCCGGCCAATCATGCGCAGGTTGGCCTTGTCCACGCCGGAGGCACTCATCCAAAAGCGTCGCTCATCCTTGCGCACGGAGAGATTGCCATAGGAAAGCCCACCGATGCCATAGAGCCTTTGCACGTGACGAAAATCCTCCGGTGGCAGGATCTTGTCGATGGGAAAGGGGGCAGGGAGGAGGTTCCAGGAATCTAAAACTTTTCCGGCCTCCGCGAGCTCCCGGGTGAGCGCGTCTCCTTCCCAAAGCTCCGGCTCCAGATCCGGATCGAACCGGTTTTTGATGACCAGGGTGGCGGAGGCCATGGGGTGGATCCGCTCCACCAGGCGCTCAAAAAAACCGAGGCCCTCCGGTTCGCTATAGTGCCCCAAATCCAGGGTGAAGAAGTGTGCCTCCGTTTTGGGGATGTACACAAGGAGCATGTTGGCCAGGGTGCGGACGAGGTAGGGGTACATGGCCTGCACCGGATTCGTGGGCATCGCTTTGGCTTCCAGTAGGGAGAGGACGAACGTGGCCTGAGCCCGGCGTCGATAAGGACGGGGGTTTGCGGGGTCCACAAAATTCAAGACCAGCCGAGGGGCGGGGTCATCCGGGGCGTGGCGATAGCCCTTCCTTTCCAAGGCGGCCGGCAAACCCTGGGCCAGGCCCACCAACCCCGGCGAGGGCTCACCGTGCGTCGTAAACGTGAGCGCCATGAACACCACCTCAGCCGCAGGATATCCGAGAACGAAGGGATGAGCCAGGGTTGCGGGCTGAAGCAGGGGAAGTGAAAATTGCTCACCCATGTGGGTTTGGGCCGTCGCGCTCCTTTGGGTTGGCGCCTGGGCGCAGATCCCCTCGGTTCTTCCCCTCGTGCAGGTGGAAGCCGTTCCGGTGGAAGCGAACCCCGGTGGGGAGGCGGAGATACTCCTACGAATCGACGTCCTTCCGGGCTGGCATATCAACGCCCATCGGCCCTCCCAGGGTTTCCTTGTGCCCACAACCCTCAAGTTCGCGGAGCTCTCAGAGATCCAAATCGTGGAGGAGCGCTGGCCCGATCCCAAAGTCCGTCGGCTTAGGTTTTCGGAGGTTCCGTTAGAGCTCTACGAGGGTACCGTTGAAGTGATCCTTAGGATCCGCGTGAAGCCCGGCGTTCCCCCTGGAACATATGTGCTGCGCGGCGAGCTTCGCTATCAAGCCTGCAACGACGAGGTTTGTGTCCCCCCCAAGAGCGTGGAGGTGGCCATACCGGTGGAGGTGCGCGCGGGGGGAGCTCGCACGGCTGCGGAGGTGCAGCCCCCCTCGGGAGGAGGAACCACAGAGCTCTGGACTCACGGCTTTCTTTGGGCCATGGGGGCAGCGTTTTTGGTGGGGCTTGGGTTGAACCTCACCCCCTGCGTTTACCCCATGGTGCCCGTGACCGTGGCCTTCTTTGCCAAGGCGGCGGGCGCGCGTTTGGCCCGCACGCTGGGGCTTGCCCTGGCCTACCTTCTGGGCATTGCGCTCACGTACTCCGCGTTGGGGGCGCTGGCCGCCCTGGGCGGAGGGATGCTGGGCATGGCCCTGCAACATCCTGCAGTTCTTGTGTTCTTGGCTGCGGTGATGGTGGCGCTTTCCCTGAGCTTTTTTGGCCTCTATACCTTACGCGCCCCGGCGGGGCTTCTGCGGAGGCTTCCGCGCGGGCGGGCTGGCCCCGCGGGCGCACTCCTCATGGGCGCGGTGGTGGGCCTGGTGGCCGCGCCCTGTGTGGGCCCGGCCACCGTGGCCTTCATCTCTTACGTGGCCAGCCTCGGCGATCCCCTGCGCGGTTTTCTCCTCTTCTTCGCGTTGGCCCTGGGGTTGGGCGCGCCCTACGTGGGCTTGGCCCTCCTTTCTGGAAAGCTTCAGCGGCTGCCCAAGGCCGGGCCCTGGACGGTGTGGGTGGAGCATCTTCTTGGGTTCTTCCTTCTGGGAATGGCCCTGTACTTCCTTGCGCCCATCCTCCCGGAGGCGGGGCTGCGGATGGGCGCGGCGGCGGTGGCGATCGGGGGCGGCCTCTTCCTCCTTTTTTCGGGCCTACGAAGGCGCAGCATAGCTTTGGGTGTGGTGAGCGGGCTTGTGGCCGCAATAGGCCTGAGCCTGGGTGTGTGGCGCCTTCTTCCGGAGCGCGGGGGTCCCGAGCTTCCTTGGGTGCCCTATGCTCCGGCGGTCCTCCTTCAGGCCCGGGAGGAGCAGAAGCCTGTTCTCCTCTATTTCTCCGCGGACTGGTGCGTGCCCTGTAAAGAGCTTGCAGCCACCACCTTCCGCGACGCTCGGGTGCAGGAAAGCTTGCGGGGTCTGGTCTTGGTCAAGGTGGATCTGACGGAGGTGGACCCGGAGGAGGACGCCCTGCGTCGGCGCTTCCGGGTTCTGGGGGTGCCCACCCTCGTTTTTTTAGGCCCTCAAGGGGAGGAGCGGGGTCGCCTGGTGGGCTACGTGGCCTGGGATGCTTTTCTGGAGGCCCTGGGCCGGGCCTACGCCGGTGCCCCCTGAGATGAGGCTCGGAGCGCGCGAAGCAGCCGCTGCGCCTCCTCCTTAGCCTTTTCCGCCAGGGCCGGTGGAAGCAACCCCTCCCCCACTTTTTTCTCCAGGACTTCCTCGTCCCGGAGATGCACTTCGCCCCCGACGCGGACCACGTCGAGCTCCAGGTCCAGATACCGAATCTCGCCCGGCAGGAACTCCGGGGGCGTTTGGATGTTGTAGAGCTCGCCCAAAACTTCTCCACTGGCGCGGAAGTAGATGCGGCGGCTCCACCAACGCTCGGGAAAGAGCTCCACGTGGCCGTAATCCCCTTCCTCTTTGGGGAGGCCTAAGCCATCGTAGTGGCCGCCCGGACGGAAGCCCCGACGCACCAAAACCCTCTCCTTCCCCGCCTCCACGAGCTCCCCCACCTGGCGAATGGGGCTCTCCCCGGCCTTCCCGTGCACGAGGGTCACGGTTTTCCCCACGGTGTAGTGGGCCCAGATGAGTTCCTGCTCTAAAGCCTGCGCCAGCTCGGGGCAAGCCTTGGCCTCGGCCTCGTCCACGCGCGCCGGATCCAGGGTCTTCAGGAGATGATGGCCGGGGAGGGTGAAGGTGATCTTCGCCCTTACTTCGTCCAGGAAGTCCTTGGCGGGTTTGGGGAAGTCCACCTCCACGCGGGCAAGGAGGGCCAAGGCCGCGGCCAAGGGGTTCGCTTTTTGCGGTCGCGGGGGCGCAGAGGGCGTAGAGAACACGGCCCAAGGGATGCGCTCCCCAAGGAAGGCCACGACCTCGGCCACCGCGCTTTGTAAGCCCTCCACGACGACCCCATGGCGGTCCGGCCTGTCCTGCACGGTGGCGTCGGGAGGCCCCTCCTCCGGAGTGAGCCCCAGCCGGTTCCGGATGACCTCGCTTGGCTCCACAATGGCGAAACGTTCGGCCAAAAGGGCGGTGAGGGCGGTGGCGTAAATCCCGCGGATGCGGACTTTAACGGGGCTCATAACCGATGCCCTGGAGGCGAAGCGTCCGGCCTTCGATGCGCCACCGGGCCCCAAGGAGGCTTTCCACGAGCCAGAGGTTGGCCTCCACGTGGTCCGTGACCTTGGGCACGAGGTACACGGATTCCCCACGGGCCAGGGCTGCGTAGAGGATGAGCTGGTCGGCGAGGTGGCGGTCCACGGTGGCCCCAGCCTCCAGGTCCTCCCAGAGGCACTGGGCCACGTATTCGCCAATGGCCTCCGCAGGCCGGCCGGGCGCCCCCGCCTGATCCGCCCCTAGGCGGGCTTCCCTTTGGTCCTCGGCGAACAGGGCCAAAGCGGCCCCAGGTTGAACCGCGCTTTCGTCGTGTTCGATACGAAACTCCGCGCGGATCCCGCGGCGCTCCAGCGCTTCCTGGCAGCGGCGGGCCATGCGCTCGGCCACCCGCCGCTCCCGAAGGTGGGAATCCAAGGCGATGCCCCAAAACCGCAGGGGCTTTTGAAGCTCCTCGCGCTGGAAGGCCCGCAGAGGAGAGGACAGCGGCCGCACGGAAAGCTCGATTTCGCCGGCGCCCTTGGGCACATAGCCTGGCCGGAGGATGCGCAGCTCGGCCTCAAGGCCCATCGTGCGCAGGGCTGGAAGGAGCACATGCTGGGTGTGGAAGGCGGAGGGCGCGAAATCCTGAAAGAGACCGCCGCGGATGCAAAACGTGCTGGGCTTTTGGGCGAAGGCGGCGACGGGAAGGAGGGTGAGGGCGAGCATGGTGGTGGAGCCGGCAGTACCGATGTCCCAAAAGAAGTTCCCGCCCAAAGCCGCGTGTTTTGGGCGGAAGAAGATCTCTCGGCTTCCCACCTCGGCGCCCTCGAGGTCGGCCTTCACCAGGGCGGCGGCGGCCTCCACGGCCTTGAGGTGCTGGGGCCGCAACCCCGGGTTATCTCGCTTTGCGCGGATGTTGTAGATGTGGAGGGGTTCCCCCAGAAGGGCGGCCAGGGCCACCCCGGTGCGCACCAGCGTCCCGCTTCCGGACTTCTGTCCGCCGTCCACCGTCCACATCAAGTCCGAAGTGTACCGGAGGCTGGGCTTTGCCTGGGGAAGCTAATTGCGGAGGGAAATGAGGCGGAGGCCCTCCAGGGTGAGCCAAGGGTCCACGGCCTCCACCTCGGAAAGGAGGGGCGCCAAAAGCATGGCCCACTCTCCTGTGGCCACGGCGTGGGCTTTCCCCCCGAGCTCGGCGCGCATCCTGCGCACCACCCCGTCCACGAGGGCCGCGTGGCCCAGGATCGTCCCGGCCTGCACCGCGGCCACCGTGTTTTTCCCTAAAACGCTTGCGGGCAAGGCCAAGGGCACGCGGGGGAGCTGGGCGGTGCGCTCGGCCAGGGCCTCCAGGCCCAGGGCCAGACCCGGGGCGATGGCCACGCCCACGAGGGCCCCGGGCGCGGCCACGGCCACAAAACTCGTGGCCGTCCCGAAGTCCACGGCGATGCAGTTTTCTCCGAAGCGGGCATAGGCGGCCACAGCGTTGGCCACAAGATCCGGGCCGACCTCGCTGGGGTGGTCCGTGCGGATGGCGATCCCGGTGCGCACCCCTGGACCCACCACCAGCACCTCCGCCCCCAGCCACCCCTCCCCGAGCTCCAGGAACACGGGGATGAGGGGAGGGACAGCGCTGGCCACGACCACGCGCGTCACCCCCTCCGCAAGGCCCCGCGCCCGGAGGAGCTCGCCGATCAAAACCGCGTATTCCTCGGCGGTCTTATCGGGGACGGTGCGCAGGCGGAACCGGGCCCGCCAGGCCTGCCCGTCGTGCCCACCCAGGGTGATCCAGGTGTTGCCGATATCGACGGCGAGGAGCACCTCAGAACTCAGGGAGCTCCTGGACGAGCTCCTCGTACACGGCCTCCTCGATGTAGATGGGGGAGCCGGTGCGGAGGGCCAGGGCCACGGAATCCGAGGGCCGCGCGTCCACCTCCACGAGCTGCCCGTTCTCCTTGCGGATGCGCAGGGAGGCGTAGCAGATGCCCTCCTCCAGACGGTTGAGGACCACCTCCTCCAGCGTGGCCTCGAGGGCCGCGAGCACGGAGGAGAGGAGGTCATGGGTGAGGGGGCGCGGGGGCACGGTGTTCTCTAAGCCGATGAGGATGGCCACAGCCTCGGCTTCGCCGATCCGCAGGGGCACAAAATGCTCCTCCACTTTGGGGTCGCGCAAGAGGAGCACGGGCCCCCCGCTCTCCTGGTCCACGGCAATGCCCGCCACCACCAATTCCCGCATGGCTCTCACCACTAGGGCGGGAGAAGGATCGCCCCATCCCAGCCACCTATGATAAGAGGCCGAAGACGAACGGGCCAGGCTCAGCCGGAGACGTTGAGCTCCTCCATCTTTCCTGTGGCCACGAAGATCACGCGCTCGCACACATTGGTGACAAGATCCGCGAAGCGCTCGAGGTTGTGGCTGGCCCACATGAGGTAGGTGGCCTGAGTGACGTTACGGGGGTCCTGGATCATGAGGAGGAAGAGCTCGCGGTGGATCTGGTCGTGGAGGGCGTCCACCTCGTCGTCGCGGAGGGCGATGGTGCGGGCGGCCTCGGGGTCCCGCCGGCGCAGGGCCTCCAGGGCTCCCTCCAGCATGGAAAGCGCGATCTCCGTCATGCGGGGGATGTCCACGAGGGGCTTGATGAGCGGGGTCCTTCCGATGAGGAGGGTGATGCGGGCCAGGCCCGCGGCGTGGTCGGCCATGCGCTCCAGGTCCGTGACGATGTGCATGAACGCCGCAAGGAGCCGGAGATCCGTGGCCATGGGCTGCTGGGTGGCCAGAAGCTCCAGGCACTTCTCCTCGAGGGCGAACCGTCGGCGGTTGATCTCTTGATCGTCGGCCACCACGGCCCGGGCGAGCTCCAGATCCTGGGTCTTGAGGCTCTCCAGGGCCCGGAGGAGGGCCTGGGCCACGGCCTGGCCGAGCCCCTCCACCTCCTCCTCCAACGCCTGCAGGCTTCGGTTCAAGCTCTCGCGAACCATTGGCTCTCCTTACCCGAACCGGCCAGTGATGTAGGCCTCGGTGCGGGGATCTTTGGGCCGGGTGAAGATCTCCCGGGTGGGGCCGAACTCCACGAGCTCCCCCAGGAGCAGAAACGCGGTGTAATCGCTCACCCGCGCCGCCTGCTGCATGTTGTGGGTGACGATGACAATGGTCACCGAGGAGGAGAGCTCGCGGAGGAGGTCCTCGATCTTGGCGGTGGCCACGGGGTCCAGGGCGGAGCAGGGCTCGTCAAGGAGGAGCACCTCGGGCTCCACGGCCAGGGCCCGGGCGATGCACAGCCGTTGCTGCTGGCCGCCGGAGAGGTCGTAGCCGCTTTTGCGGTGAAGGTCGTCCTTGACCTCCTCCCAGAGGGCAGCCCGGCGCAGGGCCCACTCCACCCGTTCCCGCAGGTTCCCCCGAAACCCGTTCACCCGCAGGCCAAAGGCCACGTTCTCGAAGATGCTTTTCGGGAAAGGGTTGGGCTTCTGGAACACCATGCCGATCCTCCGGCGGATCTCCACGGGATCCACCTTGGGCCCGTAGATGTTCAGGCCGCGGAAGAGGATGGCCCCCTCCGCGCGGAACCCCGGGATGAGGTCGTTCATGCGGTTGAAGGCGCGGATGAGCGTGGACTTCCCGCAGCCGGAGGGGCCGATGATGGCGGTGATCTTGTGCTCGGGGATGTCCAGGCTCACCGCGCGCAGCACCTGGTTCTTGCCGTACCAGGCGGAAAACCTTTGCACCGCGAGCACCGGGTTCTCCATTTCCTCCCAGGAGTGCGTCATTCCGCCCACCTCCGTTGGAACCGGGCGCGTAGAAGGATGGCCAAGGCGTTGAGGAGGAGCACGAGCACCAAAAGGACGAGGATGGCGCAAGCCGCGACCACGGCGTAGCCGTCCTGGGGCCGGGTGGCCCAGTCGAAGATCTGGATGGGCACGACGGTGAAGGTGTCGCGCAGGCTCTGGGGCGCGTAGTTCACGTACAGGAACGCCCCAAGAAGGAGGAGTGGCGCGGCCTCCCCCAGGGCCCGGGCCAGGCTCAGGACGACCCCGGTGAGCACGCCGGGAAGGGCGTAGGGAAGCACGTGGTACCGCACGGTCTGCCAGGGGGTGGCCCCCACGCTCAAGGCCGCTTCCCGCAAGGTCTTGGGCACGGTGCGCAGGGCCTCGCGGCTCGTGATGATCACCAAGGGGAGGATGAGCACGCTCAGGGTGAACCCGCCGGCAAGGATGGAGCGCCCAAGCTGAAAGGCCCGGGCGAAGATCTCCAAGCCCAAAAGGCCGAGGACCGCGGAGGGAAGCCCCGCGAGGCTGGCCACGAGGAGCTCCAAGAGCGCGGTGAGCCGGCTGGTCCGGGCGTACTCCTCCAGGTACACCGCGGCGGAGATCCCCAGGGGGAAGGCCACCAGGGCCATCACCAGGACCACCCCCAGCGACCCCAAAAGAGCCGGAAGGAGCCCGGCTTGCTCCGGGTACCGCGGGTCGCCGATGCGCGTTAAAAACCTCGCCCAGGCCCGCCAAACGTTCCGCTCCACCGGCAGTTCCCCCTCCCGGCGCGGGTCGAAAAGGAGTACGAGGCTCACCTCGCCCCGGCGCACCGTGAGCTCGGCCGGGACCGCGCCGGTGCGGGCCGCCGTCACCAGGGCCTCCCAGGCCTGACGGGTTCCGGTCACAGGGGTTCCGTTCACTCCGAGGAGGATGTCGCCGGGGTGCAGGCCCTGCCCCATGGCCAGGGGCGCGGGCGCAGCCAGCACCACCCGCGCCTGCCCCTCCTCCCAGCGTACCTGAAGCGTGCCCAGGAGGACTTCCGCGCGGGGGACCCAGCGCAGGGGAACCTCGAGGGTGCGTCCGGGGAGGGCGGCCAGGGAGGACCAGGCGGCCAGGGGGCGGTCCACGGCCCTCCCCCCGGCCTCCACGAGGACGTCGCCGCGGGCGATCCCCAGGGCCGCGGCCGCGGAGCCCTCCCGTACCTGAGCGGCGGCCACGTAGGGCAACGTCGTGCCGTCTGGCAGGTTCAGGGAGCGGGTGGTGAGCACCAGGCCCGCCGCCTCCAGGGCGTGCATGTTCGTCCACAGCCCCGCTTGAAGGGCCGTGACCACGAGCATGACCCCCAGGGTGAAGAGGGCCAGGGGCAAGGCGAGGAAGGCTCCGACCACCACCGCCCGTTCCCAGGCTCCTGCGGCGCCCTTCATGCGAACCTCCCGCGCACCCGGCGGATCACGCGGTGGCTGAGGGCGTTGAGGCCGAAGGTGACGAGGAAGAGAAGCAGGCCGATGGCGAAGAGGTGGCTCCAGATGAGGGCGCCGGCCTCGTGGTCGCCGGTGGCGATGTTCACCATGGCCGTGGTGAGGGGGAGGAGGGGCCGCAAGGGGTTGGGGGGCCAGGCCGGGGTACGGCCCGCGGCCAGGGCCACGATCATCGTCTCCCCCACCGCGCGGGTGAGGGCGAGGACAAAGGCCGCGCCGATGCCGGAGAAGGCCGCGGGCACCACCACCCCTAGGAGCACCGTGGGCCGCCGCGCCCCCAGGGCATAGCCGGCCTCCCAGAGGCTGCGGGGCACCGCGTACAGGACGTCATCGGAGAGGGAAGCCATGTAGGGCGTGATCATGACCCCCATGACGAGCCCGGCGGAAAGACCATTCCAAAAGCCCACGGGGAGGAAGCGCTGAAGAAAAGGGGTCACAAACCGCAGGGCGAAGAACCCGTAGACCACGGTGGGCACGCCAGCGAGCATCTCCAGGACTGGCTTGAGCCAGGCCCGCAGGTGCGGGGGGGCGTAGGCCGCCAAAAACAGGGCGGCGAGGAACCCCAGGGGCACGGCCACAGTCAAGGCGATGGCCGTGATCACCAACGTGGCCCCGATCAGGGGGAGGATCCCGTAGCCTGCGGGCTCGTGGATGGGGGCCCAGCGCGTCCCACCCAGGAAATCGGAAAGGGGGACCGTGCGGAAGAAGAGGAGGCTCTCGTACACGAAGAGTGCGACCACCGCGGCCACCACGGCCAGGGCGGAGAGGGCACAGAGGAGAAGGAGGGCGCGAAGGGCGCCCTCCTTCCCCCGGCGCAGGTGGGCGAGGGTGAGGCGGGGAAGAGCTCTAGAGGCCCGCATGGAGGCGGTACAGGCGGGCGATCTCCTCCAAGGGGAGGCCGGCGAACTGCCCGCCGAATGCCGTGCCCGTGCGGCGCTCCCGCCATACCTTCCAGGTGGCCTGGAGGAGCTCCGGGGCCACGGGGAGGTACCCCACGTCCAGCATGAACTCAGGATCGGCCACCTTCTCGAGGAGGAACTCCACGAACGCCCCAAGGAGCGGGCGCTCCGCGGAGCGGGCGTTCACGTAGACGAAGAGAGGACGGCTCAAGGGGTAGAGGAAGCTCCCGATGGTATCCAGGGTGGGGAGGACGCCCTGGGGCTGGAGGTCCCGCACGGCCACCAGCGGGGGCTTCCCGGCCGCAGCGCGCCGGCGGTTGATCTCCTGGAGGATCTCCTCCGGCGGGTCCACCACCACCCGGCGGGGGTCGATGGCCACGGCCTGCACGCGGTCCCGGTTGTGCTCGAGGTAGGCGAAGCCGAAGTAGGTGAGGGCGAAGGGGTCCGCGCCGGTCTGCTCGGCCAGGAGCTGGTCCTCCTCGGTGCCGAAGTAGTCGGCCCGGGAGTCGCCCTCCCTCCCGTTCACCACGGCGGTGAACACGTCGAACGTGCCGGAGGTGGAGGCTGCGCCGGACAGAACGATGGGGCCATCGGCGAACCGCGAGCCCAGGTGGCTCCAGCGGGTCACGAGGCCCTCCGCTTCCTGGGACCACAGGAGCTCGAGCTCGCCCAGGGTCAGGACGGGCCGCCCATCCTTGAAGATGCGGGTGTTCACGGAGACGGCGACGACCACGCCGTCCAAGCCGATGAGGAGCTCGAGGTAGGGGAGGCCGCGGTCCTGGGCGGTGGCCATCTCCGCGGGGCGGATGGGGCGGGAGGCGTTGTTGATGTCGGTTTCCCCGGCGAGGAAGCGGCGGAAGCCGCCGCTCGTGCCGCTGATGCCCACGGCGATGCGGGCCTGGGGGTAAAGGAGGGCGAACTCCGCGGCCGCGGCCTGGGGGATGGGGCCCACCGTGCTGGAGCCATCGGCCACCACGGTCACGGCGTCCCGGGGGGCGGTGGGTTGTCCCACGGCCCCCAGGCCCACCAGGATGAACAAGCTTGCCGCCAGACGAAGCCAGCTTCTACGCATTTTCTCCTCCTTATACATAGTTTTTGCGCCAGCATTATATGGTGCCCCGCGCCGGCGGCAAGCTCCGTGGTGAGGGAACTTCTTCATCTTTGGAAACTCGGTGGTGTAAGGTGGATGCCGTGGTCTAAAACTATATATATAGGGGCGCCCCTACGGATATGTCCAGCGCGGTCTCCGCGATGTTGTACCCGTGCTCGCGGATCCGCAGGAGGCTATCGGCGGCGATGGAGAGGGGCAGGGCGTTCTCCGGCTGATCCCGGGCCGCGGCCTGCACCCACGGCCACACCTCCTCCGGCCGCTCCTTCCCCTCCAGGACCGCGTTGGCCCGGACCGGATCCCGCTCCTCAAAGGCTTGGATGGCCTGGGCGATCACCGCCCGCGAGGCCTGGGCCAGCTCGCCCAGGCGCTCCCCAAAGGCCGGAAGGGGCGGGGAGGTCAGGGCCAGGGCCGCCCGGCACACCTTGGCCGCGTGGTCCGCCACCCGCTCCAGCTGGTCCGCCACGCTCTGGTAGTGCCAGAACTCCTGGCGGGATCGGCCCACTTCTTTCTCCAGGAGCAGATCCCGCAAAAGGAGCCCGAACTGGCGGGCCACAAGGAGCACCAGCCGGTCCACATCGCCGTCCCGTTCGATCACGTCCTGGGCGAGCTCCTCGTCCTTTTGAAGGAAGGCGTGGAGGGCATCGTCCCACATGGCTTCGGTGATCCCGAAGATGCGGCGGATCGTGGCGTCCACCGGGAAGTCCCGCACGTCCGCCACACAGGTCAGAGTCACCTCCGCCTGGGTCTCCCCCAGGATCTCCAGGCCCACCAGGGACTGGGCGATCTCCCGGATGGTGCGGCGCTCCTCCGGCCGGATGCGCTTCCCCACCACCTCGATCACCTCAAACCCTGCGATGTAGTGGGCGATGATGTCCCGAAGGAGCTGGACCGGGGTTTTGCCGTCCAGGAGGATGCGACAGCGGTTGCGTTCCCGCGCGGCGGGAGGGAGGAGGAGAAGCCCGCCCGAGGGTGTGGGCACCAAGGAAACGGCCGTGCCCTGGCCGACGCCCATCTGGGTGGCCCACTCCTTGGGAAGGGTCACGAGGAGCGTGCCGCCGCCGGTAAGTTGCACCCGCCTTTGGTACATAGCCTCCTCCTATGGAGTTTTTGGGCATTGTATGGTGCGGCGGACCTCTCCCCAAGCCTCAGGGCTCCCAAAGAAGGAGGGTTCCGTCCTCCGCCCCGGCCAGAAAAAGGCGGTTTGGGCTGAAGGCCACGGCGGCCAAGACCGCCGGCAGGGCGGGGAAGACCTGCACAAGCTGGCCGGTGAGCGCATCCCACACTTTGGCCGTTTGGTCCAGTGAGCCCGTGGCCAGAAGCCGCCCATCAGGAGAAAAGGCCACGGCCACGGTGCAGCTCTCGTGGGCCCACACCTCCCAGAGGGGGAGCCACACCGCGGTGTCCCAAACCCTCAGGATCTTCCCCATGCCAGCGGCAAGAAGGAAGCCATCGGGCGAGAAGGCCACGTCCCAGCCCCGTCCGGGGAAAGCCTTGATCTCTTGGCGGGTGGGGAGGTTCCACACGGCCACGCGGTCGGAGCCGGCGGTGGCGAACACCGCGGCCTTGGGCGAGGCGGCGATCCCCCACACCGTTCCCGGATGGGCCTCCAGGGTCCAGGCCCGGCGCCCCTCCCGAAGGTCCCAGGCCAAGACCCGGCCGTTCGCGCCGCCCCCAAGGAGCAGCCCGGTGGGAGCGAACGCCAGGCAGCGGATGAGGGTGAGCGTGTTCGCGTCTTCCAAGACAAGGGTGCCCTCAGGCCAGCGCCAGACCCGCACGGTGTTCCATCCCCCGGCCGCCAGGTATTCCACACCATCCCAGGCCAACGCCTGGACTTGCGCGGGGAAGGGGAGTTCCCCGGCCACGCGGCCCTCGGGAAGGGCGAGGACCAAGACCTTCCCCGAGGAGCCGAGGAAGGCCACGGATCCTGCGCTCACGACGTCCCCAAGCCAGGAGCTCGGGTGAAGCACGCGGGGTTCCCCCGCCCAAAGGCTGAAGGAAAGGACGCAAACCAAAAGGAGCGGCATTCAACCTCCTTTCGCCCAGGCCTCGGCCGCCGGCCCGTAGAACCTCGCCAGGTACTCCTTGAGCATGCGGCGGGTGCAGAAGCGAGGGGAAACGGTGCGGATGGCTTCCTTCATCACCCGCACGAACCCGTGGGGGATCCCATCCGGGCCGCGGTCGTAGTAGAGGGGCACGATCTCCTCCTCCAAGAGGCGGTACAGGGCGGCGGCATCGGGGCCCGCGCGGTCCCCCACGATCTCCTCCCCTCCGAAGGCCCAGCCGTTGGCGCCCGTGTACCCTTCCGGCCACCATCCATCCAGGATGGAGAGGTGCGGCACGCCGTTCGCGCTCGCTTTCATGCCGCTTGTGCCGCTCGCTTCCAGGGGCGGAAGCGGGGTGTTCACCCACACATCTACCCCGGCCACGAGGAAGCGCGCTAAATGCTGGTCGTACTCCTCGACGAACGCGATCCTCCCGGCGAACGCGGGGTCCTTGGCCAGACGGAAAACTTTCTGGATCAAGCGTTTTCCCTCGATATCTGCGGGGTGAGCCTTCCCAGCGAAGATGATCTGCACCGGGCGCAAAGGATCGGTCACGAGCTTTTTTAGCCGCTCCAGATCGTGAAGAAGGAGGTCCGGGCGCTTGTAGGCCGTGAACCGGCGGGCAAAGCCCAAGGTGAGGACGTTGGGATCAAGGAGGCTGCCCAACGCAAGGACGTTGGCCGCGGGAGCCCCTTCCTGCCAGCGTTTGCGCGCGCGGGCTGCCAGCTCCGCGATCAGGGCCTCCTTGCGCTCCTGGTGCACGGCCCAAAGCTCCTCGTCCGGGATCTCCCGCACCCTCTCCCATACGGTGGGGTCGTCGGGCCTTTCCCGCCAGGCCGGCCCCAAGTACTTGTCCAAAAGACGCTGTACGCGCAGGGGCTCGATCCAGGTGAAGAGGTGCACGCCGTTGGTCACGGCCTCGATCCGCACCTCTTCCCCGCGGAACCGCACGCTGCTCCAGATCTTTCTGGCCACCTCCCCATGCCTTTGGCTCACGGCGTTCACGTGTCGGGAGAGGCGCAGGGCGAACACGGTCATGTTGAAGCCCGCCTGGGGATCCTCCGGATGCGCGCCGAGCTCCAGGATGGCCTCCCGGGGAAGGCCGTGGGCCTGGCAATAGGGCCCGAGGAAGCGGTCCACGAGGGCGAAGGGGAAGACGTCGGTGCCCGCGGGAAGCGGGGTGTGGGTGGTGAACACCGTGGTTTCCCGGGTCTTCGCGAGGGCTTGCTCGAAGGGGAGGCCCGCGGCCATGAACTGGCGGAGGCGCTCCAGGAGGGCAAAGGCCGGGTGGCCTTCGTTCAGGTGAAGCACGGCAGGCCGGATGCCCAGGGCCTCAAGGGCCCGCATTCCGCCCACCCCCAGCACCCACTCCTGTTTCAGCCTCTGCTCAAGGTCCGTGGTGTACAGCTGCTGGGAGATGGCGCGGTCCCAGGGCGCGTTCTCCTCGATGTCCGTGGTGAGGAGGAAGAGGGGGACGCGCCCGATGTGGGCCAGGAAGACCTGCACCCTAAGGGTTGGCTCCAGCGCCGGCACCGGAAGGACGAGGGGGCCTTCGGAACCCCGGACGGGCTCGAGGGGATGGGCTCCGTGGTCCAAAACCTTTTGGTG
Source organism: Candidatus Bipolaricaulota bacterium (assembly GCA_030550535.1). Classification (GTDB taxonomy): domain Bacteria; phylum Bipolaricaulota; class Bipolaricaulia; order Bipolaricaulales; family Bipolaricaulaceae; genus DTER01. The sequence goes on from JAUQPF010000015.1 coordinate 16,485, forward strand.
CACGTCCTCGGGCCAACCGTCCTCGCGGATGCGCTGGGTCACGTACCCTTGGGAATAGATGAGGCCCACGCCCACCATGGGCAGGGCCAGGTCGCTGGCTTCCTTCAGGGTATCGCCGGCGAGGATTCCCAACCCCCCGGCGTAGATGGGAAGCGAAACGTGAACCCCAAATTCCGCGCAGAAGTAGGCGACGGGGCCAGGGAGGGGGAGGCCGGGGCGGGCCATGTCCGCCTGGTATTCGGCCAGAACCTGGTCATAGAGGCGCAAAAACTCCGGGTCCTGGGCAGCTTCGGCGAACCGCTCCGGCGGGATGAGCCGGAGCATGAGCACGGGGTTGTGGGTGCTTTCCCGCCAGGCCTGGTAATCGAGGGCCCGGAAGAGGCGGCGGGCCTGGGGGTGCCAGGTCCACCAAAGGTTATGGGCGAGCTCCACGATCCCGCGGATGCGTTCCGGGATATGAAGAATTTCCCAATCGTTGCGCATACGTTCATCTTAGGCCCGGCGCTTCCGTGCGGCAAGAAGTAACATAGGTTGGGATGACGCGCCGTCCCGTGCGGGAGGTCTCCGGGCAGCCCTCCCTCCTCACCGACGAGGACCTTTGGCTCTTTAACGAGGGCAACCATTCCGCGCTCTACGAGGTTTTGGGCGCGCACCCGATCGTGTGGCGGGGTCAGGCCGGCACGTATTTCGCCGTGTGGGCGCCCAACGCTGAGGCCGTCTCCGTCGTGGGGGATTTCAACGGCTGGACGCCCGGTCGGAATCCCCTCCGCCCGCGGGGGACCTCCGGCATCTGGGAAGGGTTCGTGCCGAACGTGGGCCCGGGTGCGCTCTACAAGTACCACATCGTCTCGCGCTATGGGTGGCAGGGGTTCAAAGCGGATCCGTTGGCGTTCTACGCGGAGGTCCCGCCGCGGACGGCCTCCATCGTGTGGAACCTCGCCTATTCCTGGGGGGACGCGGCTTGGATGCGCGAGCGAGGCCAGCACAACGACCGCCACGCGCCCATCGCCATCTACGAGGTGCATCTGGGCTCCTGGCGTCGCGGCCCAAACGGCCGTTTTCTGAGCTATCGTGAGCTCGCCCCCCTTCTTTTGGCTTACGTGCAGGAGATGGGCTTCACCCATGTGGAGCTCCTTCCGGTGATGGAGCACCCGTTCTACGGCTCCTGGGGCTACCAAATCACCGGGTACTTTGCGCCGACCGCGCGCTACGGCACGCCCCAGGACCTCATGCACCTCATCGACACCCTGCACCAGGCGGGGATCGGGGTGATCCTGGACTGGGTGCCCTCCCACTTCGCCTCCGATCCCCATGGATTGGGCTTTTTCGACGGGACCTATCTTTACGAGCATGCGGACCCGCGGCAGGGCGTGCACCCCGACTGGGGAAGCCTCGTCTTCAACTACGGCCGCCACGAGGTCCGCAGTTTCCTCCTCTCCAGCGCCTGCTTTTGGCTCGATGTCTACCACGCCGATGGGCTTCGTGTGGACGCTGTGGCCTCCATGCTCTACCTGGACTTCTCTCGCCCCGAGGGGGCCTGGGTGCCCAACCCTTACGGTGGGCGAGAGAACCTCGACGCCATCCACTTTTTGCGCCGATTCAACGAGGAGGTGTACCGCCGCTTCCCCGCGGTCCAGACCTACGCCGAGGAGTCCACGGCTTGGCCTGGGGTGTCCCGTCCCACCTACGCCGGGGGGCTGGGGTTTGGGTTCAAATGGGACATGGGCTGGATGCACGACACCCTGGAGTACTTTCGGCTCGACCCCATCTACCGCAAGTACCACCACCGCAACCTCACCTTTCGCGGCCTCTACGCCTGGTCCGAGAACTTCGTGCTTCCCCTCTCCCACGACGAGGTGGTGCACGGGAAGGGCTCGCTTCTTGGGAAGATGCCGGGCGACCCCTGGCAGAAGTTCGCGAACCTCCGGCTCCTTTTGGGCTACATGTACGCCGTGCCCGGGAAAAAGCTCCTCTTCATGGGCGGGGAGTTCGCTCAAGAGCGGGAATGGAACCACGAGGGCGAGCTCGATTGGTGGCTCCTTTCCCGGCCCGAGCACGCAGGGGTTCGGCTTTGGGTGAAGGACCTAAATCAACTTTACTGCGCGGAACCCGCGTTGCACGAGTTGGACTGCGAGCCCGAAGGGTTCCAATGGGTGATCGCCGACGACGCGGACTCCGGGGTGCTCGCGTTTTTGCGGAAAGCGCGGGACCCCCGGCGCTGCGTCCTTGTGGTGGCCCACTTCACGCCGGTGGTGCGGCCGGGCTACCGGGTGGGCGTGCCCCTCCCCGGCTTTTGGCGGGAGCTCCTCAACAGCGATGCCAAAGAGTACGGAGGAAGCGGGGTGGGCAACCTAGGGGGCCTCTGGGCGGAGCCCGTGCCCGCCCAAGGCTTCCCGTTTTCCCTCTCCCTCACCCTTCCCCCTTTGGGCGTGCTCTTTCTGCGCCCGGAAACGGAGGCCTGAGGGCTTTTGCTCCTGCAGGGTCGCGGAGGGTAACATTTTCGTGCCATGCCCCTGGCGAGCGAGCTGCGGCCCGGCGTCACGGTGCGCTTGGAGGGCGATCTTTTCCGCGTGGTGGAGGCCGTGCGCCATATCGGCAGCGCCCAGCAGAAGGGCCTGGTGTACCTGAAGATGCGGAACCTGCGCACGGGCGCCTTGGTGGAGCGTCGGCTCCGCCCCGACGACGAGGTCCAGGAGGTGGACCTCGAGCGGCGGACCATGGAGTACCTCTACACCGACGGCGAGGCCTTCTACTTCATGGACCTGGAGAGCTACGACCAGGTGGCCATTCCCGTGGCGATGATCGGGGAGCTAGAAGTGTTCCTCCAGCCCAACCAGAGGGTGCCCGTGGACTTCTACCAGGGTCAGCCCGTGGCCGTGGTGTTTCCCGAGACCGTGGACCTCCGGGTGGTGAGCACGGCGCCCGCCATCCGCGACAAGGAAAGCCACGTGTATAAACCGGCTGTCCTGGAAAATGGCCTGGAGGTGCTCGTCCCCCAGTTCATCGGGGAAGGCGATATCGTCCGCATCAACGTGTACACCCGGGAATACGTGGACCGGGTGGAGAAGCGGGGCTAGCTCTTCCTAGCCCCGCCTTCCCTTCACAGGTTGATCTGGACGCTTGCGGTCTCCCGCGCCCTCTTCAGCCACTCCTGCCACAGGGCGTCCTGCTTTTGCAAAGCTAAAAGAGAAGCGATCTTCAGGCGCACCTCGGCCAGAGGAAGGGGCTTTCCCTGATCGTCCAGGAACTGGCTAGGGTTGGCCTGGTAGTAGGCTGCGATCTCCTCCTCGCTGACCGTGACCTCCGCGGTGACCGCTTGTTTGAGGGCCTCTAAGAGGGCCTGTTCCTCCGCCTGCGGCCGGAGCTGGGCCTTGAACGCCTCTAGGGTCAGGCCCTCCTCAGCTAGCTCCGCCACAAGCTCCTCGTCCGTGAGGTCGTAGTAGCTCTTGATGTAGGCCAGGGTTTGGTTCACGAGCTCCTCCACCCGCGCGGGATCGGCCGCGAGCTTCCGGGCCCGCGCCTCCTGCACCTGAATCTTTCGCAGGATCAGGTCCTCCAGAACGTCGCGCTGGTAGCGGGTGAGGAAGGCCTTTCCCTCGGGCGTTCCCATGAGGGATTGGGCGAAGCGAGGGTACTGGAAATAGAGCTGGAACAAGATCTGGTTCAAGCGGGTCGCGCTTTCCAGCTCCTCCCGCGTTATGGGCTCGCCGTTCACGACGGCCACAGGGACCTGGGCCCAGCCGACGAGGGCGAGCCCCACGAAGACGATCAGCGCGCAAAGCTTTTTCACTTCTCCTCCTTGGTTTCCTCTTCCTCCACCATGAACCCGGCCAGGCGGCGCACGGCTCGACGCAGGTTCTTGCTGAGCTTGTCGTAGCGCGCCCGCTCCTCGGGGGAGACGGAGGGCGAGGTTTTCTCCAGGGCTTCAAGGAAGTGGCGCATGGTCACGGCCTGGGCCTTGGGGTCCTCGCGGAGGGCGATGCGTCCCGCTTTGCGGCACACCTCGGCGATGTCCGCGCCGCTGTAGCCTTCGGTGCGGCGCGCCAGCTCCGCCAAATCCACATCGGGCGCGAGGGCCATCCCTTTGGTGTGCACTTTGAAGATCGCGAGACGCGCTTTTTCGTCCGGAAGCGGAACGTAGATCAGCTCATCGAACCGCCCGGGCCGCAGAAGCGCCGGGTCGATGATGTCCGGACGGTTCGTGGCCCCGATCGCCACCACCCCTTTGAGCTCCTCCAGGCCATCGAGCTCGGCAAGCAGCTGGTTCACAATGCGTTCGGTGACGTGGGGCTCCCCGATGGCTGTGCCTCGCCGGGGGGCCAGGGCATCCAGCTCGTCCAAGAAGATCACGGCCGGGGCCACCTGCCGCGCCCGCCGGAACACCTCGGCGATCCTCTGCTCGCTCTCCCCGTACCACTTGGAAAGGAGATCCGAGCCCTTGGCGGTGATGAAGTTGGCCTGGGACTCGTTGGCCACAGCTTTGGCGAGAAGCGTCTTCCCTGTTCCGGGCGGGCCGTAGAGGAGGATCCCCTTAGGCGCCCGGATCCCCAGCCTTCGGAAGGCCTCGGGGTTGATGAGGGGGAGCTCCACGGCCTCCCGCAGGAGTTGTTTCACTTCCTCTAGCCCTCCGATGTCGTCCCAGGTGACCGTGGGGATCTCGATCATGATCTCCCGCATGGCCGAGGGCCGGACTTCCTTGAGCGCGGCCTCGAAGTCTTCTTTGCGCACCACAAGCTCGTCCAAGATCTCCTTGGGGATCTCCTTGGCGTCGAGGTTGATCTTGGGGAGCACCCGCCGGAGGGCGTTCATGGCCGCCTCCCGCGCCAGGGCCGCAAGGTCGCTCCCCACAAAGCCGTGGGTTACGGTAGCAAGCTCGTCCAGGTTCACGTCAGGCGCAAGGGGCATGCCGCGGGTATGGATCATGAGGATCTCTTTGCGGCCCTCGCGGTCGGGCACGCGCACCTCGATCTCCCGGTCAAACCGGCCGGGTCGCCGCAGCGCCGGATCGATGGCCTCAATGCGGTTCGTGGCGCCGATCACGATCACGTTCCGCCGCTCTTTAAGGCCGTCCATGAGGGTGAGGAGCTGGGCCACCACCCGCCGCTCCACTTCTCCCGTGACCTCGCTGCGCCTGGGTGCGATGGAGTCAAGCTCGTCAATGAAGATGATGGAGGGCGCGTTCTTCTGGGCCTCCTCGAAGATCTCCCGGAGCCTCTGCTCGCTTTCGCCGTAGTAGCGGGACATGATCTCCGGCCCGGAGATGGCGATGAAGTGGGCGTCGGTCTCGTGGGCCACGGCCTTGGCGAGGAGGGTCTTCCCCGTTCCGGGCGGACCGTAGAGGAGGACGCCCCGCGGGGGCTCGATCCCCAGGCGCGCGAAAAGCTCGGGTTTTTTAAGGGGAAGCTCCACCATCTCCCGGATCTTCTGGATCACGTCCTTGAGGCCCCCGATGTCCTCGTAGGTGACCTCGGGCACCTCCCGGCCGCGCTCGGCCACCTCCACGTACTCGGGAAGGAGCTCGATCTGGGTCTCGGGGGTGATGCGCACGATCCCGCCGGGCTGGGTGCTCACCACCTTGAGGAGGAGCTCCCCGAACCCAAAGGACATGGGGGCCATCATCTCGAAGAAGTCGCGGAAGATGCGCTCGGTGAGGAGCTCCCCGCCGAAGGGCGAGCGCTCCGCCCTTCCTGCGGTGGAGACGACGTCGCCGGCGCGCACCACCCTCCCCACGAGGACGGCGCGCAGGCTCTCCGGAGGGAGGATGAGGCGCAGCCCCCTGCGGGCCGGGGCCAGGGTCACGTGGTTGGCCGGCTTCCACTTGGCTTTGCGCACGGTGACTGTATCGCCCACGCTGACCCCGGCGTTGGTGCGGATAAGACCATCGATGCGGATGATGTCCAAGCCGGCATCGGTCTGATAGGCCAGGGTGGCCACAGCCCCGGTGAGGCGCTGCCCTTCGATCTCCACGGGCTCGCCTGGGGAGACCCCGATTTGCTCCAGGTATTGGCCGGCGATGCGGGCGATCCCCCGGCCCACGTCCTGCTGGAGGGCCTCGGCCACCTTGAGCTTCACTTCAGGAGCTTGCTCCTTGGGCATCCCTCCTCCTTGCCAGGGAACATCTTACCCTTCTTTCCCCGTTTTCCAACGC
>JAUQPF010000049.1 GCA_030550535.1 Candidatus Bipolaricaulota bacterium
TGGGCGTTGCTCTCTATTGGCCCAGCGGGGGGCGAGGGCCAAAATCGCCACAGGGAATGGCTCAAGACCTTGAGGAAAAGCGGGCTTGGGTGGGGTTGAACCTGCTGCCCTCGCTTACGCCCAGGCGGCGGGGCCTCCTTTTGGATCGGTTTGGCGGCCCCAAGGAGGCCTGGGAAGCCCTGGGCCGGGGGCCTTTGCCCGAGCTTTTCGGCGCGGCGGCCCCCCAAATCTGGGCGGAGCGGCAGAAAGCCGACCCGGAGGAGGAGCTCAGGAAGGCCGCGCGGGCCGGCGCCCATATCCTGACCCTGGAGGACGAAGGGTACCCGGAGCCCCTGCGGGAGATCGCGGACCCGCCGCCCGTCCTCTACGTCCTTGGGGAGTGGCGGGAGGAGGACCGCCTCGCGGTGGGGATCGTGGGCACCCGCCGGGCCACGAGCTACGGAAGGCTTGTGGCCAAAAAGCTCGCCCAGGAGCTGGCGGAGCGCGGGGTCACCGTGGTCTCCGGCCTGGCCCCCGGGATCGACACCGCCGCCCACGAGGGCGCCCTCCTTGCGGGCCGGACGCTCGCGGTCTTGGGCACTGGGCTCGGAAAACCCTATCCCGCGGGAAGCGAAAGGCTCCTGCGAAGGATCGCGGAGCAGGGGGCCGTGCTCTCGGAGTTCCCCTGGGACATGGAGGGAGCGCAGTGGACCTTTCCTCGCCGGAACCGCCTCATCGCCGGACTTTCCCTCCTTGTGGTCGTGGTGGAGGCACCGGAGCGCTCCGGCGCCCTCATCACCGCGGACTACGCCTTGGAACAGGGGAAGGAGGTGCTGGCCGTTCCCGGCCCCATCACCTCCGAGGCCTCCGCGGGCACCCACCGCCTCCTCAAAGAGGGCGCAAAACCCGTGACCTGTGTGGAGGACATCCTGGAGGAACTGGGGATGTTGCCCTTAGGGCCAAGGCGAGCCACGCGCGAGCCCGAGCTTTCGCCGGAGGCCGCCAAGGTCTACAGCCTCCTCTCCCTGGAGCCCCTCACCCTTGAGGAGATCGTGGTTCGAACGGGCCTCCCCCACGGACAGGCCTCCCAGATCCTTGTGGAGCTCGTGCTTTCGGGGCTGGTGGAGGAGCTTCCGGGCCGGCGGTTTGTGCGCAAACCCCGCTGAACGTAGCTCGTATTACATACCTGAACGCATTTTCCCGCTATACTCCCCCGAAGGACCAAGGAGGTCACGATGCGAAAGTTTGGGATCCTTGTGCTGCTTGTGGCGGCGGGCCTAGGGGGCCTCGCCGGGCCCGCGGGTTACATGTTCATCCTGGATGCCTCCAACTCCATGAACGATCCGTGGACCGCGGGCAAGACCAAGATCGCCTGGGCCAAGGAGGCCCTGATCCAGACGATCCAGGCCATTCCGGAGGGGACCCCCTTCGGGGTGGTGGCCTTCGGGCACAGGCTCCCCGGCGAGCCCAAGGCCCAAAGCTGCGCGGACATCGAGATCCTTGTGGCCTATGGCGCCCATACGGCTGCCGAACGTGCCGCGCTCATCCAGAGAATTCAGGGCCTTTCCGCCAAGGGATGGACGCCCCTCGCGGAGTCCTTGAGGGTGGCGGCCTCCGCGGCGCCCACGGGGACCCGCCTCATCCTCCTCACCGACGGGGAGGAGACCTGCGGGGGCGACCCCCTGGCCGTGGCCACGAACCTCTGCCGCAGCGGCTACGTTCTGGACGTGGTGGGGATCGCCCTGGGGGCGCCGGCCCAGGCGTCCCTGCGGGCCCTGGCGGAGAAGTGCGGCGGGAAGTTCGTGCTCGCCGAGGACGCCGCGGCCCTTCCCAGGCTCCTCATCGAGGTGGTGGAGGCCAAGCCGCCGGTGGAAATCCCCGCCTGCTTAGCGAAGTACCGCGTGGCCCCGGAAATCGTGGCCCTCCTCCTCAAACACCTCCCCTACAAGCCCTGCGTGGACCCCATGTGGGACGTGATCCTCACCTTCCTCTCCGCCAACCCTCCGGATAGGGTCATCGTGGGAACGGAGGGCGACGACGTGCTCTTCGGGACCCCAGGGAACGACCTCATCCTCGGCTTGGGCGGGAACGACCGGATCTTCGGATTTGAGGGCAACGATCTCCTCATCGGAGGCCCGGGGGACGACCTCATCCAGGGCGGGCCGGGCTGCGACCTCATCCTCGGTGGGCCGGGGAACGACCTCCTCTTCGGAGGGCCTGGGGACGACTTCCTCTATGGGGAGGAGGGCGATGACCGTCTGGAGGGCGAGGCCGGGAACGACCAGCTCTTCGGCGGGCCGGGCTGCGACGTGCTCTTTGGCGGGCCGGGGTGCAACCTCCTCGACGGCGGCCCCGGCCAGAACTTCCTCTACGACGAGGGGACGTGCGCGCCCTGCCCGGCTCCTTGCCCGCCGCCCGTGACGGCCCCGCCGGCCCCGAAGCCCGCGCCCACCGGTCCCGGACCCGTCTGCAAGGTGACGCCCGTGAAAACCGTGGAGGAAGGGGGGAGCATCGTCCTCCGCGCCGAGGTCTATGACCCCGATGGGGACCCGGTGAAGATCACGTGGCTTGCGCCCAAAGGGCAGTTCTCCGATCCCCATGCGGCGGTGACCACCTACTTTGCCCCGCGGGTGCGGGACTGCGCGGGCGAGATCATCCCCATCACTGTGGTGGCCGAGGATTGCTGCGGCGGGAGAGGCGAGGACACCCTCCTTCTGCACGTGGTGCGCAAGAACAACCCGCCGGCGGTGTACGCCGGGCCGGACCTCACCGTGGACGAAGGGCAAAGGGTGAGGCTTAAGGGCTGGGCTTGCGACCCCGACGGCGACGACATCTTCGTGACCTGGATTGTGCCCTGCGGCCGCGGCACCCTGGATGACCCGCAGAGCCTGACCCCCGTGTACACCGCGCCCCTCACGGACAAGTGCGAGGGCGAGATCGTGGAGCTTGTGCTGGTGGTGCGCGACGTGTGCGGCGCGGAGGCCAGGGACACCGTGCGGATCTTCGTGCGCAACGTGAACCGTGCCCCTTGGGCCGATGCTGGCCCGGACGTGAGCGTTCCCGCCTGCGGCCAAATCCTCCTCCTCGGGCGGGCGGGTGACCCCGACGGCGACCCGATCCAGATCTTCTGGACGGTGACCGCGGGGAAGCTCCTGGGCGCGGACACCCTCAGCCCGGTGTTCGTGGCGCCCGAGGTGACGGGCTGCCAGCCGCTGCGGGTGATCGCCACCCTGCGGGTGGTGGACGCGTGCGGCGCGGTGGCCGAGGACCAGGTGGTGATCACCGTGCTTCCCGTGAACCGGCCGCCCACGGTCAAGGCCGACCCGTAGCGAAAGACCTCCTTGGTCAGGGAAAGGGGGGCCGCGTACGCGGCCCC